>DDBP01000363.1 GCA_002332795.1 Anaerolineales bacterium UBA2029 | reverse complement strand
AGCCCTGTCCGCCCTTGAAGACCTGGGCGCGGCGGATGGTTGGACAAAGAGACTGCCATGACTGAGACCCCGACAACTGATCACTGACAACTGATCACTGTCAACTCCTACGTCGCCTGTCCGCCGGACTTGAGCAATTCCAGGTCGGCGTCTACCATCATCTGAATCAGTTCTTTGAAGGTGATCTTCGGCTCCCAGCCTAGCACACGCCTGGCCTTCGACGCATCGCCGACCAACAGGTCTACTTCGGCGGGGCGCATGAAGCGCGGGTCCTGCACCACATAGTCGCGCCAGTCCAGGCCGACGTATTCGAAGGCGACCGTCACCAGCTCCTCGACCGAGTGCGTTTCGCCAGTGGCGATCACGTAGTCGTCGGGCGTGTCCTGCTGGAGCATCATCCACATGGCGCGCACATAGTCGCCGGCATAGCCCCAGTCGCGGCGGGCGTCCAGGTTGCCCAGGCGCAGTTCGTTGGCCAGGCCCAGCTTGATGCGGGCGACGTTGTAGGTGACCTTGCGCGTGACGAACTCGATGCCGCGGCGGGGACTTTCGTGGTTGAAGAGGATGCCGCTGGTGGCATGCAGACCGTAGCTCTCGCGATAGTTGACGGTGATCCAGTGTCCATAGACCTTGGCCACGCCGTAGGGACTGCGCGGGTAGAAAGGCGTCGTCTCGCGCTGCGGCACTTCGCGCACCTTGCCGAACATCTCGCTGCTCGATGCCTGGTAGAAGCGAATCGAGGGGTCTACATGGCGGATGGCGTCCAGCAGGCGGGTGACGCCCAGCGCGGTCACGTCGCCCGTGAAGACCGGCTGTGTCCAGGACGTCTGCACGAAGCTCTGCGCGGCCAGGTTGTAGACTTCGTGGGGCTGACACTCCTGCAGGGCCAGTTGCAGGGAAGTCTGATCGAGCATATCGCCGGGGATGAGGTGTAGCCGATCCTGGATGTGCTCGATGCGGCTGAAGTTGACGGTGCTGGTACGCCGCACCAGGCCGAAAACCTCGTACCCCTTTTCGAGCAGGAATTCGGCCAGATAAGACCCATCCTGACCGGTGATGCCGGTGATCAGTGCGCGTTTGCTCATGGTGACTCTGCTCCTGCGGAATGCGCGCCGCGCGGCGGTAGACCGAGACGGGCGCGCCAGTCGTTAAGGGTGTCCAGCAGACTCTGTTCGAAGGGAATCTGTGGCGTCCAGCCGGTGCGAGCGCGCAGTTTGGTCGCGTCGCCGACCCGCCGCGGCACGTCCGATGGGCGCATGCGGGCCGGGTCCTGGCGGACTTCAATGGGGACAGTGCTGTAGCTCAGCAGTGTGTCGAGCAGGTACTGGATGCTGTAGCCCTGCCCGCTGCAGACGTTGTAGGCTTCGCCCGGCTCGCCATGCTGGGCCAGCAACAGATAGGCGCGCACCACATCGCGCACATCGGTGAAGTCGCGCTCGGCGTCCAGGTTGCCGACGAACATGACGGGCGCGCGTTGTCCAGCCTCGATGGCGGCGATTTGACTGGCGAAATCCGCCGCCACAAAACCGCTGCCCTGGCCGGGGCCAATGTGGTTGAAGGGGCGGGCGCGCACGATGGGCAGCCGGTAGGACAGGAAATATTGCAGGCCGAGCATGTCCTGCGTCACCTTGCTGACGCTGTAGGGGTTGGCCGGGGCGAAGGGCACGGACTCGTCGAGCGGAGCGTCGCCGCGCGCCGCGCCGTATATCTCCGCCGAGCTGATGACGACGATCCGGGCGTTGGGGACAAGCTGACGACAGGCTTCCAGCAGGTTGACCTGGGCGTGAATGTTGTTGGCCAGCGTGCCCCAGGGGTCTTTGAAGGACTGCGCCACGTCGGCCAGGGCGGCCAGGTGAAAGATCAGGTCGGGCCGGATGTCGGCGATGAGCGCATGGACTGCCCCGGCGTCGCGCAAGTCAAGCTGACGCTGCACAATGTCCAGCCGGTCAAGCGCCGGATTGTGTCCGGCGGGCTGCAAGACGCCGGCGACGATGTCGCTGGGACGCAGGTCGGGTTGGCGCAGCAGGTGCTGGACCAGATGGCCACCTGCAAAGCCTCCCGCTCCGGTGACGAAGATTCTCACGTGTTCGCTCCTCAAGGGCGGGGCGCGCGACGAGAGCGCCCGCAGTCGCCTGAGTGCGGCGATTATAGCATGAGGGGGCGGCCTGGCAAGCGTGGGGAACCGCAGAGGGACACAGAGAACGCAGAGCAGACACAGAGACCGATGCCGTGCCCCCTGCGCTCTCTGTGATGAGAAATGTTCAGCCCTCGTGCGCGACGAGCACCGCCCGTACTCCTGGCGGGGTGTCGGCGGGCAACAGCAACAGGTCGTAGGTGGTGCGTGGCGCGAGTGTGAAAGTGAAATCGCCTGCCGGATCGAGCGAGACGCGCTCCATCACGTGTACGATGGCCGCGCCCGCTGGCGTGAGCACCGGGTCGCTGGCCTGCCCGAAGATCACCATATCGGCCAGGATGGCCTGGGGCGACGTACCGCCGACTGGCTCACCGGACGCGGGTGTGACGACCGCCGACGCAGGGGCATTCTCCAGGCGCTCGACGCGCAGCGCCGGACGGCCCGGCACGGCGTGTAGGACGCGCAGAAGCGCGTAGCCGTCGGGGAGCTGCAGCGGGTTATCCGAGGCCAGCAGCAGGCGTACGCTCGCCCCGTCGCGATAGACGAAAACCGTCAGGTACGTACCTTCCGGTATCACCGGGAGCGTCACTTCTTCCTCGGCGAGCAGCAGTTGGCTGCCCGCCACGCGCACGGACAGGCGGCGCGGAGGAGTGACGAACTCGTGATACGCGGTCGCCGTGCCCGCCGGGATCGTCTCGAAGATGGGTGCGTCGTCGGCCAGGAAGTCAATCGGCGTGCTATCCGACAGGGCGTGCACGACCCGCATGGCGAACACGTTCGCGCCTGGCCCCCAGCCGGAGAGCGCGGGCGGAGCACCTGCCAGCGGGATGACTCCCTCTGGCGCAAGCACCGTGTCGCCGATGCCCACTTCGGTTTCCAGGACGACGGCTGACACGTCGGGCGCGCCGGTGACGACGACCGCGTAGGCAATGCCCGGCTCCCAGGGCCGTTCCAGCAGACGGCCTACCTCGCGCGGGGCGGCTGCGGGGCCGGTCTCGAAGACGAAGCCGCTGCTTCCGGTGGCGAAAGGCAGCGGATGGGTCGCCTGCCCGAAGGGGATGGGGCGGACATCGGGCAGCGTGCCGCCAAAAGTGCTGACGGTCACCTGAGGCGCGCCGACGGCGGCATTGACCAGCACCAGCCAGGCCGCGTTGGTCGGCGTCGGGCTGAGGTCTTCGTCCACATTAGCGATGCGCAGACGGTCGCGCGTGTCCAGGATGATCAGCGTGACCGCCTGATCGGCCTGCAGGGCCACCTGCTTGTAGAGGTATGGCCCGGCGTCCGGCTGATCGGCGGGGCGCAATTGCAGTTGATGGCTACCTGCGCGTTGGGTCACCCAGGCGCTGGCCTCGCCAAAGGGCAGGTTGGCGGCGAGCAGTTCCCCATCCAGCCAGACGTCCACTGGCGGCAGGTCGGGCGAGGCGTGCATCACCCGTATCTGTGCCACGTCTTCCACGCGGCTGCGCAGCGCAATGGCGGCAGGCGAACCGCTATCCGGATCGGGGTGCAACACGACCGTATAGGCGTAGCGAGCCATGCCGTAGAACGGCACTTCGCCCAAGGGGGTACCATCGGCGGTCAGCAGCGTCAGGGGATGATCGCCTTCTGGCAGGGTGACGGGATCGCTCTGTGCGCCGAAGTCCAGCCCGGCGATGAGGGTGCGCCCCGCGTCCTGTATGGCGAGCGGTCCGGGCTGAGGTAGTGCCTGGATCACGTGCAGGCGGGCGGTCGCCTGCGGCAGCGGCGACAGGTCTTCGCGGACGACGATCAGGCGCAGCTCGTCGGCATCACCCGCCAGCACCGCTACATACGAGACGTCCGCTTCGAATGTCACCGTTTCTTCGAGCAGAGGGGAAGGACTCTCCTGCCCAGGGGTGACAGCGGCCAACCGGTACTGACCCGCGCGCACCCTTTCCGGCGCGCTGTGATACATGCCGGGCCGGAAAGACCGCGCGATTTCCACACCATCCAGCGTCACGGTGAGACGGGCGACCGCGCTGGCGTTCATCACGCGCAGCAGGGCCGCTTCTGGGACCGCTGCGGTCAGCGGAATCTTGGGGGATGGGGTGGCGCTGGGAGGAGGGGTCTCTGTGGCCGTTGGAGGCGGCGTGTCAGTGGGGCGCTGGGGCTGCTCGTCGCCACCGCATGCGGCCAGGGCCAGCATCAGCGCGGCCAGGATCAACGGCAGGGGCAGTAGTCGTCGCATGGTCCACCTCCGGTCAGGCGGTCGGTCGCACAGCTACCATTGTACAAAGCTTGGGGCCGCAAGGACAGCGCGAGCAGATCGGGGGACGGGGGTCATCGCCGAGGTACCGAGATCGCGGGGAAGGGCGCAAGGCAACACGGCTCAGGTTCACTCTCTGTGTTCTCTGCATCTCCGCGGATCGCTCCCTGCCCCGCAATGAGATGCGCCCGTCAGGAAAGACGGGCGCACTCAGTGGAGGATGGGCCTGGAGATGCCGCTAGCCGGCTTTGACCGTGATCTGCCGCGGCTTGACGGCCTCGGCTTTGGGCAGGGTGAGCGTCAGCACGCCATCCTTGAAGGTGGCTTCCACGCGATCGTGATCGATCGGCGTGTTGATGGTCAGCGTGCGCTCGAACTTGCCGGTGGGACGTTCCAGCAACACGTACTTGCGCTGATTCTCTTCCTCGCGCTTGATCTCGCCGCGGATGGTGAGCGTGTCGCCTTCCAGGGTGATATCAATTTCTTCGGGCTTCAAGCCCGGTACGTCGGCGCGGATGACGATCGCTTCGTCGGTGATGTAGGCGTCCATAGGCAGCAGCCACGCGCCGGTGCCGCGCGTCTCTGTGCCGCGGGCGAAGGCTTCGTCGAGCATCCGGTCAACGGCCTGACGCATGGTGATCATCTCGCGCAGCGGATCCCAACGGGACAAACGGGTCATCGGTCTACCTCCCAATAAACTCCTGACACAACGGCGTGACCTGTGACAGATCGAGCGTTACACCCTCACTGTAAACCATCAGTGCTAGAAAAGCGTTAAAGCGCCGTAGACGTTCCGTCAGCGTCCTGCCTGGATGGGCATGGGCGGACAGGGCTAGAGCGTGTTATGC
>DDBP01000373.1 GCA_002332795.1 Anaerolineales bacterium UBA2029 | reverse complement strand
AAAGAGAGCGGCTCGCCGCTGCGCGCCGCGTGCTGATGCAGCCGCCGCCGCGCTTCGGTCACGTCCACCTCGATCAGACCGTGAATGAGGGGGCGTCCCTGGCCCAGCCGCGCAGCATCAATCACCACCCGCCGGGAAAGGGGAAACGGTTGGAGCGTATAGCCGCCGCGCTGTCTGGTCATGCCCCGGTCTCCAGCTACTTCCACCCCGGTATGGTCGCGGCGCGGCGCAGGTGTTTTTCGTAGCGGTTCACCGTCTCTTCCAGGCTGAAGGCGCGGGCGATGACCTCGCGCGGTTTGACGTAGCGCTCGCGATGCTGCAGGATGTCTACCACCGCCTCGCCGATGGCCCGCCAGTCGCCGCGCGGGACGATGGCCCCCATGCCCGTCACGGTGACCGGCACGCGCCCGCCGGGCGTGTCCGTCATCACCACTGGTGTGCCGCACAACATGGCCTCCACCTGCACCAGCGCGAAGCACTCGGTATCGCTGGGCATCACCAGCACGTCACAGGCAGCGTAGAAGTTCGCCATCGCCTGCATGCTGCTCAGTTGTCCCAAAAAGATGAGTTGGTCGCGGTAACGCTGCACCAGCGCCTGATTGCGTTCCCAGGTGTCTTCGTAGGGAATGTCGTACTCGCCCGCAAAGACAACGCGCGTCTGCGGGAAGGTCTGATTGATCACTTCCAGGGCGCGGATGAGCAGGTCGGGCCGCTTCTCCTGCACGAAGCGCCCGGCATAGCCGATCACCGGCCCGCCGCTGTTCTGCCAGCGCGCGCGCAACTCGGCGACACGTGCCGGGTCCGGCTCCGGGACTTCGATGGGCGGGTAGATCACAGAGACGCGGTCGCGAAAGGGCTTGAGATAGTAGCTGTGATCGGCGTAGTCGTGACTGTAGGCGATCAGCCGCGCCGCCCGTTTGGCCATGAAGCGATAGTTCATGAAGGTGAACCAGCGCACGAAGCGGTTGAACAGTCCCGGCGGCAGGATCAGATCGCCGTGATGAGTGGCGATCAGTTGCTTGCCCGCCAGCCGCGTCAGGAAAGCCATCAGCGACGTTTCCAGCATGGGCGTGTGCAACCAGACCACATCGTGTACGCGGATCAGCCCCCACGCCGCCCAGGGATAGGCGGGCATGATCATGCCCCGGCTCACGCGAATAGGCGCCCACAGGCGCACGATACGCACGCCGTTGATCGTCTCGTCACGCGGCAGTTCGATCGAATGGCGCGCCGTCAGGATCGTCACCTGATGGCCGCGCTGTACCAGGGCCTCGGCCACGCGCTGCACATGAATGGGCACGCCCGTCCGGTGCGGCAGGTAATATTGCAGCGCCGCCAGGATACGCAGCGGGCGATTGCTCATATCCACAGGAAGGGGAGTGTCGGTCATAGTCTCTCGGTCAGTGTGTCACTTTCGACGGGTTGTGGACGCGCGCGCAACGTCCCGGCCACGCGCGTCACCTCGCCCAGGCTGACGCCTTCCGCCCACAACCCCACCAGCCCGGCAGAAATATAGGTGAACAGGTTCACCACGTGCAACAGCAACGCAAAGGCCACCGCTGGCGCAGCCGTCGGCTCGTCCACCAGACCGGCGCTGGCCAGCCCAAAGACTACCGCCGCCTCGAACGGCCCCAGGTTGCCGGGCACGGCGGGCACGGCAATGGCGAAGGAAGCCAGCGCCACCAGGGCCATCGCCGCTGTCCAGGTAGGGGTGTCGAAGATGGCATAGAGCAGCGCGTAGCTGGCTATCACGGACATCGCCCAGCCCGTCGCTGTCCACCACACCACCAGCGCCAGCGCCCGCACCGATGCCAGCGGCTGTACGCCCGCCAGCGCGCTGTCGAGCCAGCGGCGCACCGCTGGACGGCGCAACGGGGGCATCCAGCGGGCCAGCAGGTCGAGCAGTCGGTAGGCCCAGGCGGGGCGTGCCGCGATCACCGCCAGCGCGATCACCCCCACCCCCGCGCCGACGCCGAGCGCCAGGCCAGCGTAGCCGATCTCCAGGCCGGTGGGCAGCATGACCAGCACCAGCCCCACCAGGGCGAACACCGTCAGCGTGTCGAGCAACCGCTCGACCACGATCGTGCTCAGCGCGGTGAGCACTGGCACGGGCGGATCGAGGCGGGCCGTCAGTGCCGCGCGCACCAGTTCCCCCACTCGCAACGGCAGCACGCCGTTGATGAAGTAGCTGACGTTCAGGATGTGAAAACTGTGCGCCGGCGCGATGCGATAGCCGAGCAGGACGCGCCAGCGCAGGCTGCGCAGCCACAGCGCCACGTAAGAGAGCGCCAGGCAGGGCAGCACCGTCCAGTACTCGGCATGGCGCAGTTCGCCCTGTACACCGCTCAGATCGCGGCGAAACAGGTACCACAAGGCCGCCAGGCTGATCAGCACGCCCAGCCAGCGTCGTGGCCCCAGCGCCAGCAGGTCGAGGCGTGCGTCCTGCCAGCCCAGGAGCAGGAACAGCCCTGCTATTCCCAATGCTTCGCGCACTGCCAGCCAGACGTTGCCGCGCTCGCGGTCGGTGAGGACGGGGAGAGCGGTGCGCAGTTTCTTATCAACTTCTTTGCGCACCTTGCCGGGCGCTTTGGCCCGCGCCGCGCGTTCGTACAGGCGAGTGGCCTCGATACTGTCTCCGGCATCGCGCGCCATGTCGCCCAGCTTGATCAGCGCGGCGGGCATGTCGGGATGCGCCTCCAGGGCCTGTTCCAGGAAGCGCCGCGCGGTGTTCGCGTCACCGCGTCCCAGGTAGTAATCGGCTACTTTGACGACGAGCGCTTCGTCGGGGGTGGGGAGCGTCGCCACTTTCTCGCGCAGATCGGCGCTCCAGCCAGCGTCGCCGCGCCGTTCGGCCATGTCTATGGCGGTCAGGTAGACGGTGGGTACGCGCGTACCGGCGTCAATGGCGCGCTGAATCAGTTCTCTGGCGTCGTCCCAGTACTGTAGCTTCCACAGATGCCCCGCTGCATTACGCAGCGCCAGTTCGTGATCGACGCGAATGGACAGCACCTCGACCCACAGGGCAATGGCCTGTTCGATGTCGCCGCCTTGTTGATACGCTTCGGCACGATCCATCAACAGGGCGATGCGCTCACGCTCGGCAGGAGTGACCGGCTCGTCTATGGTCTTGCGCTTCAGCGGCTGAATGACGGATGGCGTCGCCGGGGCCGCAGCCGCCTGGCTTGCTGACAGGGCGAGGGCGGACGGTATCTCTGCCACAGGTGCCGCTGGCAGTGTGGGCGGCTCTGTCTCGCCCAGCGCCGCCGCAGAGCTATCCGGCGCAGGAGCAGGAGGGGGTGATGCAGGTTCTGGCGGCTGCCCGGCGGATTGCAGGCGGGCTTTCAGCTTCAGGGCGGCTTCGTTGGCGGGGTTGATCCTGAGCGCCCGCTCCACCAGTTCCAGACGTTTGGCCAGATCAGTGGTGGTGTGAGTCAGCCACAGCCAGGCCATGTCGTTGCGCGGGTCGAGCTTGAGCGACTGTATCAGCAGTTCCCGCCCGCGGGCGAGGTCTTTGTGATCGCGGATGGCGATCACGCCCTGGCGATAGAGTTCTCGCGCGTCCATAGGCTTCTGGTCGGAGAGACTGCCACAAGATGCTGGCACTATAGCACTAAGTGCCTGCAGTGGCAATCGGCCAGAGCCTCCTGGGTGCATTTCTAGTTTGGGGCGGAGTTCACCACAGAGAGCACAGAGTCCGCAGAGGAAGACACAGAGTTCTTGATGTCTCTCTCCTCTGCGGCTCTGCAGTTCAAAACCACTGCCCCTGAGCCGAAATGCACCCGAACCTCCTGGCGTTACCTGACCCGCGCGCTGTGGCTGCCGAGCACAAGGGGTACGTGTTCTCGTGGGGTAAATGCCAGGGCACCACATATGGGGTAACGGGGTCCCGAACCCTTTCTGTGCGGACTCGCTCTAGCTAGGCTATGCTCATTGGGGAGGGCGATGGCGGATCAGAGAGGTGTGCATGGCGCTTGCAGCTGAGTATATCCTGGTGTCTGTAGCACTGACCTTGGTAGTGAGCATTCTGGCCAGTAAGGTCTCTTCGCGCCTTGGTGTCCCCGCGCTGTTACTCTTCCTGGCAATCGGCATGCTCATGGGTTCGGAAGGCCCTGGCGGTATCTACTTTGACGATCCCTGGCTCGCACAGCTCCTGGGCGTTACAGCGTTATCGTTCATTCTTTTTTCCGGTGGACTGGAAACCGATCTGGACGAGATTCGTCCGATCGTGCTTATGGGAGTAGTGCTGGCAACTGCGGGCGTATTGGTCAGCGCTCTGTTGGTTGCTGGATTCGCGCTGTGGGTGCTCGACTTCTCGCTAAATCAGGCCTTGTTGTTAGGGGCCATTGTGTCTTCCACCGACGCAGCGGCGGTGTTCGCCGTACTGCGCGGCAAGGGGGTCGGGCTGCGCGGCAACCTGCGCCCGCTGCTGGAGTTTGAGTCCGGCAGCAACGACCCGATGGCCGTTTTCCTTACTCTGGGCATGATCCGCCTGATGCAAGACCCCGCCGCATCAGTGTTGGACCTGGTGCTGATGTTTGCCCAACAGATGACTCTGGGCGTAGCTCTTGGGGTCGTCATGGGGCGCGGTATCACTTTCGTGCTCAACCGTATTTCCCTGGAGTACGACGGGCTGTATCCGGTGACCACGATCGCCCTGGTGCTATTGACCTATGGCGCGACAAGCGTCCTGGGAGGTAATGGTTTCCTGGCTGTATATCTGGCCGGTGTGGTGGCTGGCAATCGTGTCTTCATTCATAAGCGCAGCCTGACAGAATTTCACGCTGGTCTGGCCTGGTTGATGCAGATTGTCATGTTTCTCACCCTTGGCCTCCTGGTCTTCCCTTCGCGGTTGGTACCTGTTGCTCCCCAGGCCTTGCTGATTTCTGCTGCCCTGATCTTGATTGCGCGACCGGTGGCAGTCTGTGCCACATTGGGCTGGGTCACGAAAATGGACATGAGGGAGAAAGGTTTCGTCTCGTGGGTGGGGTTGCGCGGTGCCGCGCCGATCGTCCTGGCGACTTTCCCCTTGCTGGCAGGACTCGAAGAGTCAAGCGACATTTTCAACCTGGTGTTCTTCATTGTCCTGACATCAGCGCTGATCCAGGGAGTGACTCTCCCTTACATGGCCCGTCTGTTGCATGTTGATGCTCCAGTTGTCAGCAAACCGGCGTACCCCATCACCTTTGTCCCCACAGGCTCTATCCAAAGTAATCTGCTGGAATTGATCATTCAGCCAGGAGCAAAAGCTGCACACAAGCGTATTCTTGATCTGGAAGACCTGCCAGAGACCACCCTGATCGTGCTGATCCGGCGCGGTACTGAATTTATCGTGCCGCGCGGAAATACGGTGCTTGAGGAAGGCGATAATCTGCTGGTTCTGGCCGAACAGGCAGACCTGAGCAGACTTCAGGAGTTGGTCGGCACTGCTGCGAGGAAGCGCCCGCCTGCCGTGTGAAAGAAGCTGGTATCTGAGTAGGGCAGAAGCTCATATTGTGTCGGCTGTCCATGTGCTGGTTCATTGTCAAACAACACCTGGTACGGTACTATCCCGCCCGCTGAAGGTGTATTGGTACGGTAGGGGTTCGTGAAGAGCGAAGCGCGGAGAGTATTGGAACATGACTGGTGAGCCGCACGCGCCGTCTGACGGGCGAGGATGGCGCGGCCTGAGTGTGCTGATGGTGGCCGGGGCGCTGGTGTTGACCGCGCTGGCCGTGATCATTGCGCTACGCCCTGAGCAGACTCCCGCCCCCGTTGTGCCGACTGCCACGCATTCCCCTGTGCTGGGCATCGCTGCCGTCGCGTATCCCACCCCGCTGCCCACCATCCCCCCGACGCCGACCCTGCCGCCGGTGGAGTGGGTACGGCCCACCGCCGATCCGCAGACGGTCATGGCCGCGCTGGAAAAGCCGCTGACGGTGGCGATGGCCGGTGAGACTATCGCGCGGCAGTTCGATCCCCTGACGATTATCCCCGAACGCCCGCGCAGCACAGTCATCACCTACAGAGTGAAGAAGGGCGACAATCTGCGCGACATCGCGGCGCGGTTTGGGCTGGACGAGAAGACGATCATCTGGTCGAACGACCGTTTCTACGTCAACGCCATGCGCATCGGGCTGGAACTGAACATTCTGCCGGTGGATGGCGTCTATCACCATGTGCAGGGGATGCAGACGATCGCCGAGATCGCCGAGATGTACCAGGTTGATCCCTACGCCATCATTGACTCCGAATTCAACACGCTCTTCGGGGCGAAGCCGGAGACGGTGCTGCCGGAAGGATTGTGGGTCATTGTGCCGGGCGGCACCGGTTCGACCGAGCCGATCTACTGGGACCCTGGCATTGTCATGGCGCGGACGAGCACCGACGGCAGCAATCCGGTGGGCGCGGGGATCACGGTCGGCGCGGAGGTGGCGGCATTTGCCATCGGCGATCCGGGATCGTGCGGCAAGCAGGTGGTATCCGGCGGCTCCCCGCCGGTCAATCCGCCGATCTACGCGCGTTATCGCATCACTCAGGATTTCGCGTGGAATCACGGCGGCATTGACCTGGCCGTCCCGCCGGGCACGCCGGTCTTTGCGGCGGGCGGTGGCACGGTGATCTTCAGCGGCATGAGCACGTGGGGCTACGGCTACACGGTGGTCATCGCGCACGGCAGCACGCTGAGTCTCTATGGCCATCTCAACGGCGCATTCGTCAGTTGCGGGGAAACAGTCGCGGCGGGGCAGAATATCGCCGTGACGGGCAATTCCGGGCGGTCGAGTGGCCCGCACCTGCACTTCGAGATTCGTGGGCCGGGCGGTGCGCCGGTCAACCCCTGGAATTACCAGAGCTTCTAGCGGACAGCCATCAGCAGTCAGCCGTCAGGTGGGCGAAAGAGAAAGACCGGGCGTGCTCAGCAGCCGCCTTCGGTGACGACGATGTACCCCTGGATCATCTCGGCGACGATCTGCTCACCGATGGTCGCCGTCACGTTGACGTAGATGGTGTGCAGGCCCGGCAGCAGGTTGGTGGTGTCGGCGTAGACCTGCACCGTGTCGCCGCTGGAAACGCGCGGCGGGTACACTTCGAGCACCGGCCCCTCCGGCGGGCTGACTCCCTCGACCTGCGCGGTGAATGTCCCCGGATAGCCGCTGTTGACCACCTGGAATTCGCCTACCAGCACTGAGCCAGGGCAGGCCATTCCGGTCTCGGCGGTCATGTCGCGGGCGTAGAGCGTCAGGCGCGGCAGGTAATCGCTGAAGCGACGCGGCATGGCTGCCACGCGCTGAAAGACCGGCAGCGGCGATCCGTCGGCGCGCAGCAGGCTGAACCAGCGCATATGGCTGCACAGCGGCGTCATGTCTGGCGGATAGAGCGCCCAGTTGAGGTTCCACAGGAACATTGGCCCGGCCCAGGGCCAGTGTCGGTCGGCCCAGTCGAAGGCGCGGACGGTGTAATCGGCCTGCGTCTGCCCAGAGACGCGCAGCCAGGCGAACCCGGCGAAGTTCGGGTCGCTGTCGGAGCAGGTGACGCCGTCCTCAGCCGGGTCGCGCAGCCAGCCGAATTCGGTCAGCCAGATTTGTTTGTCGTAGATGCCTCTCTCTTCGAACAGGGCGCGGATGAGTTCGACGCGGCGGAAGTTGAGAGTGTTGGAGTCTGGCTCGGCTTCGGGCGGCTGATTGTAACCGTAGGGGTGGTAACCGAAGGCGTCGAACCACTGCGCCGCGCCGTTGTCCAGCATCTCGGCAGCGTAGTCAATGTCGCTGATCGCGCCACGATCGCCGGTGGTGATGGTGGGAGCCAGCCCGCCAGATACCACGATGATCTGCGGGGCCACGGCCTTGATCTGCGTATACGCCACGCGCAGCATCTGCGTGTATTCCCAGGCGTTGGGGCCATGCGGCCATTCCAGGGCCAGATTTGGTTCGTTGTGCACCTCGATGGCATCTACACCCAGGGCGGCCAGTTCCGCCGCCCGCTGACGCACACTGACGCGGAACGCTTCCCAGTTGGACGGCCAGGGCAGGTCCATGCGGTAGAGCACGCGCTTGTGACTGAACGCGGCGACCTGCCCGACTTCGTAGACCTTCACCCAGTCCATGCGTAGCTGATCCACCAGGGCCGGGCTGACGCTGGTATGCGGGCCGACGTGAACCCCATAGCCCAGGTGCGGTGGGGGCAGCGGGTCGGCGCTTTGGGCGGCGGCGTAGCGCGTGGGATGGGCCGGAGGCAGGAAGACCGGCACGGTCAGGGCGAGCAGGCACAGCAGCACGGTGAGGCGTCGCATGGCGGCCATTATAAATCACAAGAGCGGAGAGATGACAATCTGTCCGCGCCCAATCTCTGAAGGGCAGACTCCCCGCCGACAAACGCACGGTTTCGCGGTATGATTGGGCTGGCGCGGGCGACCCCCCGCTCCGGAGAGGCGTTCGGATGGTGCTCCGGCGGTCTGACACGGAGAAGACGAGATGAAACTGATGGTCGTGCTGCCGACCTATAACGAGGCAGAGAACCTGGAGACGATGGTCGAACGGCTGCTGGCGCTGGAACTGCCAGTGGAACTGTCGGTGCTGGTGGTGGACGACAATTCGCCCGATGGCACGGGGCAGATTGCCGATGCGCTGGCCGCCCGTCATCCTGGGCGGGTGGAAGTGCTGCACCGCAAGGCCAAGCGCGGTCTGGGCACCGCCTATATTGACGGTTTTCGCGTCGCGTTCGAGCGGGGCGCGGACTACATCCTGCAGATGGACTGCGACTTCTCGCACGATCCCAAATACATCCCGGCCATGGTCGCGGAGATGCAAGCCTGCGCTTGCGACATTGTGGTCGGTTCGCGCTACACCAAAGGCGGCAGCGTGGACGAGACATGGGGCATCGGGCGCAAGCTGCTAAGCTGGTGGGCCAACAGTGTCTACGTCAACCTGATTCTGCGCACGCACACCAAGGACGCAACCGGCGGCTTCCGGCTGTGGCGGGCCGAGGTGCTCAAGGGGATTGACCTGGATCGCATCCGCTCCAGCGGCTACGTCTTCCAGGTGGAGACGATCTACGTGGCGGAGAAGCTGGGCTACCGCACCGCCGAAGTGCCCATCTATTTCGCCGACCGCAAGAAGGGCCGCTCCAAGATGAGCTTCAAAGTGCAGAGCGAGGCGGCGTTGCGCGTGTGGCAGGTGTGGTGGCGGCACCGTCACCTGACGCCCCAGGATCGTCTGCCCGTCTCCGCCGCCTGACTTGCAGAACCTGCCTGAGCGCTGATGTTGCGGCGATACCTCCCCGACTTGTTGATTGTGGCAGGGCTGTTGCTGCTGCCACTGTTGTTTTTCGCGCCGGTCACGCTGGGCAACCGCACGCTGATCCCCGCCGACAACCTCTATCAGGTCGAACCCTGGCGCAGCGCGCGCGAGGCGATCGGCGTGCCGGAAATCCCGCACAACGCCCTGCTTTCCGACCTGGTGCTGCAGAACTATCAGTGGAAGTCGTTCCTCCGGCGCAGCCTGTCCGAGGGGGTGATCCCCCTGTGGCAGCCCAATCAGTTCGCGGGGACGCCTTTCCTGGCGGCGGGGCAACATGGCGCTCTGTATCCCTTCAGCCTCCTGTACTATGTGCTGCCGCTGCCGCGCGCCTATGGCTGGTTCACGGTGAGTCAGCTCTGGCTGGCGGGCGTGTTGATGTTCGTCTTCGCGCGAGGGATGCGGCTCAGCCGGGCGGCGGGGGCAGTCGCGGGCGTGGCCTATCAGTTCAGCGCGTTCTTCATCGTCAGCGTCGTCTTCCCCATGATGATCTCCGGCGCGGCCTGGTTGCCGTTGCTGCTGCTGATGATCGAATTCGTCATCGAGCGGCGCCCCCTGCGCGGTGACCGTCCGGCGACCGTGCCCTGGATCGCGTTGGGCGCACTGGCGCTGATGATGAACCTCTTCGCCGGGCACGTCGAGATCACCTACTACACGCTGATCGTCATGGCGTATTGGGCGGCGGCGCGCTTGCTGTGGGAGTGGTGGCGGGATCGCGCCGCCTGGCGACGGCTGCTGCGCCCGGCGGGGGCGCTGCTGCTGATGGTGGCGCTGGGCGTCGGGCTGGGCGCGGCGCAGTTCCTGCCGCTCTATGAACTGGGCACGCGCAATTTCCGCGAGGCGGCGGCCAGCTTCGAACAGGTGCGCGGCTACGCTTTCCCCGCGCGGCATGTGGTCAAGTTCTTCGTGCCCAATGCCTACGGCAATCCGGCGCAGCACAGTTACCGCGACGTCTTCACCTGGGAGACGGTGGCGCAGGACTGGCAGCGCCCGTGCGAAGCCTGCCCCGGTGGGTTCGCCCGCGTGACCGACACCGACTTTGGTATCAAGAATTACGTCGAGGGCGGGGCGTATGTGGGCATCCTGACGCTCGTCCTGGCGGCGGTAGGATTGCTGAAAGGGCGGGGCGGATTGAAAGGCTCGCCCTTGCAGAGCGCGACCGGGTCAGGGGGCGCGGCACCGCCTCACCGCGCCCTCCTGGGGCTGTTGGCGCTCGTCTCGCTGACCTTCGCCTTCGGCCTGCCGACCTACGCTGTCCTGTACTACGCTTTCCCCAACCTCAACCAACTGCACACACCGTTCCGCTGGGTGTGGCCGTTCACGTTCTGCGCGGCGGCGCTGGCCGGTTTCGGTGTGGACGCGCTGGGGCAGGCGGCGGCAGCGCGTGCCCGCTGGGTGAGATGGCTCGGCGGCGGGCTGATCGCGCTCGGCGCGGCGATCTTTGGTGGGCTGCTGCTCTCGCGCGCCGCCTACGATACCTTCGCGCCGCTGGTGGAACGCCTTTTCACAGGGCTGGCGAAGGCCGATCAGGCGTTCCCGGATGCGCGGGCGTTCTACAGCTACGAGTTCTGGAACGTGCTCTGGCTGGCGATCTTCGTCGGTGCGGCGGGCACGGTGATCTGGCTGAGCCGGAGCCGGGCACGTCTGCCCCGCCGACTGGGGGGCGCTCCTCTGTGGACAGTGCTGGCCGTGGGCGTGATCGCGCTGGACCTGATGGTCGCTGGCTGGGATTTCAACCCCTCCGCCGATCCGGCATGGTTGGACTACACGCCAGACGCGATCCGCTGGTTGCAGCAGCGTCAGGCGGAGGAAGGACCGTTCCGCTACACGACGGTCAATTTCGGCGAGAATCCGCTGCACGCCAACAGCACCTGGCGCTACGGCCTGCACGACGTCCGCGGCTACGACAGCATGATTCCCAAGCAATATGCGGCGTACATGGGGCTGATCGCGCCGCAGGGCGGGCTGCTGCACAACCGCATTGATCCCATCGCCTGGGACAACACGGGGGCGCTCGCCTCGCCGCTGCTGGACCTGCTCAACGTGCGTTACATCGTCGCCGACTGGGTGGTGACGGACGCCGAGGCGCTCGGCCTGCGCGAAGTCTATGTGGATGGGGCGGTGCGCATCTACGAAAACCTGGACGCTCTGCCGCGCGCCTACACGCTGCCCGCCTACGACCTCACCGGGCCGCTGTGCGGCGCGCAGCCCGCCGACTTCGCCACCATCGTCAGCAGCCCGGACTTCACCGCCGACCCGCGCCGCGTGGTCATCGAGGACTTCGGCGATGGCGAGTCGTGCGACCTGGTCTATCACTGGCCGACGCCGGAGCACGAAGCTGATCCGGTTCCCGCGAAGATCGTTGCCTATGGTGCCATCGAGGTAGTGGTTGAGGCGGAGGTCAGCGCGGAGTCCTGGCTGGTGCTGGCCGACAGCTATTACCCTGGCTGGAAGGCATTCGTTCGCCCCCAGGGGAGCAGCGCAGACCAGGAGCAGGAGACAGCGATCCGGCTGGTCAACGGCAACTTCCGGGGCGTGCGGCTGTCGCCCGGCGCGTGGACAGTGCGTTTTCGCTACAGCCCGCCGACCTTTCAGATCGGCGCGTTCCTGTCGTTCCTCAGCGGCATGCTGATCCTCTTCATGCTGATGCTGTGGCTGTGGCGACGGGTCTACCGCGCCGAAGAGGAAGCGGACAGCGCCCGCCGTATCGCCAAGAACAGTCTGGCTCCCATCGTGCTCAACCTGTTCAACCGGGCCATTGACTTCGCCTTCGCCTTCATCATGCTGCGCATCCTGGGGCCGGCGAACGCGGGGATCTACTATTACGCCGTCGTCATCTTCGGCTGGTTCGACATCCTCACCAACTTCGGGCTGAACACCCTGCTGACGCGCGAAGTGGCCCGCAACCGGAGCGCTGCCGGGCGCTACCTGTTCAACAGCACGGCGCTGCGGCTGGCGCTGGCGGCGCTGGGCGTCCCCTTGTTGCTGGGTTTCCTGGCCGTGCGGCAGGCGACGGTCAGCCCGGCGCTGGAAGGGCAGGCCATCGCCGCCATCGTCTTGCTGTATATCGGTCTGCTGCCGGGGAGCATCAGCACGGGGCTGACGGCGCTCTTCTACGCCTTCGAGAAAGCAGAATACCCGGCGGCGATCACTACCGTCAGCACCATCGTCAAGGTGACCCTGGGGCTGGGCACGCTGTTGCTGGGCTGGGGCGTGGTGGGGCTGGCCGGTGGCGCAGTGATCACCAACGTCGTCACGTTGCTGGTGCTGGGCTGGCTGGCTCGCCCGCTGGCGCATGGCGTCTTCGCGGAGCGTCTCGATCCGTCTCTGCTGCGGCTGATGGTCGGCGAAAGCTGGCCGCTGATGATCAATCACCTGCTGGCGACCGTCTTCTTCAAGATTGATATCGTGCTGATGGAAGCGATCAACGGCAACACGGTCGTCGGGCAATATTCCACGGCCTACAAGTGGCTCGACGCGCTGAACATCATCCCCGCCTTCCTCACCATGGCGTTGCTGCCGGTGATGGCCCGTCAGGCGCACGAAGACCGGCCCGCGCTGCGCCGCAACTATGTGCTGGCGGTCAAGCTGCTGGTGATGGTGGCGCTGCCGGTGGCGGTGATCACCACTTTCATCGCCGAGCCGCTGATCCGCGTGCTGGGTGGGGCGGAGTACCTGCCCGCCGGTGGCATCGCGCTGCAAATCATGATCTGGAGCATCCCCATCGGCTGGATCAACAGCGTGACGAATTACGTGATCGTGGCGCTCGACCGGCAGCGTACCCTGATGTTGGCTTTCGCCGCGGGGGTGATCTTCAACGTGATCACCAACCTGCTGCTGTTGCCCGCCTACAGCTATCGCGCGGCGGCGATCATCACCATTCTGTCGGAAGGAGTGTTGTTCGTCGCCTTCTATCTGATCATCCGCCAGGAACTGGGCGCGATCCGCTGGGGGCGCGCTCTGTGGCGACCGGCGCTGGCGGCGCTGGTCGTGCTGGGGATGACGCTGGCCCTGTGGCAGGTCGCACCGCTGGCCGGGCTGATGCTCTCGCCAGTGGTCTATGGGGCGGGGTTGCTGGCGCTGCGCCCCTTTGCGCCGGAAGAATGGGTGCGCATTGCTCCCCTGATGCCAGGGCGCGTGCGGCGCTGGCTGGCGCCGCGCGAAGTCTCAACGGGCGCGCCGTGATTGGGAAACAGAAATCCGGCGCTGGGCCGGATTCTCACACACAATAACACACTTCCAGGTGCTGACATCACGCCTGAAGAAATCCTAATGAACGGCTGCGGAGGTACGCGCCGCACTCAGTTGACCGGTTCGTGCTCGCCGGTGACGGAGACCTTGTCGCGCCTCAGCAGCACGACGCGCAGTTTGCGGTCGTGCAGCAGACGGCGCACGATGGGGTTGCTCTGCACCGGCAGCACCATCACCTGATTGTCCTTGGTCAACTCGAAGTGATACACATCCACACGACGCGCCCCGGCGTGCCAGTGCTCTTCCAGGCCCACGACCGGGCTGAGCTGCCAGCCATCCATCAGATAGCCCAACAACACGTCAGCGGGCGCGTAAGCCTGGGATGTGGGCGACCAGTGACGGCGCGTATCCAGAGACCGCAGCTCCATCTCGATGAAGGATGGTGCGGCACCGGGCATGTTGCTAACCTCCTTTTGGGATTGCTCCCGCTTGCCAGTGATGTGAGCGTATCAACAGGAGTGGCGCGAAACAGATGTGTGGATAGGCTCCCACCAATATCCTTAGTGATTCTAGCAACAGAAAATAAGAAGAAAATAAAAGTTTCTCCGCGCCACCGCGATTAACAGTCGGGACGAGACCAGGCTTCTTTCTTGCGCACCCCTTCCCTCGCTTGACCGGCCTCGCCGCGGGCGCTAGAATACGGTCGGTCAGGTAAAGAGTGGCATTGTTTTTCCGTATGCCCTCTCTCTAATTGCATTATAGCACAGAAGGGGTGCCTTCGTGACCATCATTCAGATCAGCAATATTGCCAACTACGTGGGGCAGGAAGTAACCCTGCGCGGCTGGCTGTACAACCGCACCGACAAAGGCAAGCTGCAGTTCCTGCTTGTGCGCGATGGCACGGGCATTGTGCAATGTGTCGCCTTTCAGAAAGAACTGGACGCCGAAACCTTCGCCCTGGTCATGGCTCTGACGCAGGAATCGTCGCTGGAAGTGACGGGCACGGTGCGCGCCGATGATCGCGCCCCCGGCTATCCGGGCAAGTACGAGCTGTCTATCAAGAGCCTCAAGCTCTACCAACTGGCCGACGAGTATCCCATTCAGCCCAAAGAGCATGGCGTCGAGTTTCTCATGGATCACCGGCACCTGTGGGTGCGGTCGCTGCGGCAGTGGGCGATTCTGCGCGTGCGGGCCACCATCATCCGCACCATTCGCAACTGGTTGGACGAACACGGCTACCTGCTGGTAGATACGCCCATCCTGACGCCCGCCGCGGGCGAGAATACCACGACGCTCTTCTCCATTGACTATTTCGGCGTGCCCGCCTACCTGGCGCAGACCGGTCAGCTCTACAATGAGGCGAACATGGCCTCCTTCGGCAAGGTCTATTGCTTCGGCCCCACCTTTCGCGCCGAGAAGTCCAAGACCCGCCGACACCTGATGGAGTTCTGGATGGTGGAGCCGGAGATGGCCTTCTTCTCGCTGGAAGACCTGATGGCCATGGAGGAGGAATTCGTCAGCGCCATCGTGCAGACGGTGCTGGCGCAGCATCGCATGGAACTGGAGATTCTGGAGCGCGACATCAGCCGGCTGGAGAACGTCAAGCCGCCGTTCCCGCGCATCAGCTATGACGAGGCGGTCGAGCGGCTGAATGCCCTGGCCGCCACCGTAGACGATCCGGAGCGCAAGGCCGAGCTGAGCATCACCTGGGGCGACGACTTCGGCTCACCGCACGAGACGGCCATCGCCGAAATGTTCGACAAACCGGTCTTCGTCTACCATTACCCGACGGCGGCCAAGGCGTTCTACATGCAGCCGGTCGAGGGTCGCCCGGAGGTGTGTCGCAGCGTGGACTTGCTGGCACCAGAGGGCTACGGGGAGATCACCGGCGGCAGCGAGCGCATCTACGACGCCGAGTTGCTCAAGAAGCGCATTGATGAGATCGGCATTTCGCCGGAGAACTACGCCTGGTACCTCGACCTACGTCGCTATGGGAGTGTGCCACATGCGGGCTTCGGCCTGGGCGTCGAGCGCACGGTGGCCTGGATATGCGGCCTGCCACACATCCGCGAGACGATCCCCTATGCGCGGATGCTCAACCGGCTGTATCCCTAGCAGGGCTGGACAGATCATGGCCACTACCCTTGATGCGCAGCGGGCAGCGGTGCGGCAGGTGCTGGACGAGACCGATCCCGCCGACGCCCCGACCGCTTATTATGCGCTGTATCACGATCCGGCTCGCTCGAAGCTGTTCATTCACAGCGATCAGGCCGGGCGGACGCTGGGTTTTGTGGGCGTTTTTCAGACCGGCATTGACCTCTTTCGTCCTCTGGTGACGTTGTTGTGCACGGATGCTGCCTGTGCTCGCTCGCTGTTGAGGCAGGCGCTCACGCCGGGCCGGTCCTATATCCTGTTCGCCAGGGTCAATCAGTTGCCCTTGCTGGGCGGTCTGTTGCGCCTGGATCAGGCGCGGGTGTTGCATATCCTGCGCCTCGACCCGCGCCGCTTCCAGCCGGTGATCAACGTCCTGGCGCGGCAAGAGACGGCCTACGATGGCACGCCGCGTTGCGTCATCGAGGCGGGCGGAGCACAGGCGGTGGCCGGTCTCAACTGGCAGAGTCCGACATTTGCCGAGGTGTTCGTGCACACCGATCCGCCACTGCGCGGGCGCGGGCTGGGCACCAGCGTGGTAGCTGGTGTCACGCAGGCGGTGCTGGCGAGTGGGCGGACGCCACTCTATCTGGTCGAGGAGAGCAACGAACCGTCGCGGCGCATCGCCGAGACCCTCGGCTATGTGGATACCGGCGCACGTCAGATTTACGCGGATGCGGTCTATCTGGGGCAGGCGGAGTAGGAGCCGTCGCGCCCGCTCCACTGTCCTTCGGATATCGCTCGCTGGTGGCAGACGGTTAACTGCCGACACTCAAGACTCCAGACTCAGGACTCCTGACTCGCCATGGTTGACTTTACGCTCACTTTTCCCCCTGGCTTCATGTGGGGTACGGCGACCTCAGCGCATCAGGTTGAGGGTGGCAACACCAACAACAACTGGGCGGCCTGGGAACAGCAGCCGGGGCGTATCTTTGGGGGGCAGCGGGCGGGGCGGGCCTGCGACTGGTGGCGCGGGCGCTACGCCGAAGACTTCGACCGCGCCGCAGCCCTGCACCAGAACGCGCACCGCTTTTCGGTGGAGTGGAGTCGCATCGAGCCGGAGCGCGGCAAGATAGACCGCGCGGCACTGCGGTTCTACGCGGAGATGATCGCAGCGCTGCGGGCGCGGCACATGGAGCCGCTGCTGACCCTACACCATTTCACCAACCCGCTGTGGATCGAAGAAGACGGGGGCTGGCTCAATCCGCAGACGGTGCGGCGCTTCGCTCACTTCGTGCGGGTGGTGGCGGAAGAACTGGGCGCGGACGTGACCCTGTGGTGCACCATCAACGAGCCGATGGTCTACGCGACGCAGGGCTATCTGCTGGGGCGTTTCCCGCCCGGCGAACGTAACCTGGGCCATGCTCTGCGCGTGGCCGAGCACCTGCTGCGCGGCCATGTCGCCGCCTATCACGCTCTCAAAGAAGTGCGACCGGACGCGCAGATCGGCCTGGCCAAACATCAGATCAGCCTGGTGCCTGGCCGCCCGGCCTGGTTGCATCAACCCGCGCTGATGCTGGTGCGGCAGATGTTCAACCGCGCTTTCATCCTGGCCCTGACGACGGGCGAATTGCGGTTCCTGCGCCGCAGCATTGCCGTGCCGGAAGCGCGCGCTACCTTCGACTGGGTCGGCCTCAACTACTACTATCGCTTTCGAGTGGGGTTCAACCTGCTGAGGCCGCGGCAGGCGTTCATCGAGCAGACGCGCCCGCGCCAGGGGCTGCTGGGGCCGCCGGGCGTCGGCGAAATCTGGCCGGAAGGACTGTTCGAGCAAATCCGCTGGCTGGCCGAGCGCACGGACAGGCCGATCTACATCACCGAGCACGGCGTGCCCGACGCCGACGACAGTCTGCGCCCGCTGGTGCTGGTGCGCGGCCTGCGCAGCGTGTGGCGGGCGATCAATTTCAACTACCCGGTCAGGGGCTATTTCTTCTGGACGCTGGTGGACAACTTCGAATGGGCCGAAGGCTACGACCCGCGTTTTCGCTTCGGCCTGTTCGGTTGTGACCCGCAGACCCAACGGCGTATCCCGCGCCGCAGCGCCGAACTCTACGGCGAAATCTGCGCCGCCAATGCCCTGACGATGGACATGGTGCGGCGCTATGTGCCAGAGCATGCCGACGCGCTGTTCCCTGGCGTGCCTGTACAGCGGGAAGTGCGCCTGCCCGCCCGTCGCTGAAACGGGCCGCCTTCGCACTGCTCAAACGCGGTCACCCCGACGGCGTAGGGCTGTCTCGATAAGGTAGAGCGAGAAGCGTCGCCGAGGCGTAGAGGGCGCGAGGAGAAGCGCTGCTCTCTCGGTGTTCCCGCGCCTCGGCGACTCAGCGACTTTTCTTCTCAGTCGCCCGCCTGCGCTGCGGGCGATTTCGGAACACGCCTGCGCCCGTCGGCCTGAGGCACACCGCCTGGCCACCAGGTCCAGCGTCCGAACAGCGTGGCCAGGGCCGGATCGAGCACAGTGCGCACTACGAAAGTGTCTACCAGCACGCCGAAGGCCACCGCGAAGCCGATCTCCAGCAACCCGGCGACCTCGCCCGTCAGCAGCGCGGCGAACGTGCCAGAGAGGATCATCCCCGCCGAGGTGATGATCGCGCCAGTGGTGGCAACCGCTACGTGTACCCCTTCGCGCAGGCCATGATTGCCCACTTCTTCCTTGATGCGCCCGAACAGGAAGATGCTGTAGTCAATGCCCAACGCCACCAGGAAGACGAAGGCGAAGAAAGGCACGTACCACGTCAGCCCGGCCACGCCCAGCGTGGTCTTGAAGAGCAGGTTGGTCAGCCCCAGAGTGAAAGTGAACGACAGTACGACCGTGCCGATCAGATAGAGGGGGGCGATCACGCTGCGCAACATGAGCAGCAGTACGATGAAGATGCCCAGCAACACAAAGCCGATGGCGCGCGGCAGGTCCTGGTTCATGGTGTCGCGGATGTCCGCGTTGACGACCGAACCGCCGCTGATGTCGGCTTCCCCGCCGCCAGTGCGATACTCCTTCAGGATGCGCCGGATAGCGGTGACAGTATTCAGGGCGGCGTCGCTGCTCGGTGAGTTGGCCAGGATCACGTCCAGCTTGAAGGCGGTGCCTCCGGCGGCCAGGTACGTGGAAACCAGTTGCCCGGCCAGCGCCGTGTCGAAGCTCCCTTCGGCAGCGGGCAGCGTGTTGATCAGGTCGAGCAGACTGGTGGGCAGCAGGTAGGGGTCGGGCACGCTTTCGAAGCGGGTGGCCAGTCCCTCCAGGGCCGCGTTCAGGTCATCCCGGCGCGTCAGCAACTGCAACGGGTTGGCCAGCAGGTCGCGTAGCAGGAGCAGGTCAGGGTCGTCGGCCACCTGTGGGAAGCGCTCGACCAGCAGGTCGAGGTAAGCATTCATGCCGTCCAGCGCGGCGCGCAGTTGTGCCGGAGTCATGGTCGCTGCGCTGCCGGGGTTGTCGAGCGCGCTCTGGATCAGGCGGAGTTGGGCGCTCACGTGCAGGACGTTGTGCAGACCACCGTTGCGCTGACCGAGCGGATCGTCCAGTCCGCGCACATCGAAGATGCCGTCCAGGGCGGCGATCTGATCGCTGAGGCGCACGATGTCGGCAGCGATACGGTCGGGGTCGCGCTCCGTCACGACGACGGTCAGCGGCATGGTGTTACCTGCGCCCAGACTATCCTGCAACAACTTGAAACCCATTACGACAGGTTTTTCGTCCGGCAGGTCGTCGAGCAGGTCGTAGGTGACGTGCTGCGTCAGGCCGTAGACCGACAGCGGCAGCATGATCGCCACGATCACCAGGATCACCACCAGGGGCCGCGTGCTGACCCATTGCGAGGTCAGCCCATACCAGCGTCCTACGGGGCGATGGGTGGCCTGGCCGGGCCAGAAGGCACGGTGCCCCAGCGTGGCGAGCAGGGCGGGGACGAAGGTCAGCCCCGCCAGCAGGGTGATGATCACGGCCAGGGCCAGGGCCGGGCCGGTGGTATTGAAGATACCCATCTTGGCGAAGATCATGGCCATGAAGCCCACGAAGATCGTCCCGGCGCTGCTGGTGATGGTCTCTCCCACGCGGTGCACAGTGTGAGCGGTCGCCGCCTCGATGCCCGGCTTGTCGGCCATTTCCTCGCGGAAGCGACTGATCAGGAACAGGCAATAGTCCGTGCCCGCGCCGTACATGATGGTGATCAGCAGCACGTTGGCGTAGGTGGTGATGGTCAGGTAGTGCGCGCCCAGCCAGGCGACGATGCCGCGCGTGATCAGGTAGGCGACGGTGACCGCCGACAGTGGGATGAGCGGACTGACCGGCGAGCGGTAGACGATCAGCAGCATGACGATCACCAGCCCGATGGTCACCCAGATAGCACGGTCGGCGCTGGTGACGACCGACTCGCTGGTGCCATAGACCAGCGGGCTGGCTCCGGTCTGATAGGCGCGCACGTTGGCGGGGCGATTGGCTTCCAGCCAGGCGTCAATTTGCTGCATGGCCTCGATGGAGGGCGGTTCGGTGGCAGTTTCGGTCATGTTGACGCGCACCAGCGCCACGCGGTTGATCAACGAGGGATCGGGGCTGCCCTCGCCGGCGATCAACAACGCGGCCAGGGTGGGCGACTGCGTGGGCGATGTGATGGCGCTGAACACGTCCGGCGCGGCGTCACTGCTGGCCCACTCGGTGAAGGCGCGGATGTAGCGCCCGGCCTCGGTCTCGAATTGCTCCTCGAAGGTAGGCGCATCCGGCTTCAGGATGCCCTCCGCCGAGTCGCGCGCGTCGAAGACGATCACCGAGCTGCCCAATGCGGTGTCGTGTGGGAAGACGCGCTCGTACAGAGCCGTGGCGCGCTGATAGGGGGCATCCTTGGGCAGGAAGTCCACCATGTCGGAGCTGACCACGTCTTCGAGCTTGGGCGCGGTCAGGGTGACGATGATCGCCGCGGCGATCCAGGCGATGATGATGGGGTAGCGATAGCGCGTGGCAAAACGCCCCAGGAATTCAAAGATCATGCCGTGACCTCCGGAGTGTGGGAATCTTGGGACTCTTCTGCGGCGTGCGTGACAACGCCGCGCTGCAGGACGCCGAGCATGAAACCGGCCAGGTCAGCCGCGGTGTAGCCGGTGTCGTTTTCCAGCCACCAGCCCAGCAACTGAATCATCATGCCGGTGACGATCTGCGCCAGTACGTGCGGGGGGATGGAGAGCGTTTGCTGAGGGAACTCGTTGATCAGGGTGCGCTCGATGACCGCAGCCAGATATTGCCGCCCGAAGGCGTTGAGCTGAGTCGAAGCCGCCCCGCCAACCATGATGAGCATCAGTTCGCGGTGTTCTTCTGCCCAGCGAAACGCCCGCTCGAAGCTGGCCCTGGCCCAGTCCGGGTCGAAGGGGTGCGCGCGCGGTGCACTGATGATCTCGGCGACCAGCGCGTCGAAGCCCTGTTCCATCAGTTCGCGCACGCAGGTTTCTTTGTTGTCGAAATGCTTGTAGAAGGTGGCCTTGCTGACGTCGGCCCGCTCGGTGATGTCCAGGATGTCTACCTGGCTGTAGCCCCTGGCGCTGATCAGGTCGCGCGCGGCGTCAATGAGCCGCTGATGGGTGGCGGCCTTGCGCCGCTCGTGACGGTCGCGGTGCTGGCGGAGCTTCTTCTTGAGCATCGTTTGTCCAGCCATCTCGGCACAATCTGTATACGCTCCGTCTATTAGTAGACGGAACGACTACTATTCTAGGACAAGTTGAGCGTGTGTCAAGAGGGCAAAGGGGGAGACGCAAGACTTCCGAAGTCTCTGCGGACTTCGGAAGTCTGCTTCTCTTACGCCTTGCGATGTGGCCTCGTGACACCTCTGCGGTGTAGAGCGAAGCCTACTCCAGCGCCGCGCGAATCTGCGCCGCCAGGTCGCGCACCGCGCTCACGCCCTCCGCAGCGGCGCGCACCAGCGCGCTACCCACGATGAACCCCTCGGCCAGGCCGTTCATGGCGTGCGCCTGTTCTGGCCCACTGATGCCAAAGCCGACCACGCGCGGGCAATCGGTCTGCGCGCGGATACGCGCCAGGAAGTCGCCCAGGCCGGGCGGCAGGGTTGCGCGCGCGCCGGTCACGCCGGTCACCGAGACGACGTAGATGAAGCCGCGCGCCCGCTCGGCCACCAGGCGGATGCGCGCGTCGGTGCTGGTGGGAGCCAGGAAGAAGATCAGCGCCAGTCCCTCGCGGGCACAGGCCCCGGCGAACAGGTCGGCTTCTTCCGGCGGCAGGTCGGGGATGATCAGGCCATCGGCGCCGGCAGCGCGCGCGTCGCGGGCGAAGGCGTCTGGCCCGTAGGCCAGCAGCGGGTTGAGGTAGCCCATCAGCAGCATGGGCCGTGCCACGCCGCGCCCGCGCAAGTCGTGCACGGCTTCCAGGCAGCGCCGCACGGTGACGCCGTTGCGCAGCGCGACTTGCGTCGCCGCCTGAATGGTCGGGCCGTCGGCGAGCGGATCGCTGAAGGGAATGCCGATCTCGAAGCCATCTACGCCGACTTCAGCCATGCTCTGGATCGCTTCCAGCGACGCTTCTATCGTCGGGTAGCCGACCGGAAAGTAGGGCAGGAAGGCGGCGCGCCCCTCGGCGCGGGTGCGAGCGAACATGGCGGCCAGGGCGTCCAGGCCGGTCTGTGTGCGCATCGCCTGGTTCACGACTCACCTCCCAGCGCGCTGATGACCGTGTCCAGGTCTTTGTCGCCGCGACCGGACAGGTTGACCAGCAGGATGGCGTCGCGGGGCATGGTCGGCGCGCGCTTGATCGCTTCGGCGATGGCGTGTGCGCTCTCCAGGGCGGGGATGATCCCCTCAAGCTGACAGAGCAGTTGGAAGGCGGCCAGAGCCTCGTCGTCGGTCGCTACGGTGTAATGTGCCCGCTCGATCTGCCGCAGATAGGCGTGCTCCGGCCCCACCGAGGCATAGTCGAGTCCGGCGGAGATGCTGTGCGTGTCGGTGATCTGCCCGTCGGCGTCCTGCAGGACGAAAGAGCGCGTGCCGTGCAGCACGCCAGGCCGTCCGCGCGATGGGTCGGCGAAGCGGGCGGCGTGTGCGCCGCTGGAGATGCCGCGTCCGCCCGCTTCCACGCCGATCAGGTCTACGTCTTCGTCGTCGCGGAAGGCGTGAAACAGGCCAATGGCGTTGCTGCCGCCGCCCACGCAGGCGATGCAGGCGTCCGGCAGCCGCCCGACCTGCGCCAGCATCTGCGCGCGCGCCTCGATGCCGATCACGCTCTGGAACTCGCGCACGATCAGCGGGTAGGGGTGCGGGCCGAGCGCCGAACCGAGCAGGTAATGCGTGGTGCCGACGTTGGTCACCCAGTCGCGGATGGCCTCGTTGATGGCATCCTTCAGAGTACGGCTGCCGCTCTCGACGGGGATCACCTCTGCGCCGAGCAACTTCATGCGAAAGACGTTAGGACGCTGTCGGGCCATGTCCACGCTGCCCATGTAGACGTGACACTCCATGCCCAGCAGGGCGCAGACGGTCGCCGTGGCCACGCCGTGCTGCCCCGCGCCCGTCTCGGCGACGATGCGCCGCTTGCCCATGCGCTCGGCGAGCAGCGCCTGACCGAGCGCGTTGTTGATCTTGTGCGCGCCGGTGTGGCACAGGTCCTCCCGCTTGACCGAGACCTGAAGACCAGTGGCTTGGGAAAGCCGCGGGCACTCCGTCAACGGCGTCGGCCTGCCGACGTAGTCCGCCAGCAAGCGCTGATACTCGGCCTGAAACTCGGGGTCGGACCAAGCCCTCTGGAACTCCCGATCCAGCTCGTCCAGAGCGGGAACGAGGGTTTCGGGGACATAGCGACCGCCGTAGGGGCCGAACCGCCCGTTGGTGTGGGGAGCCATCGTTGCCCTATTCTACTGGACTCCCCGCCGATTCCTCGGCCGCTCACAGGACGGGCGGCCTGCGCGAGACGGCCTCCGGCACTGGGATGCGACGGTCGAGCCACGCCTTGGCGGCCAGCGCCAGAAGCCCCGCAAGGCCCAGCACGATCCAAGGCAGGCCTTGGACGGAACCCCGCGATCCCTTCTGAGAGCCTCCGTCCCTCGGGACCTCCTGAGAGGCCGCCACCACTGAGGCGGCGGCGCCGGGATCCGACCGCGGGGCGTCCACGGGCGTCCTCTCGGTGTCCTGCGGCACCGCTCCCACTTCCGCGAAGGTCCTTTGCTCGGCTTGCTGGCGTTCTCTCTCTTGGTCGCTCAGAACAGGAAGGAGTGGCTTGGCAGGCGGGTTGGGATCGTTGATGGGCGCGGGCGCCACGGCCGAGCAAGCGAGCGCAACCATCAGAGCCGCCAAGCGGGTAAACGAACTTCTCACCATACGAAACCTCGGTCTTGCCAGGTGCTGCGGAGCATCACGGGGCTGCGGGGCAGGTCGAGAGCGATCAACGCCTCCTCGTTCGGACCCCGCTCGCGGATGCGCGAGTCGTAGTTCATCTCCATGCTGCTGTGGAGCAGCATCGCCTCGTCCTTGCTGATGATCGATCCGTTGAACTGGATCTTGGTGCTTCCGCCACCCAGGTTCCCTCCTCCCAGAAAGTTCGTGTACAGAATCACGTCCAGCTGGTAGATGGTCTCTGCCACGCTGTGGAGGGCGTTGTCCCCCATCACGCTCTGGTACAGCTTGTAACCGGTTCCATCAACCGCCAAGGCATCGTAGGCCGGCACCAGGTTCCCGTATTCGTCGTAGCGCGGCTTGGTGAAAGGCGGCCGCATGTATTGCAGAACGCCGCTGGAGGCGAGCGTCTTCGGCGAGCCCATGATGATCGACCCCCGGGCCGCCAGCGCCAGAATGTCCTTCCTCTCGTTGTAGGCGTCGATCTGCGCCTGCGTGGTGCGGCCGCCGGTCTTGCGGAAGTCCGGCGGGTCCTTGTACACGACCGAGCCGATGATGTGCACGTTCCGCCCGGCGTACAGCGTTCCTTGCCCGCTGACCGTCCCCTTGATCGCGACGTCCTGGGTGAACGTCACAGGCCCGTGGACGAGGATCGGCTTGGTGGACGTGCCGATCAGGATCGCCGAGCCGCTCACCACGCCGTTGTTCGAAATCGTCTTGTAGCCTCCCGCGCCGCCGTTCAACGTCTGGTCCCAGACCTTGAGCCAAGCGCCTTGGCCGAAGTACGGGTTGGCCGTGCCGTCTTGGAACGTCGCCTTGTTGTCCACGTAGTTTTGGCTCTTGGCAGTGTAGACCGTGAGGTCGCTGAGGTCCGGCATGATCACCTCCTCCGTCGGGCTGGAATCGAGCATCAGGGTCTTGGTGGTGGCTGAGGAGGTGGTCTTGCTCCAGCGCCGAATGCCGTTCGCATCCATCACGGCGGCGCCGGCGAGCTTGCCCGTCAGCGCCAGGCTGTCCGGTGTGCCCGGCGACGTCACGGCGTCCTCTGCGGAATCGAAGAGGAAGTCGCGCCAGCGCTCCCACTCGGCCGTGCCGTAAGCCCCGTGGTCTGTTGGCGAGTAGCCGGGCCTCATTCGGGGGTTGTTGGCCGCCTTGGTCCGGTAGGTGGAGTTCGAGTCTTTGACAGCCGGCGTGTTCACCAGCCCTGGGGCGGCCGGCACCAGCTTCTCGTTCAGAGCGGCAACGATCGATCCGTTGATCGTGGGGAACCCCCCGCTGATGTCCATGTTGCCATTGGCACGGACATCGCCGTTCACGACCATCGATGTGGGAGAGAAGCCGTAGAACCAGCCGTAGTTGTTCACGAAGTAGGTGTAATCGAACACCTGGCTCCTTGCCAGAGCGAACACGGCGGTGACGTCCACGATCTTCCTCGCCTCGCCGGCATCCCACTGACCGTTGGAGTTGCGGTCGATCCAGCCCACGCTTCGGACGGTGACCAGCCTCTGATACGGATCGCCGTTGGGAGACTGGATGCCAACCACACCGGCGGCGAATCGCCCGATGCCGTCAATGGCCCCGGACTGGGCCACGCGGGGCGTGTCCTCCGAGGCGCCGAGGCAGGCGGAGTCCATTGTGACGAACTTCTGCTCCACCTTGAACGGGCGCCACAGCGCCCGCAGGACGCTCTGAACGCCGGCTTCACACAGGTGGGTCGTCTGCGCATCCAGAACCTGGCGGTTGGCGATGCGCACGGCCTGAGTCGAGTAGTCGAGGAAGGCCATCGCAGCGGCACCCAGCAGCGCCAGAATGCCGAAGGTGGTGATGAACGCCGAACCGCGCTGGCGGCACTGAGACGGGCGGTTTCGTCGCATGGCTTCACCTCGTGATCTGCGGAACGTTGCGCAGGAAGACGGTTTCACGCACCCTTCCCTGCGCCTCGTTCGCAACGCGGCCGTCCCGGCTGGTGACGATCTGCACGGTGATCTCGCGCACGATGGCCCCGCCGGGCGCCGTGAACACCCGGTACGAGCTACCGGTCTTCGGATCGATCGGATACACTCCTCGGCAAAGAACGCGGCTGGCGGCGCCCTCCGTCAGCACGAGGTTTCCCCCTTGAACGGCGATGCGGCGCGACACCCCGTCCCAAACGGGCGGCACCACGAACCGGCCGTTCGCGTCCTTCATCGGGTAGCGGAACGCGAGACCCTGGCCGTCCGCGTCGACCGTCACCGCCATCGCTTCCCGCAGAATCTGGGACACGGCGAGCACCGCCCGCTTCGCTTCCGAGTCGGCGGAGATCTTGCCCAGACCCCGAATCCAGCTGCCCGACCCGAACAGCAGCGCGGACACGGCGGCGAACAGCACGCCGACCGTCAGCGTGGCCGCCGTCAGGACCTCCACCAGCGAGGCGCCCGAACTTCTTCTCCGCATCCTTGATCCGCTCATAGGTTCGCCACCAGGGTTCCCAGCGAAAGGCTGCGCTGCCGTCCGTTCTCGGTCCACTGCACGGTCACGACCACGCGTCGCAGATCCAGATCGGCCTGCTCGATCGTCACGAACCCCTGCCCGTTCGGAAGGACGCGGGAGGGACTGTCGAACAGAGGCTGATCGACGTTCGTGAAGGAAAAGGTGTTCGCGGAGACGGGGGTCGCCGAGTCCAGCAGCCCCAAGCTCGCGAGCTGGTCGCCGCTCACGTTCGGATAGCCGCGGGTGCGGATCGCCTCGAGCTCCTTCTGCGCCAGGCTCAGAGCCAAGCCGGTGTAGGTGGCCTTCAGGCGCGACTTCGTCGCCGTGGGGATGGACGCCGCGAGCACCGCCGCGCACAGCGCCACGAGGAACGACGCCATCAGCACCTCGATCAGGGAAAACGCTCCTTTTCGTCGCATGAATCCTCACGGAAATTCTCGGTCGTGCTGGTCTCAGCTCTCAGAGAGCCCTCGCCCGAACAGGAAGAGGGCGGGCAGCAGCAGCCGCCCGCCCGAGCTTCGAATCGTCGCAGACCGTCAGAGCGCGTGGCCGGCGATCGAGCAGGTCGGAGCCGTACCGACGGCGTTGACGGTGTACGTTCCACCGGACGGGCAGCTGGGCTCCGCCTTCAAGTAGTCGGGGACCAAGATGCCGGTGAACCCGCAGGCGTCCCCGGTGGTCTTCTTGTTCTCCATGGCCCACTGCTCCTTGGCCGAGTCGATCTGCTTGAGGTTCGCGATGCAGGTCTTGGTGCGGCTGCTCTCGCGGGCCTTGATGAAGTTCGGGACGGCGATCGCCAGCAGGATGCCGATGATCAGCACGACGATCATGATCTCGACGAGGGTGAAAGCTCGGTTGCGCTTCATTTCGGTTGTGGATCCTCCTGAGAACTACGGGTTGCCCTTCGGTTCCAATGGCTTTGTTCCATCTTCCGCAGGATTCGCCCCCGCATTTCCACCAGATATTCTCGGAAGGCCCGTCGCCGAACCTCAGAGCCGTCCCTTCCGCGAGCGTCCTGCAGAGCGCGCGGCTTTTCTGCCATAATCGCAGAGCTTTCCGAAGACAGCCGGTGGCGCGGCGCGCCCGAAGGGATCCAGCCGGATCCGCCAGCCGAGGAGCAGCAGCGAGACGTCGCCGCACCGCGCGGTTCGCCGCGCGCTTCTCCTCGTGCGCCCCGCAACGAGGCCCTTCGGAAGGCAGGTTGGATCCCTATGCCTACCGAAGCCAAAGCCAAAACCATCGAGAAGGCCAAGAGGCTGTACGAGGAGGCGACCGGGGTGGTGTTCGCCGATTACAGCGGGCTCTCCGTCAAGGAGATGCAGGCGCTGCGCCGGGAGCTCAAAGCCAAGGGCGCGAGCTTCCACGTGATCAAGAACACGCTCTTCCGGATCGCCGCGGGCGAGGACGCGGCCAAACTCCCCTACGAGCTGCACAACGGACCCACCGCGATCGCGTTCCTGCAGGGCAACGAGCCCGAGGCCGCGAAGACGCTGGTCGAGTTCGCGCGGACGAACAAGAACCTCAAGGTGAAGGGCGCGTTCGTCGGCGGTCGTGCGTTCTCCGAGGAGGAGGTCGTCCAGCTCTCCAAGCTTCCCCCGCGGGAAGTGTTGCTCGCCCAGGTCATCGGCGCGATCGCCGCTCCGCTCAGCCAGCTGGTCGGAGTGGTCGAGGCGCTGTACGCCGAGCCAATCCGCACGATCGGCGCCGTGGCCGACAAGGTCGCGGAAGGAGCCTCCGCCAACGCTTGAAGTCCTTCGGCCGGGTTCCCGGCCAACGTCCCTGCGGCTGACCGCCGCACCGAGAAGAAGAAGCCATGCCTTTGAACATCGAATCGATCGTTGAGCAGATCAGCAACGCCACCGCCCTCGAACTGGCGGAACTGAAGAAGGCCCTCGAGGACAAGTTCGGCGTCACCGCCGCCGCCCCCATGATGGGCATGCCGATGATGATGCCGGGCGCCGCCGCCGAGGCCCCGGCCGCCGAGGAGAAGACGGAGTTCGACGTGGTCCTCACCGCGGCCGGAGACCAGAAGCTCCAGGTCATCAAGGTCGTCCGCGAGATCACCGGCCTTGGCCTCAAGGAGGCGAAGGACCTCGTCGAAGCTGGCGACAAACCTCTCAAAGAGAATGTCTCCAAAGAGGAAGCCGAGAAGGTCAAGAAGCAGATCGAAGCCGCTGGCGGCGCTGTCGAGATAAAGTAACCGAAGCGTATTCGATGTGTTTGCGGAAAGGGACCGCGGGTTTCGGAGCTTTAGGGTTCTGGGCCGTAAAGTGGTCCCTCCGTTTTCAGGGTGCATTCGGTGGAATCTCCGCAGAGTGCACCCTGATGACGGAAAGTCGTGAAGGTGCCGACGGCCCGCTGCCGTGGGCGCATGGACCTTTGACCCGCGCGTGCGGACGCGCATGGAGGGGTGACGGATGGCGTATACCGAACAGAAGATCAAGCGTACATACATAGGAAAAGAGTATCGAGACGTGATGGACATCCCCGAGCTGATCGATATTCAGATTTCTTCGTATGAACGCTTTCTGCAGAGGGACAAGCTCAGAAAGAACGAGCCACTCGACATGATCGGTCTTGAAGAAGTCTTTCGGACCACATTCCCCATCGAGAGCCCGTCCGGCGATCTGGTGATCGAGTATGAGCGCTATTCGCTGGATGAGAAGGCGATAAAGTATTCGGAACTCGAGTGCAAGCAGAAGGGTCTCACGTACTCTGTGCCCCTCAAGGCGGTCATCAATCTCGTGTTCAAGAAGACGGGGGAAATCCGACAGAAAGAGATATACCTTGGCGACATTCCCCTCATGACCGACAGGGGGACCTTCATCATCAACGGGGCTGAGCGCGTCATCGTCTCTCAGATACACCGTTCGCCGGGCGTCGTGTTCAGCCACGAAAAAGGCGTGTTTTCCTCCCGCATCATTCCGTACCGTGGAAGTTGGCTCGAGTTCGAGATCGACCAGAAACACGAACTCATCCACGCCAAGATCGACCGCAAGCGGAAGATCCTTGGCACGATGTTCCTGCGCGCAATCGGCTTTCAGTCCCGCGAGGAAATCATCGCCGCCTTCTACACCACGAAACAGGTGAGGCTCTCAGAAGACCAGGCCGAGAAAGACGCCCTTGTCGGTAAGATTCTTGCAAAGGCCGTCTACATCGAGCTGGACGGAGAACGCAAGCGTCTGTTCCGGGCGGGAGACAAGATTCACCTCCACGAGATCGACGAGCTCATCAATTTGGGCATCGATGCGATCGACGTCATCGACTTCGAGGACGAGAAATCCCTCCACAACGAGATGATCCTCAACTGCTTCGAGCGCGAGGACGTCAAGCTCGTCAAGGAAACGCCGGACCAGGACGAACCCACAAAAGAAGACGCCATTTCCGCCGTGTATTCGGTGCTCCGCCCAGGTGAACCCATCTCCATGGAGAACGCCGAGCGCGATCTGCACAACATGTTCTTTACGGCCAGACAATACGACCTCGGCGCGGTGGGCCGGTACAAACTCAACAAGAAATTCGATTTCGACATCAAGACGAACACGCTCACCAAAGAAGACATCGTTGCGACGATGAAGCATCTCATCAACGTCTATTACGGTGAGGCGAACGTCGACGACATCGACCACCTCGGCAACCGCCGCGTCCGCGCCGTGGGCGAGCTGCTCTCCAACGTCATGAAGGTGGCCTTCAGTCGCATGGAGCGCACGGCCAAGGACCGCATGACCGGCAAGGACCTGGAG
>DDBP01000396.1 GCA_002332795.1 Anaerolineales bacterium UBA2029 | reverse complement strand
TGACAACCTTTGCATGCACCCAACCATACTGGCTCCGTGACAAAGACCCTTCCCCATGGTATGCTGCGGGCGTGCCCTGGCGAATCGCACGTGCCAGAGCGCATCGAATCGGCATCCCGACGAGCGAGGAGACCTCCATGCAACAGTCAACCACCCTTTCTCACGCAGACGCCGCCCGCATCATCACCGTCATTCAGCGCGAACTGGAGAAGAACGGTCAGGGAGCGGCCATCGCCGTGACCGACGCGCACGGCGAACTGATCGCGTTCCTGCGCACGGACGGCTGCAAGCTCCCCTCCATCACCATTGCGATCAACAAGGCGTTCACCGCGGCCCGCGAACGCCGACCTACCGCCGCCATCGGCGCAGAATCGCGCCAGGCCCCCTTCCCGATGAGCAACTTCGGCGATCCGCGTTACACCGCCTGGGGCGGCGGCCTGCCGATCGTGGTTCAGGGCGAGGTCGTCGGCGCGGTGGGCGTGAGCGGCCTGTCGGAAGAGGAAGATATCGCGCTGGCGCAGCTCGGCGTGAATCTCTTCGCGCAGTAGAGACACGCGGCAGTCAGCACCATTGCCGCTGCGAGACAATGGCGGTTCGCAATAGACTTCCGAAGTCTCGGAGGCTTCGGAAGTCTGCGCGTCCGCGCCAGAAAAACGCTGAACCGCCGAGACGCAGAGAGGCTATGCTCTGGGCCGTTCTCTGCGTTCTCTAGTCTCCGCGGCGAATCTGTCTTCCCGCCTTGTCTGCGCCCCTGCGGCGGGGGTATGATGGAAGCTTCGGGGAGCGGCACGTGAGCGCCGCCGCGCAACCGTTGTGGGGAGGCTATGGACGGTCAACCGGGCTGGCAGCGCACGCTGTACACGCTGGCTTTCGTGCAGTTCGTGTCGGCGGTGGGCATGTCCAGCATCTTCACCTTTCTGCCGCTGTACGTGGAACAACTGGGATCGGCTGCCGGGCTGAGCGTCGAACTGCTGGCCGGGCTGGTCTTTTCGGCGCAGGCGTTCGCCATGATGCTGGCCGCGCCCGTCTGGGGGGCGCTGGCCGATCGTCACGGACGCAAGATGATGGTGTTGCGGGCCACCTGGGGCGGCGCGGCGATCATCGCGCTGATGGGCTTCGTCCGCTCCGCTGAAGAACTGGTGTTGTTGCGCGCCCTGCAGGGGCTGATCACCGGCGTTTTCTCTGCGCTGACCGCCCTGGTGACGGCCAGCGTCCCCCGTCAGCGGGCGGGCTACGCGCTGGGGCTGCTCCAGGTGGGGCTGTGGGGTGGACTCTCTGCCGGGCCGTTGTTCGGTGGCTTCATCGCCGATCACTTCGGCTTCCGCGCCTCCTTCCTGGCGACGGCAGCGCTGCTGGCGCTCGCCGGCGGGCTGACCTGGTGGGGCGTGCAAGAACACTTTGTGCCCGTCCCCCGCCTGAGCACGCGGCACAACGGTTTCGTGGCAGCGTGGAGTCACGTCCTGGGCATCTACGGCGTGCGGATGACCTTCATCGCGCGGTTCCTCAATACGCTGGGACGCACCATGATCGAGCCGTTCACCCCTCTGTTGGTTCAGCAGTTGATGCACACCAGTGAACAGACGGCCACCATCACCGGCCTGCTGCTGGCGATCTCCGCCGCGGCGGGGACGCTCGCCGCCGTCTACCTGGGTCAACTGGGCGACCGCGTGGGGCACCGGCGCGTGCTGATGACGGTCGCCCTCATCGCCGGGGTGCTCTATCTGCCCATCGCCGGAGTCACGTCGGTGTGGCAACTGGGCGTGCTGCTCACCTTCACCGGGGCAGCAGCGGGCGGCATCACGCCCACGCTGAGCGCCTTGCTGGCCACCTATACCGAGCCGGGCGAAGAGGGCGCGGTCTATGGCCTGGAGAGCGCGATCATCTCCGCCGGGCGAGCCGTCTCGCCCATGATCGCCGCCGGACTGGCGACGTGGTTCGGACTGCGCAGCATCTACGTGGCGGTGGGGATCGTCTTCCTGGCGATGGCGCTGGTGTCGCGACGTTGGCTGCCCGCCCCCTATCAGCGCACCCGTGCCCCCGCCCCCTAATCGCCGACCTGGGGCACGTCCTCGCACTGCCCGACGGCCCGCGCCGTGGTGATCTCCGCGGAAACCCAGGCGGGCGCGCCGTCCAGGCTGATGCGCCACCAGCCGCGGTCGGCGCTGAGACCGGTCACGGGGAAGAAGTCGTTGGGCGTGGCCATGTCGGCGACCGGATAGTCCAGCCCCGGCCCCTGGCGAATGTTCACCTGGGCGCTGAAGCGCAGCCAGCACGCCGCCGAGTCGCGCACATCCGGCGGGATGCCCGCCAGTCCCGCGTCAACGGTCGGCAGGCTGTCCTCGTTGAAGCCGGTGACGCAGGCGTGATACTCGGTGCCGATCTCCACGCGAAAGTCCACCGTCCGGTTGGGGTCGGGCTGACGGATGATCTGCTCCGGCTGGACGCGCAACAGGCGTTGCAGGTCGGCCAACGGACTGCCTTTCTCCAGGCCGGTGTAGTCGAAGATGACGGTGAGTTCGCGCTGCACTGGCGCGAAGCCCTCCAGTGGGCGGACGGCATATCCTTCCCAGGCCAGGCGGTCGGCGGCCACCTGCGCGTATCCTGCCCCATACCACGAGGCATCGGCGATCTCCACGCTGAACTGCATCCGGCTCAGGCGATTGGCGGTGGGCGGCGTCAGGAAATCCTGCACCATCGGCAACAGGTTCTCGCGCACAGGCAACATCACCTCGCGCCCGTCGTCCGGCGTGTAGACGCGCTCGTAATGCACGCCGACTTGCCCGCTGTAGCGGGCGATGTGCGCCGGATCGAGCGCCATGCCCAGCGGCACCAGCGCCAGCACGTCGGTCAGGCTCATGTCGGTCTCCACCCAGCCGGTGACGACAGGCCACAGTCGCTCGATCTGCTCGAACATGCCCTGACGCTTGATCTGCTGCCACATGGCCCGCAGCACATCCATCTGCCGACGCCCCCGGTCGAGTTCGGTCGTGGTCTTGCGGCTGCGCACGTACCACAACGCCATATAAGGGTCGAGGCGATGACGGCCAATGCCCAGCGTGTATTCTTCCCAGTTCTCCTCCAGGCCGGGGTCGAGGGCCGGGTCCTTCAGCCGCCAGTCGGTCAGGGCACAGTCTACGCTGATCTCCAGCCCGCCCAGCGCCTCGATGATCTTCATGAAGCTGGTGAAATTGACCCGCGCATAGTGATCCGGCGCGAAGCCCAGGTTGTAGCGAAAGAGGTCTTGCAGCAGGCCGAACCCGCCGCCAGGATAGCCGTTGGAGGCACCCCAGGCGTAAGCCGTGTTGATGCGATCCATGGTGTGATTGGGGATGTACACCCACAGGTCGCGGGGAATGTGCCACAGCGCCGCCGTGCCCGCGTCCTTATGAATCGCCAGCAGGATCATCACATCGGTACGGCGGTAGTAATTATCTGGCGAATCGCTGCCCAGCAACAGGATCGTCTCCACGGAGCCGCTCACCGGCAACGGATCGACCGGCGGTGGGACGGGCAGCGGCGGCGGTTGAGCGGGCGGCGTGTAGGTGCCGTGAAAGGGATAGGTCGGCGTGGGCGGGACGGCAGTCGGCGTGTCGCCCCCCTGTGCCAGAGCCACAAGCGGCAGCAGACCCGCACAGAACGTCACCAGGAGCAATGCCGCCACGAGACCGTATCTCCAGCGTCGGGCCTTCAGAGATAGCGGAATGCGTGTCCTGCGCTCCAGCGTTGACATAGCGATCCTCCCTGGCCTGGCCGGGCTTTCGTCATTATAGCACTCTCCTGCCGTGAGTCTGCCGGATGGGGTGCGAGCGAAGGTTGTCGGTGACTCTGGTGCGCCGGATGGCCCTCATCCCCCAGCCCCTTCTCCCGCGCGACGGGCGAAGGGGTGTGTCCAGGCAAGCAGGCGGCTTCCCC
>DDBP01000398.1 GCA_002332795.1 Anaerolineales bacterium UBA2029 | reverse complement strand
CCCCGCAGACGGCGCAGCATGGCCCAGGCCTCGGCAGCGTCGGCGGGCTTGCCCAGGATGGCCTCCCCATCAGCGACCGTGGGATCCGCCGCCAACACCACATCGTGACCGGCGGCCAGGGCCAGCGCCGCGCGGGCTTTTGCCTGGCTGAGGCGGACGGTGTAGGCGCGCGCCGCTTCGCCCGGCAACGGCGTCTCGTCTATGTTGACGGCAACCGGCGTGAATGGCAGGCCGGTCAGGCCCAGCAGTTCGCGGCGGCGGGGCGAGCCAGAAGCAAGCAGGATTGAAGGGAGCGTGGTCATGGGCGGGCCAACTCGCGTGTGTGCGGGCGCGGGGGACTTCAGCGATTCTCGAACAGCAAGCCGAAGCCGCGCCGGGTGATGATGTATTCGTGTTCCGGGTCTACTTCCTGCAGCCGCCGCCGCAGGCGACTGACCAGCGCATCAATGGTCTGATCGCTCACATCAGTGCCCGGCCCCCACACCGCCGCCACGATCTCCTCGCGCTCGACGATGCGCCCGGCATTGGCGACCAGCAGGGCCAGCAGCGCGAACTGATTCGGGCTGAGGGGCGGATAGAGCAGCCTGCCGCCAACCGTCACACGGGCAGCGGCTTCGTCTATCTCCAGGCCAGGGCGGGGTAGCTGCACCGGCGAAATCTGCGCGGTCGTGGCCGGATCGTCGAAGACCCACAGGCAGACCTTGCCGAACGAGACTTCGTCACCAGCGCGCAGGCGATAGCGTTCGCCGGAGGCCAGCCGCCGCCCGTTGACAAAGGTGCCGTTGGTGCTGTCCAGGTCTTCCAGGTAGACGCTGTGATGATCGCCGGTAAGGCGGGCGTGCTGCCGCGAGATGGCCGAATAGTCCAGCACATAGTCGCAATCGCGGGCGCGCCCCACGGTGAAGGGTAAACGGCTCAGTTCCACTGCCTGCCCCTGGTGTGCGCCTTCTTTGATCAGGAAGCGGGGAATCGCTGGCATGGCATTCCCATCCCTCTGGCCCGACCTCACTCAGCAGCCGCCTTTATACCACGTCGGCGTCCTCATCGTCCAGCACTGGCAGTGCGGTGTTCGGCTGAACGCCCTGCAGCCCCAGACGACGCTCAAAGTCCGCCAGGGCAGCCTGGAGCGCCTGCTGGCGCAGGCTGCTGGTCACGTCGCCACGGGTGCGCTCCAGCACGGCGCGCAACGCATCCACCCGCCGCCGCAACCCGCCGGTGATCGTGTCGTGAAAGTCCAGCCCGATCAGCAGGCCGTAGATGGTATCCATGGCGTTCAACAGCCGTTCGGCCTCCTGCGAATGCCCATCGCGCAGGATGTCGAGAATCTGGCGGCGCAGTTCGCTGGCCGCCTCGCACAGACCATTGAGGTAAGTCGCCGGCTCGACGCCCAGCGACTCCGGCGTGGGCAGGGACTCGCCGCGCACCAGGGCATAGATCAGCCAGGCTTCGACGTATTCCTTGAGCGCGTCCTGCGTATAGCCGCTGTGATACAGGTCAGGATAGGCGGATACGACAGCGCCTATCGCTTCGGCAGCGGCGCGGGCCTGTGTCAGGCGCGTCTGAGCCAGTTCCCAGTCGTGCCGGTGCACGGCGCGGATGGCGTTGGCGCAGTGCTGAATCAGCCCGCGCGACTGATTGATGGCCGCGTCGCGGGCAGCATTCTTGGCCTCGAACTGCTGACGAATTGCTTCGACAACGGCGTCGAGCTTCTCCAGATCACTCATCCTCTGGCTCCTGGTCGTCGTCCGGCGGACGAATGGTGCTGAAGAGCTGATCGGCCAGCGATTGCGGGCGCGGCGGCAGCTCGATCTCGCCATACTGCGTTTCGTAGCGATCCAGGTTTTCCCGCAGGGCGTTGAGCAGCATCTTGGCGTTGGTAGGTGTCAGCACCAGGCGCACGCGCACCCGCGCTTTGGGCACGTTGGGCAGGATTTGCGCAAAGTCCAGGAAGACTTCCCAGGGCGAGTGTGTGATGATGGCGAAGTTGGCATAGGTCGCGGGCAGGTCGGCGGGAATCTCCAGGTTGAGCCGCCGTACCACAGGTTGAGATGGTTCGGTCATAGCCCCTCCTCGTGTGGGCGCAGGAAATGGTTGCAGGCGATGCTCAGCCGTCAGCCTGCCAGGAAAGCGCTAGAACGGCAGGTCTTCGGCGTCGGCAGCGGGATATTCGGCAGCAGCGCCTTCTTCGCCTTCACCGCGCCGCCCCAGGAACTTGATGTCGCGCGCGGTGATCTCCAGCGTAGCACGGGGTTGTCCATCCTGGCCCATATAGGCCGAGGCATCTACTTCCCCCGCGACCATGATTTGCATCCCCTTGCGCACATATTGATTGGCGGTCTCGGCCAGGTTGCGCCACGCTGAGACCTTGAACCACGTGGTTTTCTCGCGCTGCTCGTTGGTCTGCCGGTCGTTCCAGCGCCGCGTCACGGCCACCGAGAAATCACACACAGCCACCCCCGAAGGGGTATAGCGCAACTCAGGGTCGCGCCCGACGTTGCCAATGATAATCGTATACTGATAGCCCGCCATGTTTACCTCCCGCTCCACAAGCATCTGGGGCCAGACCGAGATAAAAACTATTATAGCATAGATAGAACATTCGTTCCATTTCTAGTCGCCGCGCCGGCCCTGCAACTGCTCCGTCAGCAGCCGTGTCACCACCTGCGCGTCGGCCTTGCCGCGCATCTCGCGCATCACCTGGCCGATCAGGAACTTCAGCAGCTTCTCTTCGCCCGCCAGATAGCGAGCGACTTCGGCGGGGTTGGCGTCCAGCACGCGGGCGACGACCTCGCCCAGCACGGCCTCGTCGCTGACCTGCGCCAGCCCCTGCGCCTCGACCAGCGCCCGCGGATCGCCGCCCTGTTGATAGAGCGTTTCCAGCAGTTGGCGGGCGACACTGTGATTGATCGTGCCCTGCTGCACCAGCGTCACCAGCGACGCCAGCGCCGCGGGCGTCAGTTTGATCGCGCCGATGTCCTCGCGGTCGCGGCCCTCGGCGTTCATCTGACGGAACACCTCACCGGTGATGTAGTTGGCGACCTGCTTGGGATCGCCGCCCGCCTTCACCGCCGCCTCGAAATAGTCAGCGACGGCCTGCTCGGCCACCAGCACCGAAGCGTCGTAGCGGCTCAGCCCGTAGTCGCGCATGAACCGATCGCGTTTGGCATCGGGCAGTTCCGGCAGGGCCGCGCGCCCTTCCTCGACCCATTCGGCGCTGATCTCCAGCACCGGCAGGTCAGGTTCGGGGAAGTAGCGGTAGTCGTCCGCCGATTCTTTGACGCGCTGCACCACGGTGACCTGCCGCACCTCGTCCCAGCCCAGCGTCGCCTGTTGCACCTGACCGCCACTTTCCCACAGCGCGATCTGCCGCTCGATCTCATAGGCGCAGGCGCGGGCCAGGCTGCGAATGCTGTTGAGATTCTTGATCTCGGTGCGCGTGCGGAATTCGCTGGAACCGACCGGGCGCACGCTGATGTTCGGCTCCATGCGCAGCACGCCCTTGCTCATGTCGCCGCTGTTCACGCCCAGGTAGCGCAGGATGGCGCGCAGCTTGCGGGCGTAGGCTTCCGCTTCCTCGGCGCTGCGGATGTCCGCTTCCGAGACAATCTCCAGCAAGGGCACGCCCGCGCGGTTGAGATCAACCAGGCTGGAGCCGTCCACATGCGTGAGCTTGCCCGTGTCTTCTTCCAGGTGCACACGGCGAATGCGCACCCGTTTGGTGCTGCCGTCGGGCAGATCGATCTCCAGCCAGCCCTGGATCGCCAGCGGATAGTCATACTGACTGATCTGATAGCCCTTGGGCAGGTCGGGATAGAAATAGCTCTTGCGGGCGAACTGATTGAAGGGCGGGATGGTGCAGTTGAGCGCCAGCCCGACGCGCAGCCCCAGTTCTACCGCCCGCTGATTGATCACCGGCAGCACGCCGGGCATCCCCAGGCACACGGGGCAGACAACCGTATTGGGCGCGGCGGAGGTGCTGTCCACCACTGCGCAGCCACAAAACATCTTGGAGGCGGTCTGCAGTTCCGCGTGAACTTCCAGGCCGATTACAGCTTCGTAGGCAGTCATGCGCTCTCTCACCGGTGCGATGCGCCAGGATGTGAACGCCTAGAGCATAGCGCACAGTGCGCCTGCCTGCCAGCGTCGCATGGGTGTATTCGAGTCTTGGGGCGAAAGTCTTGAACCGCCTGGATGCGCGTGACCTTAGAGGCTGTTATGAACTTTCGCGCTGTATCTGGCCCTCACCCCTCAATCCCCTCTCCCTCGCGACTGCGTCGCGGGGCG
>DDBP01000397.1:508-8757 GCA_002332795.1 Anaerolineales bacterium UBA2029 | reverse complement strand
AAGTTCATAGCAGCCTCTAGCTCTGGGGCAGGATTTCGAGCAACAGCCGGACGGTGCCCGGCAGTCCGCGCCCGCTTGTGTCGCTGATGTCCAGGCGGTAGAGGCCCGTCGCGGGCAGATCGAGCGTCACGGTGAGAATGCGCGTCTGTGACCCTTCGTTGCGGAACAAAATCTCGTCACTGCCGGGCGCGGTGACCGTCAGCGCGGGCGCTATGCCTGCCGTTGCGCTGATCGTCAGCCGCGCGGTCGTGCCCCCTTCTCCTTCGAAGAAATATGCCGTTCCTGCCTCTGTTTCCAGCAGGGCCTCTACTGGCTCGTCTGGCCGTAAGAAGGGGATACGTGAGTCGGTCAGCCACAGTTCGTAGGTTTCGCCCCCAGGCTGACCACTCCAGGCCACTACCACGGCATAGACTTTTCCGACGGCGAGCGGCAGCGGGTCGAGCGCATCGCCGCCGCTGTCCTCGGTGCTGGCCAGCACACCCTCGGCCCCGTAGACGCTCAGGATGGGGAGATGGGTTGGATCGCTGCTGCGGACACTGAGACCGAGCGGTTGTCTGCCTGGCTCAGGGACTGTCAGAGCGAAGAAGTCGGCGGGGTGCTCGGCGCTCAGCGCTCCGATCAGCGGTTTATCCGGGGCTAAGGCAGGCAACAGCGCCAGGTTGTGCAGGGTCAGCAGATACGCCCCAGCGCCATTGTAGCGACCGGCCACGATGGTGTAGTCGCCGTCGGTGGGTAGCCTGAGCGGGCCAAGGCGGGCGTTGGTGTCCTCGCCGCCGTCGTCGTCGCTGGCCAGTGTGTTGCTTTGGGGGTCGAGCAGCGTCAGGAAGGGGTCTAGCTCGCCGCCGCCCACTGCGCGCATGTCTACCAGAATCCAGTCGCCAGCGTTGCCGCTGAAGAGCCAGCCCTGCTCGGTCGCGGAGGGGCTGAGCGAACCCTGCACGGTCTCGCCATAGCGTAGCGATTGCCCGTCTTGTGCCTGAGCGGGCAGTGTGAGCCGGGCCGCGCAGAAGAGCAGCAGCAAAGCTGACAATCCCGTCAACAGGCGCATGGCCTTCCTCCCTGAGGTGATCTGTGTCTGATGCGGATTATAGCTGCTTTGCCATGTGTTGCTGCGCGAAGCGATCATTTGCGAATTTCGCCTTCCTCAAACATACTACCATGCCAGCAGGGATCGTCGAGGTAGATTCCGAAGGAGCGTGAGGCATGGCGACGCCATATGATGGCAAGGTAGGCATCTGGCATTGGAAAGGGGACTCGATCGCCGAAGACTCGATCGAGGCGCTATGCCGGACGATCAAGAAATGGGCGCCCGCGGTCACTCAGGTGTGGGTGAAGACCAGCGACGGCGAGCACTGGCAGGGCGAATTCGACACGGATCGCAACCTGGCCATTGACGGCCCGGCCAGTGTGGACAAGTGGGTGCGCATTCTGGACTCCTTTGGTCTGGAATTCCATGCCTGGGCAGTGGTGAAGGGGCAGAACATCACTGCGGAGGCCGACCGCATCATCGAAGTGTGCAACCGGCCTGGCGTGCGCTCGATGATCCTCGATGTCGAACCCTATTCTGGCTTCTGGACGGTGGGCAAAGACCCGATCCGCCCCTTCATGACGCGCATCCGGCGTGGCATTGGCGGGCGGTTTCATGTGGGCATGGCCGTTGACCCGCGCCCGCGGCACAAAGCGTCTATCTTCCCCGATGAGTGGCGGCCCTTCGTCAATAGTGTGCACCTGCAGGTGTATTGGGATACCTTCCAGCGCCCTTACGACGAAGTGCTCGACGAAGCCTACCGCACCTGGGGCGACTACGGTTTGCCACTGTACCCGGTCATGCCCGGCAAAGCCCCGCGCGATGAGATCAAAGCCGGGCGCGAATATGCCATCAAGCGTCACAAGGCGGCGGGGATGAGCTGGTGGCGCTTCGGCCTCATTGGCCCGATCGAATTCCCGGTGATCAACCAGCCGATGGAGGCCATAGACGACGGAGGCACGACGCCGGAGCCGCCCCCCGCCAAGGGGCGCTACGGCATCGAGATCGTGGTCACGCCGGACAAACCGCAGTATCGCGACGGCGCGCATGGTGGCGGGGACACTGGCTCGCTGCTCAAGAAGTTCAAGAATACCTGGGGCTGGACATGCAAATACAAGAAGACGGTCAAAGAGAGCAGTCAGGTATGGGCGCGCTGGGACCCACAGTTGGTGGCCAGCGGTTGGTATGAGGTCTCGGCGTTCGTGCCGGCGCGTCACGCCACGACCGAACGCGCGCGCTACAAGCTGCACGGTGCCATTGGCGCGCCGAGCGAACTGGTCATCCCGGTGCGGCAGGCGGACTACTACAACGTGTGGGTGCCGCTGGGGGTCTATCAGTTCGACGCCAACAATGCCACCGCGGGTGTGGTGTTCCTCAATGACCTGACGGGCGAAGATGACAAAGAGATCGCCTTCGATGCTATCCGCTGGCGACAGGTCGTGGGCATCACTCCCACGGAGAAGTATCTGGCTGACGGGTATGACAGTCCGGTGGGCACGGCAGCCGAACGGCGGGGCGACAAGCTGTGGCCCGGCAACTGGTTCGACGCGACGGGTTTCGACCGGCTGTATCGCGTGGGCACGCCCAATCAGGCCTATCACACCGGCGCTGATCTCAACATGAACGAGCCATACTGGGATGCTGACGCGCACTCGCCGGTCTACGCGGCAGCGTCGGGAGTGGTGGTCTTCGCCGATCGTCTGCCCGGCTGGGGCAACGTGATCGTCATTCGCCACGATCCGCTCATTTCCACGGGGCAGGTGCTCTATGGGCGCTATGCGCATGTGGAGGGCGTGCGGGTGCAGGTCGGTGACCGGGTGGTGCGCGGGCAGCAAATCTGCAAAGTGGGCAACGCCGACGGCCTGTTCACCTATCACCTGCACTTCGATCTCAGCCCGACTACCATCCTGGAGACGCAGCCCTGGCACTGGCCGCGCATGAACCGCACCGAGTTGCGGGCCAACTACATCAACCCGCTGGAGTTCATACTCAATCACCGGCCCAAGGATCGGTAGGGGCGCTGCGGGTATCGCGTGTACGTGACAGGCGCGGTACGCCAGGATGCCGCTTAGGGAGAGGAAGCGATGGCGATCACACGGCTGAAGCTTGAGCGCTTTACCGCATTTGAGAGTCTGGACGTGGGGTTTTCTCCCAACGTCAATATCTTCCTGGGCACCAATGGCACCGGCAAGACACACCTGATGAAAGTTGTCTATGCGGCCTGTGACGTCACGAAGAGCGATCTTGGATTTGTCGAGAAACTGGTGCGGGTGTTCTTGCCAGCAGAAGGAGCACCAGGCCGCCTGGTGAAGCGCTACGGGCAGAGCACCCGTTGCACGATCGAGGTTTCCAGAGATGGCAGAAAGCTGTCCGCTTCTTTTTCTAATCACACCAGGGTTCCCACATCAGCGACAGTAACTGGGATGAGGGGATGGAAAGAAGAGCGCATTGAAGCGGTCTATATCCCTGTAAAGGAAATGCTGGCGAATGCGCCGGGGTTTCGCTCCCTGTATGCTCAAAGGGAGATTCACTTTGAGGAAATCTATGCCGATATCGTGGATCGCGCTCTTCTCCCTGTGAGGCGTGGCCCTGTAGATGCCCGACGGAAACAACTGTTGAAGATTCTACAGGGCGCGATCGAGGGTCGTGTTCATCAGGAGAACGAACAGTTCTTCCTGCGCAACAAGCAGGGAAATCTGGAATTCACTTTGCTGGCTGAGGGGCTGCGCAAGCTGGGCTTATTGTGGTTGCTCATTCAGAATGGCACTCTGCTGGAAGGTTCTGTGTTGTTTTGGGATGAGCCGGAGGCCAATCTCAACCCGGCTCTCTTCAAGACGTTGATTGAAATCTTGCTCGAACTCGCGCGAGGAGGAGTGCAGATATTCGTGGCGACCCATGATTATCTCATTCTCAAAGAGTTCGACCTCCAAAAGCGAGAGAAAGAAGTCTTGTTCCATGCGTTGTATCGTGATGAGGACACAGGGGAAGTACAATGTCGCTCGGTGTTCTCTTATGCTGAGATCGATCCCAATGCTATCGCTCAGGCCTTTGCCAGCGCATATGACCGGGAAGTAGAACGCAGTCTCAGGGGGATCAGGTAAGTGATGATTCTGCGTGAGTGAAACCTCGAACTCCTCTTGCCCCCTGGGACAAAGGCATGGAAGTTCGATGACGATACTCATGGACTCTCCCACTGTATGAAGGCAGTAGACTTCATTATCGAGCTTGCGGATCGTTTTCTTTTCATTGAGATCAAAGACCCGGAGCACGCCTCAGCCAGCGTGAAAGACCAGCAGAAATTCATCCAGGAGTTTCAGTCGGAGCGACTGGATGAAGAATTGAAGTACAAATACCGGGATTCGTTTCTTTATCAATGGGCCTGCGAGTCTCTGAAGGACAAACCGATTTACTACTTTGTGATCGTGATCTTGAGCAGCCTAACCGAAGCGGACCTGCTGGCCAGAACAGAGGCCCTGAGGCGCAAGTTGCCGCAACGAGGTCCATCCTCAGGTAGATGGCGGCGGCGAATCGTTGAAGATTGTGTGGTATTCAACCTGCAAACCTGGAATTCGAAATTTCCTCAATATCAGATTCGGCGCGTGCCATCTTAGCGCCTGCTTCGCCTGACTTTTCTGCGTGTCGTTTGCGACGCTCGGACAGCCCAAGGGGGCAGGCGGTAGTCTGCCCCCCAACGTTTTCCCGACGAGCGTTCTCCGCGGGCTGATTGCCTGGTATAATCCGCGCCATGGACAAGAGGCGGTTCTCGCAGTTCGAAGAGCGCGTGCAGGCGCTGGTCGAGGGAGGCTTTGCGCGGCTATTCGCCGGGCGTCTGCGCCCGCACGAGATCGCGGTGCGCCTGGCCCGCGCCATGGAAGACGGCGCTGTCCTCGACGGAGACGGCCTGCTCGCTGCGCCGAACCGCTACATCGTGCGCCTGCATCCCGACGATCACGCTTCGCTGCTGGCGACCGATGCCGATCTGGCCGGGGCACTGGCCCAGGACATCATCGTGCTGGCCCGCGAAAGTGGTCTGCGCCTGGAAACGCCGCCGGAGGTGGTGCTGCTCGCCGACGGGGACGTAGACCTGCACACGATGGCGGTCTTCGCCGAACACGTCAGCGCCGTGCAGCAGACGACGCTCTCGCTGACCATGAGCGAGCAACGCCCCGCCCGTGCGACCAAAGAGACGCCGCAGCTTCCGCCCGCCTATCTGGTGGTGGATGGCGATCGTTACATTGCGCTGGATCGCACGGTGATCAACATCGGGCGGCGGCGCGACAACACGATCGTGCTGGACGACCGGCGTGTCAGCCGCCATCACTGTCAGTTGCGGTTTCGCTTCGGGCACTTTGTGCTCTACGACCTGGCCAGCCGAGGCGGCACTTTCGTCAACGGGGTGCGGGTGAGTGAGTGTGTGTTGCGCTCCGGTGACGTGATTTCGCTGGCGGGGGTCAAGCTGGTCTACATGGTAGACGAGGGCACGACCGGCGCGCGCCCGGCCAGGGGCGGCGACACGCAGATGTATCTGGTGCCGCCCGATCCGCCGGAAGACCTGCCGGACGGGGGGTGAGGCCGTGGACGTGCTGCTTCTGATTTTGCGGCTGGCAGCGGGGGCCTTGTTGCTGCTCTTCATCGGGGCCGTGCTGGTAATCTTGTGGCGCGACTTTCACGCCGCGGCACTGGCCCTGGGCGAGCCGGGCCGTCAGCGCGGGCGGCTGGTGGTGGTGCGTGGAGAGGCCGTGCGCGCCGGGACTGTGTTCACCCTGTTGCCATTGACCAGCCTGGGGCGCGCGCCGACCAATACCATTGTCCTCAACGACACTTTCTGCAGTCAGGAGCATGCCTGGATCATGCGCCGCGACGGACAGTGGTGGCTGGAAGATCGCGGGAGTAGCAACGGCACACGACTCAACGGGGAACGCATCAGCGAGCCGGTAGTGCTGTCGTCCGGCGACGTAATCGGCATAGGTCGCCTGGAATTGCGCGTCGAACTGGAATGAATGGTCTGCGCCCGGTCTGGCGAGGAGGGTAGGCGAGCGTGAACGCTGCCCCGGAGGTGATCGTCCGTCTGTTTACACCCGCGGATTTGCTCCCATGCACCGAGGTCGAGCAGGCCGTCTATGGTAGCGGGGCCTACTCGACCTATTTCTTCCGTCAGCTTCACGATCTGTTTCCTCGCCTGCTGTGGGTGGCCGAAGATCAGCGCACCGGCAAGATCGTGGGGCATCTGTGCGCGGCCATCGGCCAGGGCGGACAGACGGGTTGGATTCTCAACACAGCGGTGCTGGCGCACTACCGTCGTCAGGGGGTTGGGCGGCGGCTGATGGAGCAGGGCATGGCGGAGTTACGGGCGGCGGGCGTGCAGCGCGCGCTGGTCACTTCGGAGCCGGAAAACGAAGCGGCGTTGCGGCTCTACGAGAGGTTTGGCTTTCGGCCCGTGCGGCTCGAACCCGACTACTATGGCGACGGCTGCGATCGCCTGATCCTGGAATGTGTGCTCAACGAGACACAGTCTCTGGCTGACGAAGGAGGGAAATAACCGGATGGACCTGGGGCTGACAGGGGCGCGGGTATTTGTGGCGGCCAGCAGTGCCGGACTCGGCGCGGCAGTGGCTCGCCGTTTTTGCCTGGAGGGGGCCGATGTCGCCATCAACGGGCGCGACGCACAGCGCCTGGCAGCGACGGCGGAGCGGCTCCGCGCAGAAAGCGGGCGGGCGGTGCTGGAGTTGCCCGGCGATGTGGCGCAGCCAGAGGAAGTCTACGCGATGGTGGCGCGGGCAGCCGAACAACTGGGCGGCCTGGATATCCTGGTCACCAATGCGGGCGGGCCTCCGGCGGGCACCTTTGGCAGCGTCGAACCGGCGGATTACGAGCTGGCCTTTCGGCTCAACTTCATGAGCGCGGTACACCTGATCCGCGCGGCGCTGCCGCATCTGCGGCGCAGTCAACGGGCGGCCATCCTCACCATCACCTCGGTGACGGTCAAGCAGCCGGTGAACAACCTGATCCTGTCGAACAGCGTGCGCATGGCTGTCGCTGGACTGACCAAGTCGCTGGCGAACGAACTCGGCCCGCAGGGGATTCGCGTCAACAGCATTCTGCCCGGCTATACCCGCACCGAGCGCGTGCAACAACTGATGGAGAAGCGGGCGCAGACCGAGGGGATTTCGGTGGAAGAAGCCTACGCCCGGCAGGCGGCGATCAGCCCCCTGGGACGGCTGGGTGAGCCGGAGGAATTCGCCAACGTGGCTGTGTTCCTGTGCTCACCGGCTGCCGGTTATGTGCACGGCGCGATGATCCCGGTGGACGGCGGGATGATCGCCGCGACACTGTGAAGTCGCTTGTCCGGCGGTGCGACGCAGTGCTATCATGAAGTCCGGTTGACGCGGACGAAGGAGCGCGCTCATGACCCGACACAAACGCCTGACGATGCTGATGCTGGTGGTGGTAATGGCTGCGCTGGGGGGGGCAGCGCTGGCGCAACAGAGCGATTTCGCCGTACCGCCGGGCCGGATCGTGGCTGGCGACGATGATGGTCTGTTCCTCATGCGGGCCGATGGCAGCGGCAAGCAGTATCTGGCACAGGAACAGGAAGCCGATTGCTGGTTGCGCGACGGTGTCTGGAGTCCGGATGGCACCATGATCATGTACACGGCCATTTGCGGGGGCGAAGCGCCGGGCGACTGGCGTCCAGACCCGGAGCGGACCGACCTGCGCGAGCGCACCGCTCAGGTGATGCTGGTAGATGTGACGACGGGCAACGTCCGCGAACTGGTGCCGGGCGATGGCGTGCATCAGGATTACGCGGGGGACTGGCATCCGGACGGCGAGCAACTGATCATCTACTCGGATCGCGACCCAAGCGGCATTTTCAATCTGTTTCTGTACAAACTGGCCGACGGCTCTCTGACGCAACTGACCACCTTCGACAGCAACGTGAGCCGCGCGTCGTTCGACCCTGGCGGCAACTATGTGCTCTACAATCGCCGCATTGTGGAAGATGACGACATTCATTTCGAGGTGCGCGCCTTCGACCTGAACACGCAGACGGAGATAGCGGTCGCCAGGGGCATCACGCCGAACTGGAGTCCGGATGGGCGCTGGATCGCCTATGCGACCGAGGGCGAGGTGTCCGACATCTTCGTCATGCCCGCCGACTGCATCTACAACGGCGGCGGCTGCGACGCCGAGACGACCGCCCGCAACGTGACGCTATCGCCGG
>DDBP01000397.1:0-373 GCA_002332795.1 Anaerolineales bacterium UBA2029 | reverse complement strand
GAGCCGGTCTTCAGCCCCGATCAGACGCAGTTGCTCTATGTGCGCGACACGGATGACGCTCTGGGTACGTTGACCTGGGACATCTTCCGTCACGACCTGCGCACGGGGCTGCACACCAACCTGACCAACACGCCGGACCGCGAGGAACGGCACCGCGGCTGGGAGCGGGTGCGCGACGTTACGCCGGTGGACGTGGCAACAGTGTTGCCCGTGGTGGCGCGAGTGCGCACCGCCGAAGGCGCGGCCAACCTGCGTGCCGAACCGAGTACCAATGCCGACATCGTGGGCGTGCTGCCGCGCGACACGCTGTTGATCGTCGAAGGGGCGCGGCCCGACCGCACCTGGTATCGCGTGACGTTGCCAGCCGATGGCT
>DDBP01000033.1 GCA_002332795.1 Anaerolineales bacterium UBA2029 | reverse complement strand
GGTTGACGAACCTGTCAACCTGTCACGGCGCGTGACGGGTTCCTTGCAGGTGGTCTGAAGCTATACACCATAGCGCGAATAAATACGAGGGGTTTTTGCGGTGAGTGAGTTCATAATCCCCCTATCCGGAGTAAGCGCATGAGCCGTTTCAGTCTGGGCCGAACGTGTCACGGCGGCGCGACAGGTTCACGAACCTGTCAACCTGTCCCATGTCATTTGCCGGTGACACATTCAAATAAGGGTGGCCGGTGATGGGCGTGGATACCCGGACTCTGAAAGCGCAGGTTGACCTGCGGCTTATCGTCGAGCAAGACCTGGGACCGGCTCCCATGCGCGGCAGGCAGGCGCTGCTGTGGCGCTGTCCCTTTCACGACGAGCGCAAAGGTTACAGCCTAGCGGTGTGGGCGGATGGGTTTCGCTGCTTCGGCAAATGCCAGGTAAGCGGGGATGTGTTCGACTGGCTGCAGCGGTACCGCCGCCTGAGTTTTCAGGAGGCGCTCCGGGCATTAGGTGAAGCGCCGCGTTCTGCGCCCAGGCTTGCAGCCAACCGTCCTGCTCCACCGGCGGAGCCGCCGCCCAGCGAGTGGCAGGTCGCTGCCCGGCAGGTGGTGGAGCAGGCCGAAGAAACGCTGTGGTCCTGTCAGGGGGAACAGGCGCTGGACTATCTGACCGGTCGCGGGCTGGCGGGGGAGACGATCCGGGAAGCGCATCTCGGTGTGGTGCCGGGTGGATATCGGCAGTGGCGCACCATTGCCGGGCTGAGTGTGCCGTGCGGCATCACCCTCCCGTGGCTGACCGGCGAGACGGTGTGGGCGGTGAAGGTGCGGCGCGCTGCCGGGCAGCCCAAGTATGTCCAGATAGCCGGTGGCAGCTGCAGCGGTCTGTACCGGGGTGATGCGCTGCCGGGCGCGAAAGCCGTGTTGTTCTGCGAAGGGGAGTTCGATGCGCTGCTGGCTCACCAGGAAGCGGAACCGTTGGTCACGGCAGTATCGTTAGGCAGTGCCGGCACCGGACTGAATGACCGCTGGATCATCGACCTGGTGACCGTGCCGCTGATCCTGGTCGCTTATGACGTGGACCAGGCCGGGGCAAAAGGCGCTACCCGCTTGCAAGCACTTTCCAAACGGGCGCATGTCATCCGTGTGCCGTATGGCAAAGACATCACCGAATTCCACCTGCAGGGTGGGGATGTGTTCACCTGGCTGGCGCACGAGCTGCGCCGGGTGCGCCAGGATGCGATTTTGACTCCGCCGGTGCACTAAAAAAGTGAGGAGAGACGCAATGAAAATGGCCTTCAGAAGCCCCAGAATGGCCCACAGCGGCTTGACAAACGGGCCAACGTGGTGTAGTTTGATGGCAGCCGAGAACAAAAAGGCGAACCGTGCGGCGTGCGCCAACACCCCACACGGTTCTAACCCGACACTGCGCAAGCCAGTGACCGGGCTGCATAGCATTATACAGAATCATGGGACTCCTGTCCTGTGTGGATTTCGCGGCCCAACTGACTCCTCTGTCGGATTGGGCCGCTTTGTTGTTCCGGCGGCGGGGAGGGTGTAGGCGATGCCGCGTTACATCTTCTCCGGGGGCAAGATCACGGTCGAGGAGGGCGTATACACCCCCTTCAAAAAGACTGAAAAGCAGTCCCTTCGCGGCGTGCTGATTCTTGCCAGGAATGTTTTGAAGTCCGATGAGCAGCCGGAAACAGCAGATAAGGAGAATCCCCATGTCAAGCAATACCAGTAACAAACGGATGCGTTTCGCCATCTACGCCCGTTATTCCTCGGATATGCAGAATGAAATCAGCCTGGAAGACCAGGAAATCGTCTGCCGTGAGGCCATCGGCCAACGCGGGGGTGTAGTTGTCGGTGTCTATAAGGATGGGGCCGAACACGGCTGGAGCCTGGACCGGGAAGGGTTCAAGCAGATGCAGAAAGCCGCCGAAATGGGCAGGTTTGATGCGTTGATGGTCTGGAAGTTCGACCGTCTGGCGCGTGACTTTGAGCAGTCGGTCATTGTGAAAGCTTTTCTGCGCCATGAGTACAAGCTCAAGCTCTACTGTGTTGAAGGGGTCAGCCAGGATGATGACGACAGCTTCTACGGGGCCATGATTGAACAGATGCTGGCGGTCCAGGCAGCGATGTTCTCAAGGAATCTGAGTTCGGATACCAAGCGCGCCAAGAAGCAGCGCGCTGTGCGCGGGGAGTTCAACGGCAGTGTGGCTCCGATTGGATATCTGCTGGTGACTGCCAAAGAAGCGACTCCGGAACGCCCGGCAGGCCTCTATATCATCTTGCGTGTGGCCGCGATTGTGCGTCGTGCTTTTCGGATGTATTCCACAGGGAATTTCAGCGACCAGCAGATCGCCGATTGGATGAACGCGCAGCCGATCATTCAGAAGCTGCGTGCGGGCAAGCAGCCGATTAACAAGGAGATGGTACGCGATATGTTGCAGAACCGGGTGTATACCGGGCGCGTATCGCACGCCGAAACCATCTATGCGGGCACCTTGGGTGAACGCAAGCAGTCCCCGCGTGGGCGCAAAGAGTGGTATGAGGGCAAACACCAGGGGTTCATCTCGGACGAGCTGTTCGACCTCTGCCAGGAAGTGCGTGCGGGATTGGCGCGTCGCAGCACCATCCCCAGCCAGCATCGTACCTACCTCCTGCACGACCGCGTGTTCTGTGCCGAGTGCATCGCCCATAAACCACATGGCCTGGTGGACGACAACTACGGCAAGATGCGTCCTTTCTGGCACACCGAGAACGAGAAAGCCTACTACCGATGTCTGGCGCGTCAGCGTGGGTATGCCCCCTGTGGTCAGCCGTACATTGATGTGGTCGATCTGGATGACCAGGTCGTGGCGATCCTGTCCAATCTGATCATCCCGGACGGGTTTCGTGAGCGGGTGGAAGCGGCGGTTCAAAGCCGGGTCGATAATGCGATGGCGTTGCAGCGTATGGCAGAAATTCGGGAGATCATTGAGCGTATCGACTTCCGCTGGGACCAGGGTTTCATTTCACGGGAGGAGTATGTCGAAAAACGACAGCAGCTCCAATTGGAGATGGAGGCCTTGCGTCCGATTGACTATGACGACCTGATCGAAGCGGCGGATTTGGTCCAGAATTTCCAGGCGTATTGGAACCAGTGCGAGCAGATGGACAACCCCCTGGATGCACGCCAGCAGCTACTCCAAAAAATCGTAGAGCGGGTCTTTGTCCATGAGGGAAAAGTCCTGGCGGTGGTGGTACATGGTGACTTTGGCGTTGTGTTGGGAAAGGATGAGCAGGAAACGGCGGAAATCGCACGAGTTTTGGACATAAAAAACGCGGCTACGAGTGAGATTTCCCCTCGTAGCCGCCACGGGAGCGACGGGATTCGAACCCGCGATCTCCGGCTTGACAGGCCGGCATGTTAACCGCTACACTACGCCCCCTGTTGTTAACGAGGCACATGATAGCATAGCCTCGTTCCCCCGTCAAGGCCCAGCCGCGCCGAATTTCACCTCAATCTGCATTCCTTCCGCGCAAACCCCGTCTCGTAACGTCCACGCGCCACACTTTCGGTTTCCGCTTCCTGATGACTGCCGTCTACGGCTGAATGACAATGGGGGTCTCGCCGCGCTCCGCCACCTGCCCGATTTCCCACCAGGGGGCTTGACGGGCGGCCATTTCCACCGCGAAGCGGTCACGCTGATCGGCGGGGAGAGCGATCAGCAACCCACCGCTGGTCTGCGCGTCGTAGAGCAGCATCAGGCGCTCTTCGGGCAGATCGGCTTCCACGCGCACGCCTGACTCATAGGCCTCGCGGTTGGCCGACGACCCACCAGGGAAAATCCACTGCTCCGCGTACCGTTCGGCCCCGGCCATCAGCGGCACGCGCCCGGCCTGGATCACCAGCGTGACGCCGCTGGCTTCGGCCATCTCGCTGGCGTGCCCCAGCAGACCAAAACCGGTGATATCCGTGCTGGCCCGCGCTCCGACGGTCAGCGCCGCTTCCGCCCCGTCGCGGTTGAGGCGAGTCATCCAGCGCACCGCCTCGGAAACGTCTTGGGCCTGGGCGCGATCGTTCTTGGCGGCAGTGGTGATGCAACCCGTGCCCAGCGGTTTGGTCAGGGCCAGCAGATCGCCGGGTCGTGCACCGCCTTTGGTCAGCAGGTGATCGGGGGCGGCCAGGCCGATCACCGCCAGGCCAACCTTTGGCTCTTTGTCCTGGATAGTATGTCCACCGGCGATCACCGCGCCCGCTTCGCGCACTTTCTCCGCCATGCCCAGCAGAATCTGAGCGCTCATGGCAGGCGGCAAGGTCGGGGGCAGGGCGGCGATGTTCAACGCCAGCAGCGGACGCCCGCCCATAGCGTACACATCGCTGAGGGCGTTGGCCGCCGCGATCGCGCCGTACTGGTAGGGATCGTCCACAATCGGCGTGAAGAAGTCCGTCGTGACGATCAGCGCGCGTGCTTCATCCAGCCGGTAGACTGCCGCGTCGTCTGGCTCGCCCAACCCCACCAGCAGGTCGGGGTAGTCCGCCGGATCGAACAGGTTTTGTAGAGGGCGCAGAACCTGCGCCAGGGCCGCCGGGGCCAGCTTCGACGCTCAACCCGCGCACGAAGACAGCGCCGTCAGCCGGATGATCTCTTCACGAGTCATAGCCGAACACTACCGCTCCCAAGCATGCTCATGCTGCGCGCAGAGTATAGAGCAAATGGCACGGCACAAACAACTGTCAGACACGGGTGCACGAGGACTATCTTGTTCTGAATCGCTGCTCTGCTCCTCCTGTTCTCAACTCCAGACTCCAAACTCTTTGACTAAACAGAGAGCGCGTGCTAGGCTTGACCGCATCCCGTACGCGAGAAAGAGCGTGCATCGGATGGCTCGAACGCAGGAGGAGGAAGGGCGGTGGCGGAACTCCGGCGTATCTCCCTCATCGTGGTGGGGGTGGGCAATGTGGGGCGCGCCTTCCTGGCGCAGGTCGCGCAGACACGAACCTCGCTGGCTGATCGGTATGGTATCTGGCTGGAGCCGATAGCCCTGCTGGACAGCAGTGGCGCGCTGTATGACCCTGCTGGTCTGCCAATGGAACGCATCCAGGAGGCGGCGCGGGCCAAGGCCAACGGTCGAGCGCTGGCCGATCTGAAGGGGGCACAACTGGGTGCGACAGCTTCCACCGTCGTTGCCGAAGCGTCCGATGCCGGAATTGCGCGGGCCATCATGATAGATACCACTGCCGCGGACGGCATGGAGTCCGCCCTGCAGCATGCCCTGGATTCCGGTTACGGCGTGGTGCTGGCCAACAAGCGCCCTCTGGCCGGTTCGTGGGCAGTTGCGCGCCGTTTCTTCGAATCGCCGCACGTTCGCTTCGAGGCGACGGTCGGCGCGGGGCTGCCGGTGATCAACACGCTGCGCTATCTGGTGGATACGGGGGACGAGATCTACCGCATCGAGGGGGCGCTGAGCGGTACGCTGGGTTATCTGTGCAGCCGCCTGGAAGACGGCGAGCCGTTTTCGCTGGCAGTGGGCATGGCTCGCTCGCGCGGCTACACTGAGCCGGACCCGCGCGATGACCTGAGCGGGATGGATGTGGCGCGCAAGGCCTTGATCCTGGCGCGGCTGGCTGGCTGGGAAATGGAACTGAGCGATATTCGGGTGGATCCGCTCTACCCGGCGGAGATGGCAGCGCTGAGCGTGGACGAGTTCATGGCGCAGTTGCCGCGCCTGGACGCGGACTTCGCTGCCTACATGGGAGCGCTGGCGGGCGTGCCGCGCTATCTGGCCGAGATCGATCCCAGGGGAGGCGTGGTGGCGCTGCGCATGGTCGGTGAGCGTCTCGCCGCGCAACTGCGGGGGACGGCTAACCTGGTGTCGTTCTCGACACGCCGCTACAATGAGCATCCGCTCACCCTGGCCGGGCCAGGGGCCGGTCTGGAAGTCACGGCGGCGGCGGTCTTGCAGGACTGCGTACAACTGGCGCACGCCTGTCCTTAGGCAGACTGACCAGGAACATCCGCGAGGCGATTTGGACGAATGATACAAAACGACTGGCTTGCCGGAATTTCTCGTGTGTGCTATCGTCTAGCCCGTCTGCGCGTGATGCCTTTGTGAGCGGCTGTCCCATGCTCTATCTCAGCGAGATCCGTCGTCCTCGTCGCCGTCCGGCTCCCCAGCAGGGGGGTCCGGCTTAGCGGGGTTTGGGCCAGCGCCGCGCGGCAAAGCCTGTGAAAACCAACCGCTCTCGGACCCGAGGGCGGTTTTTCGTTACCGGTGAGGCGAGGAGATATGACCATTCGTGCAGGAGTCTACGGAGCGACCGGTTAC
>DDBP01000139.1 GCA_002332795.1 Anaerolineales bacterium UBA2029 | reverse complement strand
CGGGGCGAGGGGAAGTCGCCCGTCCCCTCAGGCCCCCGCGGCGAGAGGAAGCCTTCGGGTTCAGGGGCGAAGTTCACCGCAAAGACACTGAGGTCGCGGGGAAGAACAGAACACACAGGCTCTCCCTTTTTCCCCTCTGCGCCCTCCGCGTCTCTGCGGTTCAATTTTCTGAGGCGTATGGCCATACGCCCCCCTACCTGGTTTGCTGGCGGACTTCGTGCAGCTCGCGTTCGAGTTCTTCCAGCTCTTCCCCGCCGGACATCATCTGGATCATGTCGTTGCGCGAAAGCTCCGCCTTGGTGAACGTCCCCAGCGAGCGCCCGCGCTTGAGGATGGTAAAACGGTCGCCGATGGGGTAGGCGTGTTGCGGGTTGTGCGTGATGAAGATGACGGCAACTCCCCTGGCGCGCGCCTGTGCCACATAGCGTAAGACGATACTGGCCTGCTTGACCCCCAGCGCCGAAGTCGGCTCGTCGAGGATCAACACCTTCGCCCCGAAGTAGACTGCCCGCGCAATGGCCACCGACTGCCGCTCCCCGCCCGACAGCGTGCCGACCGGCTGTGCCGGGTCGCGGATGTCAATGCCGATCTTGTGCAATTCCTGGCGCACGATGGCATCGGCCCGCCGGATATCGAAACGCTTGAGCAGGCCCCGCCCTTTCGTCGGCTCCGAACCGAGGAAGAAATTGCGCGTGATGCTCATCAGGGGGATCATGGCCAGGTCCTGGTACACGGTGGCAATGCCGTGCTCCAGGGCGTCGCGCGGCGACGTGAAATGCGCGGGTTTGCCTTCCAGCAGATATTCGCCCTCGTCGGGCGGGTACACGCCCGACAGGATTTTGATCAGGGTGGACTTGCCCGCGCCGTTGTCGCCCAGCAGGCACATCACCTCGCCGCGCCGCAAGTCCATCGAGACCTCTTTGAGCGCAACAACCCCGCCAAAATACTTGGAGACGTTGCGCACTTCCAGGATGGGAGTCTGTTCTGCGCTCACGTCACCGGGCCTCCGCTGCCCGCCTGCGAATGTAATTGTTGACCAGCACGGCCACAATCAACATCGCCCCCAGAAATACCATGAACCAGTCGGAGTCCACCCCTGTATAGATGATCCCCTGCTGCACCATGCCCACCGTCAGCGCCCCGAAGACCGCGCCGATCACCGAGCCATAACCGCCGGTGAGCAGCGTCCCGCCGATCACCACGGCGATGATGGCGTAGAATTCGCGCTGTTCGCCGCGCAAGGTGTCCGCGCCGCCCGCCGAAAGCACCTGGATCGTCCCCACCAGCCAGGCCGAGGCCGCCGTGACCATGAACAGGATCACCTTCATGCGGCTGACGGGCACGCCGACGTTGCGAGCGGCGTTGGCGTCGCCGCCGATGCCGAAGATCCAGTTGCCGGGGCGGGTGCGCAGCAGGACATAGGTGCCGATGGCGGCCAGCCCCAGCCACCACAGGATCGAGACGGGGAATTCCGCGGGCAAGCCGCGCTTGGACGCCGGATCGGTGATCTTGATGGCGCTGGCGAAGACGGACGCCGCCGAATCGTAGGCGATCGTCCCCTTGATCCCGCCAACCTGCGTGCGGCCCGTGATCAGGCGCGTCAGGCCGATGGTCAGGCCGCGGATGATGAAAAGGCTGCCCAGGGTGATGATGAACGAGGGAAGTTTGGTGCGCACCACCAGAATGCCGTTGATGGCCCCCACCGCCAGCGAGAACAGCAGCGCCACGCCGATGGCAGCCCAGATGTTCCACTGATACTCCACGCTGAGGATGGCGATGGTCATGCCTGCGCCGCCGATGATCGAGCCGATGGACAGATCGAACTCTCCGCCGATCATCAGCAGCGCCACCGTCACCGCCAGAATGCCCAGTTCGGAAGCCACTTCCAGAAAGTTCGCCGTCGCCCGCAGGCTGACGAAACCGCGATCGCCGGCGACCAGGGCGAACAACACCCATACCAGCGTCGCCCCGCTGATCGCTCCCAGTTCCGGGCGACGGAATAATTTCCTGGCCAGACTCTCCTGCAACAATCTTTCGTCGGAGGGAGTTCCGGTTTTCACCTCAACCGACATGACGACCTTCCGTAAGCTGTGTGGGTGGATTCGTCGAGGTCAAATGAGTGCGGCCCGGAGGGGCGTATGGCGTCATACGCCCCTGCCGTGCTCTTGAAGACAGGGCAGGCCAGGTAGCCCGCCCTGCGGCGGACAAGGTGCCGTATCAGCGCGTACCGCGGGCCGCGTACTCGATGACCTGCGCCGCGTTCTCCTGCGTCACGAAGCCAGGGCCGGTCGGGATCAGGATTGCGCCGGGCGTGTTCAGGTTCTCCAGGTACAGCGTCAGGTACACGATGGGCAGGTAACCCTGCAGGTACTGCTGCTGATCAATGGCGAAGAGCATGTTGCCGTCGCGGATCGCCTCCAGCACTTCCGGCGAGAGGTCGAAGGTCGCCAGCAACACCTTGCCCAGCAGTTGCTCGTCCTGCAGCGCCTGCAGCGCGGGGAGAGCGCTACCGGGGCCGAGCGTCAGCATGGCGTTGATGGATTCGTCGGCGGTCAGCGCGGCGGCGATACGGTTGGCGCTGCCGGTCGGGTCGGCCAGGTCAACGGCGAGCACTTCCACCGAGCCGCCCGCCTCGGCCATGGCATCGGAAAAGCCCTGGCAACGCAGGTCGAGCGCCACATTGCCCACCTCGTGGTTGACGCACAGAGCCTTGGTCGCGCCGGCGGCGGCCATGCGCTTCCCACCGCCATAGCCCGCTTCGTACTCGGTCTGCCCGATGTGCGCCAGCACGCCGAATTCCTCGGCTACGTCACTGCCAGAGTTGATCGAGATGACCGGAATACCGGCGGCCACCGCAGCCTTGATCGAGGGGCCGAGCGCGTCCGGGTCGGGGATGGAGACCACCAGGCCATCGGGGTTGGAGGCCACCACCGCGTCAATCAACTGCGACATGGCGACCATGTCGAAGGTCGCGGGGGCCTGATACTCAACCGTCACGCGCATATCCTTACCGGCCTGATCCACGCCGTTCTTGACCACCGACCAGAAGGGGTCAGCGGCCTGCCCGTGCGTGACCACGACGATGCGATAGGGGCGCATCCCTTCCTGGGCCGCAGCGCTGCCCACGAAGGCCGCCATTGCCAACAGCACCACCAGGACAGTAATCAGGCGTTTCATTTCCTACCTCCCAAAACTTCTGTAAAAGCTGGCGAAAAGAGAGAAAACCGGTCTACAGAACATGATACAGGATCGTGGTCTATCTGGTATACCTCCTTTCCATGGGCACTCTTCCGCTTGCTGGCGCTCGCCAATGCGGGCGACAGGCGGTATGTTCCTGCCGCGAGCCTGGCGATCAGACTTCCGAAGTCTCGGAGACTTCGGAAGTCTACGTCCCTGCGCCCCGGCCCGCCGACCTCCTCGTCTCTGTCATCCGGCGTTCACTTCGTCCAGATACACCACCCGTCCTTCGTGCTGCGAACGGGTGGCGGCCAGGCAGGCCAGCAACGCAGCCCGCGCGTCGGTGGCAGTGACGGCAGGTTGCCGGTCGTGCAGCAGGCACTCGACGAAATGCTCAAGCTGCGCGGTATAGGCCGCGCCGAAGCGCTGCGGGAAGTGCGGCACCACGTCGTGCGTCACGCCCTCTTTGGTCAGCACCAGGATGGGCGTCTCGCGCAGGTAGCCGATCTCGATCGTCCCTTTGGCCCCCACCACTTCGCAGCGGATGTCGTAGCCGTAGATGGCCGTGCGGCTGACTTCGACGTGACCCAGTCCGCCGCCGTTGAAGCGCACGTTGATCTGCGCATTGTCCACGTCGCCCACTTCCAGCAGTTCGGGATAGACCAGCGCCGACACCTCGGTATACACGCGCTGAATGTCGTCTTCCATCAGCCAGCGCAGGCAGTCGAAGTCGTGAATGGCCATATCCACGATCAGCCCTCCGCTGACCGCCGGGTTGGCGAATTCCAGGCTGGTGCGGTGCGGATCGCGCCCGACGGAGCGCACCAGCACCGGCTGCCCGATCACGCCCGCCTCGATTTTGCGCTTGGCCTCGGCATAGCCCCGGTCGAAGCGGCGCATGAAGCCCACCTGCAGGGGGACGCCCGCCAGGCGCACCGCCTCGATGATCTCGTCGGTGGCTTGCAGGGTGAGCGCCAGGGGCTTTTCGCAGAAGATGGCCTTGCCGGCCTGTGCGGCGGCGATGACCACGTCGCGGTGTGTGCTGGTGGGGCTGGCGACGATGACGCCCTGTATCTGCGGGTCGGCGAGCAGGTCGTGATAATCGCTGAAGGTTTTGACGTGCGGGAGCTGCGCGGCGAAGCGGGCGAGCACTTCGCCGTCGGGGTCGGCCACCGCGATCAGGTCGGCCCCGGCAATCTGTCGCGCCGTATGGGTGGCATAGACCTGCCCCATGCGGCCCAAACCGATCACCCCAATACCAAGTCTGGCCATTCAAAAAATCTCCTGTTGGGTCGCCGAACTGAACGGCCCCAGGGTGCAGTAAGCATAGTGGAAACGTTCACACTTGTTCAGGTACTTTTAGTTAGTATTTATGGTACGCTGACTATACCACACTGTCAACAATCAGCACCATTTTCTGGCACAGGGTGCTGAATGGGAGGTGGAGTGCACCGCGGTGAGGGGTACATTCGGTTTTTGGGCAATGGTTGAGCGACGGAGATGCCAAGGGCTGGCGCGCTTCAGTTGACCTCACCCCCCGCCTCGCTGCGCTCGGCTCGCCCC
>DDBP01000075.1 GCA_002332795.1 Anaerolineales bacterium UBA2029 | reverse complement strand
CGTTAAGGTTGGCTCGCTCCAGCTTGCCTCACCCCCAGCCTCGCTGCGCTCGGCTCGTCCCCTCTCCGCGTCGAAGAGAGGGCAACGAAGCGCGCCAGCGCCAGGCGGGGGTGAGGTAAAGTTAGTGAGGGGTGAGGGGCAGCTTCGGGAGGCGTTCTTTTCCCCGCAGGTGCGCCGTCAGCCGCTCAGGCCATAGCGGGCGCTCAGTTCCGCCGACAGCCCCAGCGCCGCCGCCAGGAACGTCGCCAGCCACCACACACCCGCTCCCACATCGCTGAGCATGGCGCGTTCGTAGCCGGTATGCGGATCGGTCATGGGCGGACCGACGAGCGCCAGCACTCGCGCCCAGCGCCCCAGGATCATGTCGTCGCTGCGCGACAGGTAGCCGGTGTTGAGCTGCGCCGTGCCGGGGCGCTGCGCGTTGAGCGACTCCGTCAGCGCCAGGGCCAGGGCGTGGTAATTGGGCGAGACGAGCGAGCCGCGCCCCCAGCCCGAAGCCGCGCTCACGCTCACCCCGTTGCCCGGCTGCGGCACCAATCCTGGGCCAGCAGTGTGCGCGTCCACCACCACCACACCGCAAGTCGGCGCGGGCAGCGCGTAGGTCAGGCGGGCCGCGCCATGCCCGAAGAAGCTCTCCGGCGGACCTTCTTCCTGGTCACTGAAGACGAACAGGCAGCGCCGATGCCGGGCCAGCAGGGCGTCTTCCACGCGGCGCAAGGCCGCCGCGGTCAGCAGGGCGGTCAGGACGCCCAGGCTGTTGTCCAGGCCAGTCCCCAGCACCTGCGCGCCGTCCCACAGCGGATTCACGTCCAGCAGCACGGTGTCGCCCCAGCCGAGTTGGCCCCGTTTCGCCTCGAAGTGCAGCGTCTCGCGGCCTTCGCTCTTGCGCGAGATCAGCACGCCCGCCGCGCCTACCACCAGCCGCCCCTCGGCGAAGCGCACCGCTTTGGCGGGCGCGCGGTATTCGCCGGGCGGGAAGCGGCTGGCGCAGATGGGGAACAGTTCGCCGTCGGCCAGCGATTTGACGCGGAACGAGGGGCGATCCATGTGCGCCACCACCACCAGGTCGGCTTCCGGCTTCTGCGCGCCCAGGTATAGGGCACAGTTGCCGGTCGCGCCCAGGCCGCCCAGCCAGCGGTCACTCAGGCCCAGGTCACCGGCCAGCGCGGCGATGTCGTCGCCGATGCCGCCCGGCAGAGCCGCGCCCGTAGACGGCGCGTGCGCTACCAGCAACCGTTCCAGCAACGGCCACAGCGCTTCCAGGTCGCGCAGGGCGGGCATCTCCGCCAGTCCAGCGAACAGAGCGGGCACGGCTTGATTGAGCAGGGTTGCGGGCATGGTTCACCCCCGTATGAGCGCGGGCAGCGGGCGCAACAGCACCGCCGCCAGCAAATCCACCGCAGCGATCAGGTCATCCAGGTGCATCATTTCGAGCGGGGCGTGCTTGCTACGCAGCGGCAGGCCGATCACCGCACTGGGAATGCCCAGCCAGGTAGCCGTCCGTGCGTCGCTGATCAGGCCGCGGATGGCATCCTGTTGCGCGGGGATGCCTGCCTCCGCCGCGACGCGCAGCAGATGCGCGCGCAGACCCGGATGAGCGTGCCAGCCGTTGAGTCCGCTCACGTACAGGAACGAGGTCAGCACTGGCCCGCCGCCCAACGTCACCATGCCCTGGCCGCGCGTCTCCGGCGTGTCGTAGCTCAGCGTACCGTCTACGAAGAGCGCAGCGTCCGGCGCGACGGCACGCAGGGCCGACAGCGCGCCCGCGCAGGTCGTCTCCTCCTGCACCGTGCCAATCAGCGTCACCTGGCAGGGGAGCGGCACGTCGGCCAGTCGCTCCGCCAGGGCGACCAGGGCAGCGCACCCGGCGCGGTCATCCAGGTAGGGCGCGGCGAACAGCCCTTCGCCCAGCCGCAGGCTGTGCGGTGCATAGGTCACTGGCGCGGTCACGCTGATCTGCGCTACCGCTTCCGGCGCAACCTGCACGTACAGATCGTCTTCGCGGACCGTCTCGTCACCGGGGCGGGCCTGATGCTGCGAGCGCACGCCGATCACGCCGGGCACCTCGCCAACGCGCACCGCTGCGCCCGGCAGCGCCTTGAGGTTCACGCCCCCCACTGGCACCAGGCGCAGCAGCCCCTCGGCGCTGACCGACTTGACGGCAAAGCCGACGGTGTCCATATGAGCCAGCACAGCCACGCGCGGCCCGTCTGAAGCGCCGCGCAGGGGGGCGATGACATTGCCCAGCGCGTCGAGGTGCACGTCGGCGGCCAGGGGAGCCAGGCGTTCGGCCAGGGCGTGCGCGATGGCGTCCTCGTGTCCGGCGAGGCCGGGGATGGCGGTCAGCGCTTCCAGCAGCGAGATCAGCCGGGTAGGGTCAGTGCCGGTCATGGGCGGAGCCTGCCAGTGCTAGGCCAGGGCGCGGCGGAACAGTTCGTACACGCCCGCCGTGTCCACGCCAGTGACCACGTCCACATTCGGATCGCGCCCCAGCAGCCCGAAATAATCCACGATCGTCTGCCCGCGCGTCTGCAAGCCACCTACTTCCACCGTGACGTAATGTCGCTCGCACGATTGAATCAACGCCGGATCGAGCGCGACGGCCATCGCCAGCGGATCGGGCAGCAGATAGCCGGGTACGCGCGGGTGCTGCCGCAGGAAGGTGACCGTGCCGCGCGTGGTGTCGGCCACGAAGCGCGCCGCCGCCGTGTCCTGGGTCACCGCCCTGTCGTACTGTTCCCAGGTAAAGGGATGATAGAGGGTCGTCTCCCACGAGAGCATGGTCGCCAGAGGGAAGGCGTCGAGCGCGATCAGCGCCGCTTCGGGGTCACAGTGAATGTTGAACTCGGCGGTGATGTGCGGGGCCGTGTTGCCTTTGGCGGCGATAGTGCCGCCCATGAAGACAAACTGTTTGATCTTGCGCGGGAAGTCAGGATCGAGGCGGCAGGCGAGCGCCACATTGGTCAGTGGGCCGAGCGCCACCAGCGTCAGTTCGCCAGGGGCGGCGTCGGCCAGCCGCACCAGGGCCATCGCGGCGGGTTCCGGTTCTACGTCCGGATAGCGAGCGGGGCGCTGCTGATAGTTGCCCAGACCATCCTCGCCGTGCACGCGCACTTCCGGTTTCCAGAAGCCGGGCACCAGCGGCAATTCCGCGCCGCGGTACACGGGCACGCTGACACCTTTCAGGTTCAGCACCGTGAAAACATTGCGGATCACCCAGTCCACATGCGTGTTGCCCGTGACGGTAGTGATCGCCTCGACGGTGACGCCAGGGTGGGCCAGTGCCATCAGGATGGCCTGCGCATCGTCCACACCGGCATCGGTATC
>DDBP01000205.1 GCA_002332795.1 Anaerolineales bacterium UBA2029 | reverse complement strand
GCCTGGACTGGAGAGGGGGCAACGAGGCGCGTCAGCGCCGAGTGGGGGTGAGGTAAAGCGGAGCGCGGCAAAACTGCCTGACACATTTTGCACGCACCCTGCTGCAGAGCAGGGCAGCACAACTCTTTTTACAGACCGGCAAGCGACAGGTATAATGAGCGCAAAGATGTTGGACGATTCAGGGGGAACATGCGACACAAAGCGGCGCTATTGCTGCTCGGCGTATTGGTTTTGCTGGGGACGCTGGCTGTGGGCGAGCGGGTACGCCCTGTGCGCGCCGCTGCCTGTCCGTCCAGCCCGGCGATCGCTCGCTGTGTCGAGAAGGTCGCAGTAGGGGATGCAGAAAATCCCTTCTGTCCGGCTTCCAGGGGAGAGCCGACATTTCAAGCCGCGCTCACCGTGACAGGGATGCCCGTTGCGGGAGCGCTGGGGCTGCCGGGCGAGCCGGTGTTGTGGACTGTCTCTCTGCACAATACGGGCACAGCGCCCGGACGCGATCTGATAATCACTGTCACGCCGCAGGCCGAACTGCGCATCGAGCATGTCGAAAGCTCGCAGGGCGTCGTGACCACCAGCGACCGCGCGGCGGTTCTCTCTGTACCCGAATTGCGGCCCGGAGAGTCGGTGAGGATGTCTGTCCGTACCACTGTGCTGCACGCGCCGGTCAACGGGGTGCTGGTCACGCAGGTGGTGCTGGCGGGCAACGGGCCGACGGGCGTCTTTGCCCAAAGTGCGGTGGGCGAACTGTTCGCGCCGACAGGGCTGCCGGCGACCGGCTATCCTCCTGGCGAATCGCTGGCAGGAGAAGGCGAACCCTCCGTGTTGACCGTTGGCATCGGAGCGCTGGCCGTCGTCCTGGGGGCGGCGTGGTATGTGTGGTATCGGGGCCGTCGGGCGCTGGCGTGAAGGTATCGGTCGTCAGGGAAGGGCGCTCCGCAGAGGGAGCGTTTTTGATTCTGTGGCCGGTCGGGCGCGGCTCATCCCTGGGCGGCCACATAGCCGCCGGTGCCCAGAGTCAGCCCGGCTGACTGAGCCAGGAGCGGTAACATCTCGCGCAGGTGCTGGCCAGGGCAGTCGGTGTCGCCGTTGAAATCGCTGTGTCCGGCCAGATGGGTGAGTTCCAGGCGCAGCGCCAGCCAGTCAATCAGACGGCGTCCGGCTTCGAACTGAAGGGAGGTGGGGTAGCTCACGGAGAAGTCGCCCAGGAAGACGACGCCGACGCTGCCCGTGTTGAAGCCTTGCACATGCGTGCCGCGCACGGTCAGCGGGCGGCCTTCGAAGACCTGTCCGCTCTGGCCGACGCCGAAGTGATAGGCGATGTCCGCCCAGCCGCGCAGGTCCATATGCTGCTCCTGGATGGCGCGCATGGTGGACAGATCGTCGCCTTCGTAGAGGACAGAATGATGAATGACGACGGTGCGGTACACCTGGCGCAGGTCTTCCTCGTAGACGCGCCAGCCGTCGGGGTTTTCGGCGCTGTAGAAGCCGGATTCGTTGGGCGCTTCGTGATTCGGGGGCTGCGCGCCCCAGTCCTGGCGAGTCAGGATGCCGGGGCGATCGATCTGCTTGAACAAGGCAGGGCGCGTCGGAGGCGGCGACAGCGTAACCGTGGGGCGTGACGGACTGATCAGGCGATCCAGGGCCAGGTAACCGAGCACGGTACCCAGACAGGCCAGGCCACTTCCGGCAGCGGCCATGCCTGCCAGTCCGAGCAGATCACGGCGGGTGAGGCGGGCAACTGAGCGAGATTGAGGCATGGCTGATGATCCTGACAGGCACAGACGCTGAGGGGATGATAGCAGGGTGAGGTCGCCCGGACAATGATCAGAGCGAAATAGGTGAGTTTTTTCGAACGATTATTGTTTTTATGTGCGAAGCGTGCTAGGCTTGTTATACTATTCACATTTCTCCATGAGCCATATTTCCGGGCATATTATCAGGACGATGAGAGCGCAGCCGTCGGGCGAGAAGGGAGCCGCGACTGGATGGGAAACAAAGCTGCTATTCCAGATATCGTGATCGGGCGCTTGCCAATTTACCTGCGTGCCCTCAACCGCATGATCCAGGAGAATCGCGAGTATACTTCCTCGCACGAACTGGGCGAGCGCCTGGGGATCAGTTCGGCGCAGATACGCAAGGACCTGTCGCACTTCGGCGAGTTTGGCAAGCAAGGGACCGGCTATAATGTTCGCTACCTGTATGAGCAACTGCGCCAGATTCTGAAGGTAGATCGGGAGTGGTTGATGGCGGTAGTAGGCATTGGCGACCTGGGGCGGGCCATTGCGCACTATCGCGGCTTTCAGGCGCGCGGTTTCCGGGTGGCGGCCCTGTTCGACGCTGACCCGGCCAAGGTGGGCGAACGCATCGGCGAGTTGACCGTGCTGCCCATGAGTCAGTTGGTCGAGGAGATCACGCGGCAGAACATCCGCATCGCCATGATCGCCGTGCCCGCCTCGGAGGCGCAGAGCGTCGCCGACAAGCTGGTCGAAGCGGGCGTGCAGGCGCTGCTCAATTACGCGCCGATCACCATCACGGTGCCACCGGGAGTGCGCGTGCAATACATTGATCCGGCGGCGCACCTGCAACACATGACGTACTACCTGACGCCGTAAGCCTGCTACGGTGCAGTACCTTTAAGGATCAGCGCCAGCGATTTCGAGGGGGCAACGGGCATGTTTGGAGACCTGACCATTGCGTTCATCGGCAGCGGCAACATGGGCGAGGCCATGATTCATGGTCTGCTCAAGCAGCAGATGATCCTGCCAGCGCAGATTATCGCCGCGGACCCGCGCCAGGAACGGCTGGACGAACTGGCGGCGCGTTACGGCATCCGCACGACCACGGACAACCTGGAAGCGGCGACCAAAGCCGATATCCTGGTGCTTTCCGTCAAGCCGCAGGTGCTCGACAAGGTCTTGCCGGAAGTGCGGGGTGGTGCGCGCACGTGTTCGCTGGTGGTGAGCATCGTGGCGGGCGCGCCGATCAAGAAGATCGCCGACGGGCTGGCCAATGCGTCGGTGGTGCGGGTGATGCCCAACACACCGGCGCGCATTGGGCAGGGCATCAGCGTATGGACGGCCACGTCCGAAGTCCCCGAACCGCAGCGCGAACAGGCGCGGATGTTGCTGCGCGCCTTCGGCGAAGAGATCTTCGTGCAGGACGAAGACTATCTGGATATGGCGACGGCGCTCAGCGGCACTGGCCCGGCCCATGTCTTTCTCTTCATGGAGGCGATGGTAGACGCGGGGGTGCACCTGGGCTTCTCACGCCATGTGGCGGAAAAGCTGGTCTTGCAGACCATGCGCGGCTCGGTGGAGTATGCGGCGCAGTCGGGGGCACACCTAGCCATGCTGCGCAACGAAGTCACCAGCCCCGGCGGGACTTCGGCGGAAGCGCTCTATCAATTGGAGAAGGGCGGCCTGCGCACGGTGGTTTCGCGGGCCATCTGGGCGGCGTATCAGCGCAGCGTGGGGCTGGGCGGCGGGCGCAAAGTGTCGCGCCTGGCCGGGCGGCACCCGGACGAGAACAATCACGACGAGGGCGAGGGGTAGGCCGCTCCCCCAGAAATTATCATAAGTTTTTTGAAAATTGCCTTTAATTGTTCTATATTTTACAATGCTGGCTGGTGACCGTAGCGGTAGGTGCCTGCAGACCGGTCAGCAGCGCGGTGCGATCTGCATCTCGGACGCGATCAGGGATGCTGTTCTGTGCCTTCTATGACGATGGCGCGGGGCGGCGTGCCCTGCCTGAATTATTCGGGAACGCTTGCCCTGGCGGCGAGGAGAACAGGCTATATGGCGGAGCTAACCAAAGAGATCACCAAAGGGCTTTTGGAGCAGATCAAGGGCTTCGAGCGTGAGATCAAGGCGGTGGACGTGGGCTATGTCGTCGAAGTGGGCGACGGCATTGCGCGCGTCAGCGGGTTGGAGCGAGTGCGCGCCCAGGAGCTGGTGCAGTTCGCCAACGGGGTGATGGGCATTGCCTTCAACCTGGAAGAAGACAATGTCGGCGTGATCATCATGGGTGATTACGTGGACATCAAGGAAGGCGACGAGGTGCGCGGCACAGGACGTATCGTCTCGGTGCCGGTGGGCGATGGGTTGATCGGGCGCGTGGTGGACGTGCTGGGCAATCCCATTGACGGCAAGGGGCCGATCGTGGCCGACGGGTACCTGCCCATCGAGCGCATCGCGCCCGGTGTGATCGAGCGCCAGAACGTATTTCGCCCGGTGCAGACGGGCATCCGCGCCATTGACGCCATGATCCCCATCGGGCGCGGGCAGCGCGAACTGATCATCGGCGACCGGCAGACGGGCAAGACGGCCATCGCCATTGATACCATCATCAACCAGAAAGGCCAGGACCTGATCTGCATCTACGTGGCGATCGGACAGAAGCGGGCGCAGGTGGCCGGCGTGGTGGCGACGCTCGAACAGTATGGTGCGATGGAGCACACCATCGTCGTGGTGGCATCGGCTTCTGATCCGGCGGCGCTGCAATACATCGCGCCCTATGCCGGATGCGCTATGGGCGAGTATTTCATGGAGCAGGGGCGCGATGCCCTGGTGATCTACGACGATCTTTCCAAGCATGCCTGGGCCTACCGCCAGGTTTCGTTGTTGCTACGCCGTCCGCCAGGACGCGAGGCGTATCCGGGCGACGTATTCTACCTGCACAGCCGCCTGCTGGAGCGCGCCGCGCAGCTATCCAAGGAGCGCGGGGGCGGCAGCCTGACCGCTCTGCCCATCATCGAGACGTTGCTGGGCGACGTCTCGGCCTACATCCCGACCAACGTGATTTCTATCACCGATGGGCAGATTTACCTGGAAAGCGATCTGTTCTATTCGGGTGTGCGTCCGGCGGTGAACACCGGCCTGAGCGTCAGCCGGGTGGGTGGCGACGCGCAACGCAAGATTATGAAGACGGTGGCGGGCATGTTGCGCCTGGATATGGCGCAGTTCCGCAGCCTGGCCGCCTTCGCGCAGTTCGGCTCCGACCTGGACAAGGCCACGCAGCAGCAGCTTGACCGTGGGATGCGCCTGCAGGAAATCCTGAAGCAGCCGCAGTATCAGCCTACGCCGCTGATGGATCAGGTGGCGTTGATCTTCGCTGGCACGCGCGGCAAGCTGGATCACGTGCCAGTGCCGCAGGTCAAGCAATGGGAAGCGGAATTCCTGACCTACCTGCACAGCAATTATCCCGACCTGGAAGAGCGGGTGAAGGCGGTCAACTACCAGATGACGCCGGAGATAGAGGCGCTGTTGACCGAAGCCATTGACGGGTTCAACGTGGCGTGGTCCGAACTGCACGCCGCCGATTAGCGGCGCTGACCAGAAGGGGGAAGGCAGATGCCCTCGACACGTGAGATCAGACGCCGCATCCGGTCGGTGAAGAACATCAATCAGGTGACGCGCGCGCTGGAAGCGGTGTCGGCATCGTCGGTGCGCAAGGCGCAGGCGGCGGTGCTGGCCAGCCGGCCCTACGCACAGCACGCCTACGACGTGCTGGTCAATGTGGCCGCGCAAAGCACCGGCGTGCCACTGCATCCCTTGCTGGAAGTGCGGCCAGAGGTGCGGCGGATCGCGGTTCTGCTCATCACCGGCGATCGTGGCCTGGCGGGGGCGTACAACGCCAACATCGTGCGGCGTGCTACCCGTTTCGTCGAGCAGTATGAGCGGCCTGTGCACTGGATCACCGTGGGGCGCAAGGGGCGCGACCTGATCCGGCGCTACATCGCCCGGCTGGAGCGCGACGAGACTGCCCCCGCCTATCTGCGCGATCAGCAAATCGTGGCGGAATTCTCGCACCTGCCCGCCGACCCCGATCTGGGCGACATCGCGCAGATCGCCAGGGTGGTCTTCGACGAATTCCTGACCGAGCCGGTGGACGAAGTCTTCATCGCCTATACCAACTTCATCAACACGGTGACGCAACAGCCGCGCGTGTTGCCGCTGTTGCCGCTGCGTCCGTTCGAGGCGCGCAGCCGCGAGATCATGGAGCTGGTGGAGCCGGAGCCGGAAGTGCGCTACCGCAACCGCGACTACATCTACGAGCCGAGCGCTGCGGCTATCCTCAATGAGATCATCCCGCGCTTCACCGAGCTACAGATTTTGCAGGCGATCCGCGAGAGTCTCTCCAGCGAGCACAGCGCGCGCATGATCGCCATGCGCAACGCTTCGGAGAGCGCCGAATCGCTGGGCGGGGTGCTGCAACTGGAATACAACAAGGCGCGGCAGCTTTCAATCACCAATGAGATTCTGGACATTGTGGGCGGCGTGGAAGCGCTGCGGCAGTCGGAGGCGGGCCAGTAGCCCCGCTCGTGCTTAGAGGAGAAGCGTATGGTGGCGAGAGTCAGACAAGAGGTGCAGGGGACTGTCGCGCAGATTCTGGGCGGCGTGGTGGATGTGGCCTTTCCGCCAGGCGCAGACCTGCCAGAGATTTACGACGCGATCCGCGTGCCACGCGACGGCCAGGAACCGTTGATCCTGGAAGTGCAGCAACACCTGGGTAACAACCGCGTGCGCTGTGTGGCGATGGACGCTACCGATGGCCTGCAGCGCGGCGTCCCAGCCTATGCGACAGGCGCGCCGATCATGGTGCCGGTGGGCGAGGTGGCGCTGGGGCGTATCTTCAACGTGCTGGGTCGCCCCATTGACGGCAAAGGCCCTGTCGAGGCTGAGGTCTATTACCCGATTCACCGCAAAGCCCCGCCGTTCGAGGAGCAGGCAACCTCGGTGGAGATGTTCGAGACGGGCATCAAGGTCATTGACCTGATCGCCCCGTTTCGCAAGGGCGGCAAGGCAGGCATTTTCGGCGGAGCAGGCGTGGGCAAGACAGTGGTGATCATGGAGCTGATCCGCTCCATCGCCAAGGAGCACGCCGGTTTCTCCGTCTTCGCGGGGGTGGGCGAGCGCACGCGCGAGGGCACGCAGCTCTATGGCGAAATGCAGGAAAGCGGTGTGATTCACCAGACGGCCATGGTCTTCGGCCAGATGAACGAACCGCCAGGAGTGCGGCTGCGCGTGGCGCTGACGGGCCTGGCGTTGGCCGAATATTTCCGCGACCAGGGCCGCGACGTGTTGCTCTTCATTGACAACATCTTCCGCTTTTCCATGAGTGGCTCGGAAGTGTCGGCGCTGTTGGGGCGTATGCCTTCGGCGGTGGGCTATCAGCCGACGCTGGCGCAGGAGATGGGCGATCTGCAAGAGCGCATCACGTCTACCAGGCGCGGCTCGATCACCTCGTTGCAGGCAGTGTACGTGCCCGCCGATGACTATTCCGACCCCGCGCCGGTGGCGGTGTTCGCGCACCTGGACGGCACGCTGGCGCTGGAACGCTCCATTGCCGAGCAGGGCATTTATCCGGCGGTCGATCCGCTGGCGAGCACCAGCCGCATCCTCGACCCGAACATCGTGGGCGAGGAGCACTACCGCACAGCGCGTGAGGTGCAACAGGTCTTGCAGCGGTACAAGGACCTGCAGGACATCATCGCCATCCTGGGCGTGGACGAACTCTCGGAGGACGACAAGCTGATCGTGGCCCGCGCGCGCCGCATTCAGTACTTCCTGAGCCAGCCGTTCTTCGTGGCGCAGCAATTCACGGGGCGCGAGGGACGTTACGTGCCGGTGAAGGACACGGTGCGCGGTTTCCGCATGATCCTCGACGGCGAGCTGGATCATATTCCGGAGCAGATGTTCTACATGGCCGGGCCGATCGAGGATGTGCTGGAGCGTTACCGCAAGGCGCAGGCCGAGGCATAACAACGGGCTGGCCGGGCGCAGTTTGAACGCGCGTGCCAGCCAGAGGAGAGACGACCATGCCGCTGGAAGTAGAGGTGGTGTCGCGCGTGCGGCGGCTGTATCACACGGACCGCGCCGACATGGTGATCATCCCCGGCAGCGAAGGCGAAATGGGCGTGCTGCCCAACCATACCCCGCTGCTGACGACGCTCGCTTTCGGCGAACTGCGCATCGTCGAGGGCAAGGATGTGGTGAGCTTCGTCGTCTATGGGGGGGTGGTGGAGGTGCGCCCTCACAAAGTGACCGTGCTGGCGGACGATGCCGAGTCGGTCTACGAGCTGAATATGGCGGAGATCGAGGCGGCGCGTAAGCGCGCGCGCGACCTGATGGCCGAAACCCCCTCCGAGGCGCAGCGGGCAGAGATTGCCCAGGAGCTACGGCGGGCAGAAATCGCCGCCAGGGTCTATGGGCGCGTGCAGGCGCGGGGGCAGCGGGTGCGCAGCCTGGAAGACGAGGAATCCTGATCGCACGGCGGGAAATCATGCCGCGCACGAGACAACGCGCCGGATACGTTCCCGGTGCGTTGTTTTTTCGCGTGTTGCGATGGCTTGCGGTATACGTTGTGACACAACACGCAATCCGGCGACGTGGGAAAGCGACTTTCATATGGGACTGTTCTCGCGAAAACTGGGGGTAGACCTGGGCACGAACAAGGTCATGATCTACGCCGACGGGCAGATCGTGCTCCAGGAACCGTCTATGGTGGCGCTCACCATCGAAGAAGAGCGCGTGGTGGCGGTGGGACAGGAAGCCCGCGATATGTACGGACGCCATCCAGAGCATATCGAGGTGTTGCGGCCACTGCGCGATGGCGTCATTGCCGATTACGAAGTGACCGAAGCCATGTTGCGCTACTTCTTCCGCAAGGTGAGCGGACGGCTGCACTTCCGCGGGCCAGAGGTCATGTTGAGCGTGCCCTATGGTGTGACCAGCGTCGAGAAGCGCGCCGTACACGAGGCGGCGGTACGGGCGGGGGCGCGCGCGGCGTACCTGTTGCCAGAGCCGCTGCTGGCGGCGTTGGGGGCCGGATTGCCGATCAGCACGCCAGCGGGCAACATGGTTTTCAACCTGGGGGGCGGGGCCAGCGAAGCGGCAGTCCTGGCGATGAATGGGATCGTGGTGGCCGATAGCATCCGCATGGGTGGGATGCGCCTGGATGAGGCGATCATCAACTATGTGCGGCGCAAATACAGCCTGGTCATCGGCGAGCCGACGGCTGAGTCGGTGAAGATTCAGATTGGCGCGGCGGTGGACATCGGCCAGGAACTCAGCATGGAGATTCAGGGGCGCGATCAGGTCGGCGGGCTGCCCCGCACGATCACCATCACCACCAGCGAGGTGGTCGAGGCCATCCGCGAACCTCTGGAAACTATCGTCAGCGCGGCGCAGAGCGTGTTGGAGAAGACTCCGCCGGAACTGGCAGCGGATATCATAGACCGGGGCATTGTGTTGACGGGCGGCGGTGCGCTGTTGCGCGGCATAGACGTATACATCACGCAGAAGGTGGGCGTGCCTGCCTATCGCGCCGAGGACCCGATGGTGGCCGTGGCGGTGGGGGCGGGCCGCGCCCTGGAAGACCTGGCCTTGCTGCGGCGGACGATGGTGGGGCTGTAGCTTGGCTCCGTGGGGGATTGCTGGCGGGCGTGGCCGATGAGCCGCGCCCGTTTTCGTTGGCTGGCAGGGCGGACGACATGCCCTGGTGACCTGACTCCAACGCGATTCTTATTGGGCGGTGCGCGGTGGATTTTCTTATAATCCCTGTGTGAACTTGCGGCGACACCAGCCATGCTACGTCTCATTGCGCCTCTCTCTTTGGGCGGGGTCGCCGTCCCTGGTAACGGTCTGGCACCCCGCAGGGGTGTAGTAACACGCACAAGGAGAAACGAAAAATGGCTATCAAATATGAGTTGCCTCCTCTGCCATATGCGTATGACGCGCTGGAACCGTACATTGACGAACAGACCATGCGCCTGCATCACGACAAGCATCATCTGGCGTATGTGAACGGGCTGAACAACGCGCTGGACAAGCTGGAGCAGGCCCGCGCTGCAGGCGATCTGGGCCTGGTCAAGCACTGGTCGCGCGAAGCGGCATTTCACGGGTCGGGGCATTTGCTGCACAGCATCTTCTGGCCGAACATGGCGCCGGCGGGTAACGGTGGCGGCGGAGAGCCGTCCGGCGAACTGGCCGCGCAGATCGCCAGGGATTTCGGCAGCTTCGCCGCGTTCAAGGCGCACTTTTCGGCGGCGGCCAATCAGGTCGAGGGCAGCGGGTGGGCGCTGCTCGTCTGGGAGCCGCTGGCCCGGCAGCTTGAGGTCTTGCAGGCGGAGAAGCACCAGAACCTGACGCAGTGGGGCGTGCGGCCTCTGCTGGTGCTGGATGTGTGGGAGCACGCCTATTACCTGAAGTATCAGAACAACCGCGCGGCGTATGTCGAGGCGTGGTGGAACGTGGTCAACTGGGCGGACGTGGCCGAGCGTTTCAAGGCGGCTGCGGGCGGCTAGCACGCACCAGAGCTTGTGAGAGAAGCGGGCCAGACCGGAGTATACGCTTCGGCCTGGCCCGTCTTTTTGAGGGGTGAGGCAGGCGAAGGTGTGCCTATCGTCAACCGTTCTGAGTGTGTTTTTTCACATGACAGGGGGTGCAGGTGGGGTATAGTGAAAGAAGTGTTGAGACCAAGTTTCTCAGGAGATATTACCATGCCACACGTGGTGACCAGCCTGTGCCTGCGCGACGGTGTCTGCGCGGATGTGTGCCCTTCCGAGGCAATTGTACCCGGCATTCCGGAGAGCGAATGGCCCTGGTATTATATCGATCCGGATTCCTGCATTGACTGCGCCGCGTGCGCGACCGAGTGCCCCTATGAGGCGATTTTTGCCGAGGACGAAGTCCCCAGCGCCTACGAGATGAAACCCGGCCAGGAGCGCGTGCCGCACGGCGGGCAGCGCTACACGGCCAAGGGTGGCGAGATCGTCGATCTGACGGAAGACATCAAGTGGAATTACGAGTTCTTCCGCAACGGCCCAGGTTACAACGCCAGGTCGTAGGCGAACCAAGAGCAGCACGGGGCGAGAGAAAACTCGCCCCTTTTTATTTTCCCCGTCTCAGACGCAGGTCATCAGCCTGACTGCTTGTCTCTTTGCAGGGCGCTTGCAGGTATGGCGCAACCGGTTTTATACTAAAGCGTTCCAACGCAAATCGTACTGTGTCCGCCCCTGTGAACTGCAACGAACGAGTGGTCCGACTATGGGCTATGACTCTACTGAACTCGACCTGCACCGCCTGACAAGTCCATCCCGCGAGGAACAGGTTGATCGGCTCAACGATCAGGCCTGGGCACTGCTGCACGGCGACCCTCAGCGTAGCCAGAGCCTGGCGGAAGAAGCCGCAAGCCTGGCGAACACCGGTGAAGCCCCCTATCAGTATGGGCTGGCCTACAGTCTGATGATCCGTTCCATACTGGCCTGGGATCAATCCAGGTATCAGGAAGCGCTCGAACTGGGGCTACAGGCGGCGATCCTCTTCGATGTGTTGGGTGAGCGCGGCAAGCAAGCCTACACGGTCAATCACCTTGCGGGGATTCACTACTTCCTGGGCAATGCCTCGCTGGCTCTGGAGCTGGGCTATCGCGCGCAGCGATTGGCCGAAATGAGCGGCGACCCTCACCTGATCGCCAGCGTGCTCAACGACACCGGCTACATGTTGCTGCACCTGGGCGACCGGCAGGCGGCGCTGGTGCAGCTTGAGCGCAGCCTGGAGATGCACCGGCAGTTGGATTACAGGCACGGTGAGGCGCAGGCGCTCGATAGCATCGGCAAGGCCTATCTGCTGCTGGGCGATTACGAACGGTCGCTGGCTTACGAGCAGCAGAGCCTGGCCCTGGATCGCGAGATCGCCTACCCGCGCGCTGAGGCAGAAGCCCTGGGCAACATTGGCAAAATCTACCGCGCCGCGGGAGACCCCGAACAGGCGCTGCACTACTTCGAACAGTCACTGGCGCTGTCCAGAGACCGCGGCTATCGGCAGTTCGAGGCGGCTATCCTGCTGGACATTGGTCACCTGTTGCTGGATCAGGACAAGGCGGGGCAGGCATTGCTGGTATTGGAGCAGGCACGTGAGGTGGCCGAAGAGATTGGCAGCAAGCCCGTCCTGGCCGAGATTCACGCAGCCCTGGCCGAAGTGTATGAGCGCACGGGACACCTGCGCGAGAGCCTGGAGCATTACAAGCGCTTCCACACTCTGAATCAGGATACTTCTCAGGAGATATTCTCGGTCCGCGTGCGCAGCCTGGAGGCCACGCATGAGGCCGAAAAGGCGCGTCAGCAGGCGGAGATTTATCGGCTGAAGAATGTGGCGCTGCAGCAGGAAATCGAGGAACGAGAGAAGCTGATCGCCGAACTCGATGCCTTTGCCCATACGGTGGCGCACGATCTCAAGAATCCGCTCTCGGTCATCATCGGCCTGAGCGAACTGGTGGCCGATCGTCTGCGCGAGCTGGGAGACGAAGAGACGGCGCAGTTGGCAGACGATCAATTGAACATGGCCTTCAAAATCGTGCGCATCGTGGACGAGCTGCTGTTGCTGGCGAGCGTCCGGCAGGAGAGTGTCACGCTCAGCGCGCTGAAGACGGAGATAATCGTGGCCGAGGCCAGGTCACGGCTGAGCCGACAGATTCAGCAAAGGGGAGCGGAGATCAGTATGCCGCGAAACTGGCCGGTGGCCCTGGGGTACGCGCCGTGGGTGGAGGAAGTGTGGGAGAATCTCCTGAGCAACGCCATCAAGTACGGCGGCTCTCCACCGTGCATCGAACTGGGCGCAACCCGTGAGGGCGACCTGATTCGCTTCTGGGTCAAAGACAATGGGGCGGGCATCACTCCAGAAGCGCGGGAGCATCTATTCGCTGAGTTCAACCGCAAGGCGACGCATCACGGCGGCGGGCATGGGTTGGGGTTGTCCATTGTCCGGCGTATCGTGGAGAAACTGGGGGGCAGCGTCGGGGTAGAAAGCACACCGGGCCAGGGCAGCACCTTCAGCTTCACCCTGCCAGCCCATCGCGGCGAAGAGTCTGCCTGAATGACAGAGGAATGATCATATCCATAACGCTTGCACAAGTGCAGTCTGGTTTGCTATAGTGATGGTTGGTACCCCGTGATGTCCCGGCGCAGCCACTGCTGAAGGCCGCATATGGGCCTCGTGGAGTATCGGAAGACCAAGTAGTGCCCGAAGGGCTTTTGGGTGGATACCACCATAAGGAGCAGGAACACATGACTCACATCATCACCAGCCTGTGTTTGCGCGACGGGGCCTGCGCCGAGGTGTGCCCCGTTGATTGTATCGTGCCCGGTTTCCCAGAAAACGAGTGGCCCTGGTACTTCATCGATCCCGATACCTGCATTGACTGCGGGGCGTGTGTGCCTGAGTGCCCCTTCGAGGCCATCTTCGTCGAGGAAGAGGTGCCCAGCGCCTACGAGATGTCCGCGGGACAGGAGCGCATCCCCTTCGAGACCAAGCAGCGTGTCGCTGCGCAGGGCGGCGAAATCGTTGACCTGACGCAGGACATCAAGTGGAATTATGAGTTCTTCAAGAGCGGCCCCGGCTACGATTCCAAGCCGTGATGCCGTTCTGATGTGACATCCTGCTTTGACGACAGAAGCCGCGCCCAGACCAACGCGGCTTCTGTACTTTCTTGTGGAAGAGTCAGCGGCGGGCAAGCTGACCGTAGCTCAGCCAGTAGTTCGGCGCTACCGCGATCCCCTCGATCGTGTCCCAGGCGACGATCTGCAGGTGATCCTGCCACAAGGGAACCAGCGCGTGATCGTCGAGCACCCACTCGGCCAGTTGAGCGTAGAGCGCGGCCTGCGCCTCAGCGTCTGCCTGCCCGGCGATCTGATCCAGCAACAGATCAAGCTCTGGGCGGGCGAAGCGCCCGTTGGTAGGCAACGCCTGCGACGAGTGCAGCAGCGGGAACAGGTAAGCGTAAGGGTGCGGCACGACTGGCGTCCAGGCGAAGACGGCCAGGCCGATACCCCCTTCTTGCAGCACGTCCATGAAGGTGGCCCCGTCAACGTCGGTGAAGGTGCTGTAGTCCACGAAGCTGGTTGGCTGGAAGCTGGCTCGCACCAGCCGGGTGACGGCGTCGGCATAGGGCACGCCGTACAGAGGTAGGGAGAAGCCCACGGTGATGCTCAGCTTGGGTGTGCCCCGTTCTTTGTAACCGGCGGCGCGCAGGGTCGCTTCGGCGGTGGGGATGTCGGGCGCGCCTGGCCACAAGGGGGCGTAAGCTGTCGCGAACTCAGGAGGCACCAGGGCGATGAGCGGCGTGGCATGGCTGCCCAGAACTTGCGCAAGAGCGCTCCGGTCAATCAGCAGGGTGAGGGCCTCGCGCACCAGGGGATCGTCGGTGGGTTCACGGTTCTGGTTCAGATAGAGGTAAAAAGTGCGCGTGGCCGGGAGATCGAGTACCCGGAGACCCGGCTGCCCGTCGAGACGCTCGACATCGTCCAGCAGCAGGGCACGCCAGGCAATGTCTACTTGGTGTGCCAGCAACGCCTCGCGCAGGTCTTGCGAGCGGTCGAACTGGCGCAAGACGATCTTTGTGGTCTTGGGAGCAGGGCCAAGGGTATACGCCGGATCGGCCCGCAGGACGATTTCCTGGCGCACGGTGAAGCGCTCCAGGCGATAGGGACCATTGCCGACAATGTCCACCCCGAAGGGTTGCGGAGCTGTCGCGCTCGCCAGGGTGGGGTGCTGGGGGTAGTAGGCGGGCAGGGCGAGCAGTTGCAGGAAGTACGGCGTAGGGCGTTTGAGCGTGAAGGTCAGTTCATCATCGGACGGGGCGTTGACCCCGGCCACATAGGGTTCGACCAGGGCGAGGGCGGGGCGGCGCAATGCCAACACGCGCGTCACCGAATCTACGAAGGTCTGCGCGGTGATGGGTGTGCCGTCGCTGAAAGTCTGCCCCTGGCGCAGGGTGAAGGTATAAGTGAGGCCGTCGGCGCTGACCGTGTAGTTTTCTGCCAGAGCCAGTTCGTAGTCCAGTGTGCCGGGTACCTGTCGCACCAGCCCCGTATAGAGGTGACTGAGCACTTCCCAGGCCATGAAGTCGTAGGCTTCGGCGGGATCGAGCGAGGCAGGCAGATCGGTGGTGCCGATGATGATGGTGTCATTTGCCTGAGCGGTGGCCGAAGACAGGCCGGTGCTGGCAGCCAGGACGGGCATGATCAGTAATACCAGGGACAGACGGCGTAACAGAGACATAGTGCTACGGCCTCCGACGGAAACGATACGCTGTGCGGTTATACGCAACAGAGCGAAGACAAGATCACAGGCGGCGCTATGTTACCGCGTGGGAGGCATCTTGCCAGCGCTGATGGCAGAAACACCCAGAGGCCGCGCCTAATGGCGGGCCTCTGGAAGTGAACGGCGGCGGACGACGGTTTACTGGCCGTTTGAAAACCTCACCCCCGGCTCCCTCAGCCATACACGGAGAGGGGGGGGTAAGTATTATGCTAAGTCCCCTCTCCG
>DDBP01000211.1 GCA_002332795.1 Anaerolineales bacterium UBA2029 | reverse complement strand
TGGAGAGGGGGCAGCCGAGCGAAGCGAGGCTGGGGGTGAGGTAAACTGAAGCGAGCCAGCCTTAACGCTTGCTCTAGCCTTGCCTGCCCATGAACAGACTGTAGTCTGGGCAGTTTGCATCGTCACTGCAGTGCCTGAACGATCTGCGCGGCGTTGTAGCGCATGTAGTTCAGATAGGTGTCCGTCGGCCCGCCCGCCTGGCTGAGCGACCCCGTGTAGAGCTGTATCAGCTTCGCGCCAGTCTCTTCGGCGATCTGTTGCGCCAGGCTGTCGCTGACGGTCGTCTCGGTGAACACGGCGGGCACGTCGTACTGACGCACTGTCTCGATCAACGTCAGCAATTCCTGTACCGATGGCTCGCTGGCCGTGCCACCGCCCGGCAACACCACACCCACGACCGTCAGGCCATAGCGCGCGGCCAGATAGCTGAACGATTCGTGGTTGGTGACCAGGTAGCGGCGCTCGGCGGGCAGCGCGGCGAACTGCGCCGACAGATCGGCGTGCAGCGCGGTGAGTTGCCCCACATACGCGGCAGCGTTGGCTGCGTATACGTCGGCGTGAGCCGGGTCTTCTGCGCTGAGCATGTCGCGGATCATCAACGTCCACAGCGCCACGTTGACCGGGTCGGTCCACACGTGCGGATCGGCCATGCCCAGCACTTCGAGATACTCTGCGTCGTCGCGCGTCACCGCTCCTGGCGTCCGCAGGTCGTCCAGCCCGAAGGCAGCGCGCACCGTCGCCCAGTGATCGGCGCACAGCGTGTCCAGGCTGCTCCCGGCAATTCCGGGACCGCCCGCGGGCGTTGCGCTGACCTGTTCGTCTTCGGCGTGCTCGTCTTCACCCTCATGCTCATGGCTCAGGCCGGCCAGCACCGGGCGGATGGGCAGGCAGCCCCACAGCTCGTAGACCGTGCCCTCTGCCGCCTCGTATACCACCTTTTGCAGACGCTCCTCGAAGTTCAGCCCGATGATGAACACGGCGTCGGCGGTGCTCAGACGCACCACATCCTGCGCCGAAGGTTCGTAGGAGTGCGGATTTGCGCCCAGCGGGATGAGCGTCTCCACGTCGGCGGCGTCACCGGCCACGTTGCGCACCACGTCGGCCAGCACGCTGAAGCTGACCATGACCTGCAACCGATCTCCCTGCGCGACAACTGGTGTGCTGGCTGATGAGGCCGTCAGGACGACGGCGAGCAACAGTGCCAGCAAGGGAGAAGCGAGAATACGTGACCAGATCGGTGTGTGCTGAGGCATTCCCTGCTCCTTTAGACCCTATACCGCTTTGTCGGCACGTTGACAGTCGGCGCAAAGGCCAGAGATTTCCAGCCAATGCCCGGTGATGGCATAGCCCGTGCGCTGCGCCACGCGATCCAGGAAATCGCCCAGGTCGCAGCCCACGATCTCCACCACCGCATGGCAGCGCTCGCAGACGACGTGATGGGTGTGTCCCGGTGACGATAGCGCGTAGCCGTGACAGCCGTCGGCCAGGTGCACCGGGCGCACCACGTCCAGCGCTTCCATCACCTCCAGCGTGCGGTAGACCGTCACCAGCCCCAGGTCGGCGCAGAAGACCTGCCCGCGCGCCTGAATCTCGGCGGGCGAGAGCGGTTTGGACGCGGCCAGCAGTACCTGCAGAATGGCCCGCCGCGGCTGTGTCAGCTTGTGACCGTGCTCACGCAGACGATCGGCGAGCGCCTCGAAATCGGTCGCCAACGTTCACCTCACCAAATGCATTGCAGAGACAGACAGGGACAACAGTAAATGAAAATGTTTTTCAGTTAGGATTCTAGCTGCCGCACGCCCGGCTGTCAAGGGTTCGGGAGCGGAGATAGAGAAGCGCAGAGGTTCCTTGCCCGGTCTTCCCCTCTGCGCTCTCTGCGTCCTGGCGGTTAGCGTCACCGCCGGGGGCGTCGAAGGCTATGGCCCCGTCAGGGTGTGGCCTGCGCAGCAGCCAGCAACTCCGCGCGGCGCGTGCGCCGTCGCCGCAGGAATTTCTCGAACTCCACCGCCGGGAACAGCGATCCCGCCAGCAACCACGATACGATCAGTTCGGCAGCATCCAGCGCGGTGGTGTCGAAGATCGACTGCAGGAAGGGGACGTAGATCACCAGCATCTGCAACACGGCGGTCAGGGTGACGGCAGCCCACAACAGTTTGTTGCGGTGAAGCGGGGTGCGCAAGAAGGACGCCTCGCCGCCGTGAATGGCCGACACCTCGAACACCTGTGACAGCGCCAGCACAGAGAAAGCCACGGTGCGCGCCACGCGCAACGCTTCTTCGCCAGGATCGAACAGTTCGCCGCCGTGCCGGTTGAGCGCCCACAGGTAGCCGATGAGCGTGGCGATGCCGATCCAGAGGCCCACCCAGATGATGTGCAGGCCCACGCCGCGGGCGAAGATGCTCTCGCGCGGCGGGCGTGGCTTGCGCTTCATTACGTCCGGTTCGCTCGGCTCGAAGCCCAGGGCGATGGCAGGCAGGCCGTCGGTCACCAGGTTGATCCACAGAATCTGAATGGCCAGCAGCGGCACGCGCAGCCCCATGAGCAGCGCGGCAAACATGGTCACGATCTCCCCAGCGTTGGTGCTCAGCAGATAGCGCAGGAACTTGCGGATGTTGTCGTAGATGGTGCGCCCTTCTTCGATGGCGGCCACGATGGTGGCGAAGTTGTCGTCGGTGAGCACCATGTCGGCGGCCCCCTGACTGACGTCGGTGCCAGTGATGCCCATGGCCACGCCGATATTGGCCTGTTTGAGCGCCGGCGCATCGTTGACGCCGTCGCCGGTCATGGCCACGATCTGCCCGTGCGACTGCAATGCCTTGACCACGCGCAGCTTGTGTTCGGGCGACACGCGGGCGTAGACGGACGTTTCCAGCGCCACGCTCCGTAGCTCTTCGTCGCTCATTTGATCCAGTTCGACGCCGGTCAGGGCGCGGTCGTGCTCGCCCATGATCCCCAGTTGGCGGGCGATGGCAACGGCCGTCAACTTGTGGTCGCCGGTGATCATCACCGTGCGGATGCCCGCCTCAGCCGCGACGCGCACCGCTTCTTTGGCTTCGGGGCGAGGCGGGTCCACAATGCCGATCAGCCCCAGCAGAGTCAGGTCGCGCTCGACGACTTCCGGCGTCAGGTCCTGCGGGATTTCCGGCAGCGGGCGGTAGCCGATGCCGATCACGCGCAGCCCCCGACTTGCCATATCCTCGATCTTGGCCAGCCAGGCCGCACGGCGTTCGGGCGTGAGCGGGCGCGGGCCGTCGGGCATGACTTCCTGCGACGCCCAGGCCACCAACTGATCCGGCGCGCCCTTGGTGAAGGCCACATAGGGCGCGTGCTCGAACAGCTCGGAGACGAAGCGTCCGCGTGGCTGATGAATGGTGGTCATGGCCTTGCGCTCGGACGAGAAAGGAATCTCGGCCCGGCGCGGCAGATCGTCTTCCAGCACCGAGCGGCTCCAACCAGCCTTGCGGGCTGCTACCAGCAGCGCGCCTTCGGTGGTGTCGCCGACCACTTCCCAGCGGCCATTGCCGGGCACCTGCTCCAGGAAGGCATCGGTGCACAGCGCGGCGGCCTTCAGCAACCGCGCCAGCACAGTATCGTCAACCACGTTGATGGGCCGCTTGCCCTCGTAGAACGTCCCCACGGGCGTATAGCCGACGCCCTCTACCGTCACGTCGTCGCGCCCCGGCAGGCCGATGAGCGTCACCGTCATCTCGTTGCGCGTCAGGGTGCCGGTCTTGTCAGTGCAGATCACCGACACCGAGCCAAGCGTTTCAACGGCGGGCAGCTTGCGGATCAGGGCATGGCGGCGCACCATGCGCCGCGCGCCCAGCGCCAGCGCAATAGTGATCACCGCGGGCAACCCTTCGGGGATGGCGGCGACGGCCAGGCTGATCGCTGTCAGCAGCATTTCCTCAATGTCTTCGCCGCGCAACACCCCCGCCACGAAGACCAGGGCGCAGACGGCCAACGCCGCGCCCGCCAGGATCACGCCGACACGCTCCAGGCGCTCCTGCAGGGGGGTACGCCCCTTCTCGACGCGCTGCAACAAGGCCGCAATCGTGCCCAGTTCGGTCTTGAGTCCGGTGGCGGTCACGGCCAGCACCGCCCGTCCATAGGTGACGGCGGTGCCCATATAGAGCATGTTGCTGCGATCGCCGACGGCGGGGGGCGGGTCACTGTCCGGCAGGGTCTCCACCGATTTGAGCGCGGCGTGCGACTCGCCAGTGAGCGCCGCTTCGTCCACCTGCAGGTTGACCGCTTCCACCAGGCGGCCATCGGCAGGGACGCGATCGCCCGCCTCCAGCAGCACGATGTCGCCGGGCACCAGTTCGGTGGCGCTCAGTTCGTGCACGTGCCCGTTGCGCCGCACGCGCACGATGGGTGTCTGCATCCGGCTCAGCGCGGCCAGTGCCTGTTCGGCCTGGTATTCCTGGAAGAAGCCAAGCGCTGCGTTCAGCAACACGATGGCCAGGATGACTATCGCGTCCTTGGTGTCGCCGATGATCACCGAGATGATGGCAGCGGCAATCAGCACCAACACCATCACTTCGGTGAACTGACTGAGCAGCAGCTTCCACAGCGGGGTTTCGCTCTCCGTGGGCAATTCGTTCTTGCCGAATTGCGCCTGCCGCTCGGCGACCTGCGCATCGCTCAGGCCGGTCTCGACGCTGGTGGCCAGGCGTGCCAGTGTGTCGGGCACAGGCAACGCATACCATTTGTCCTGTTCCCTGGTGGCCATGGGCAACGCTGTCCTTTCTCCTATCAGCGAGCGCCGGCAGGAATCCGGCGCGGCTGCTTTTGTCTGCATTATCAACCAGCGGAGATTGTAGGACAAGCAGAAGGGGTCTGTACAGGCATGGGCACCCCCCAAACTTTGGGGGGGTGCTCATCATTTTCTCATTCGTCGCCCGTCATGGAATGCACTAGACTTTGAATCAGAGACTGGAGAGATGAGCATGATACTGATCACCGGCGCATCCGGATATGTGGGTAACAACCTGGTCCGCCATCTGGTCGCGCAGGGCAAGGCGGTGCGCGCCCTGGTACACAGCCCGGCCAAAGCCGCGCAACGCCTGGCCGATATCCGCGACCGTATCGAAATCTTTCAGGGCGATGTCACCCGCCCAGAGACACTGCGCCCCGCTCTGGAAGGGGTCAGCGCCATCGTGCACCTGGTGGCGGTGGCCATCGAAAAGCGCCCCGGCGACTACGAGCGCATCAACACGCAGGGCACCATCAACGTCGTGGAGGAAGCCAGGGCCGCGGGCGTGCGCCGCCTGATCAACATGAGTCAGAACGGGGCCGACAGCCGCCTGCCCTATCGTTTCCTGGCCAGTAAGGGCAAAGCGCAGGAATACGTCGCTGCCTCTGACCTGGACTGGACAGCCCTGCGCCCTTCGGTCATCTGGGGGCCGCAAGACGAGTTCGCCAACGTGCAGGCCCGGCTGATCAAACTGACGCCGCTGATCTTCCCCATCGTCGGCGACGGGCGCGCGCGTTTCCAGCCAGTGTGGGTGGGCGATGTGGTCGCGGCGACAGCGCGCTGCCTGGACGACGACCGGACGATCGGCCAGGAATACGCGCTGGGCGGGCCGGAAGTGCTGACCTACGCGCAGATCGTCGAGCGCGTGCTGGCCGCGTTGGGGACACGCCGCCTGACGATCAACGTCCCCGTGCCCCTGCTGCGCCCCGTGGTCAAACTGATGGAAGTGGCGCTGCCCAACCCGCCAGTGAGCAGCAGTCTGCTGGACCTGCTGAAGGTGGACAACGTCGTCGAGCACAACGCCCTGACCGAGGTCTTCGGCATCGAGCCGCGCCCCTTCACGCCGGAGAACCTGACTTACATGCGTCAGTTCACGGCCCTGGGCGCGCTCAAGCGCCTGCTGGGCAGACCGACCGCCGACGAGGAGGTGTCGTAGTGCCAACGGCTGCTTCGCCCACAGTCACCTGTTCCGAGTTCGCGCTGGCGCTTGGCGAAGCTCAGTTCGGCAACTTCAAACCGGCCCATACCTGGTTGTTGCTGGAGTACGACGGGCGCTGGGAGCCGGAAGCCATTCCCGATAGCGCACTGCCCGCGCCGGTCAAGAAATACCTGGGGGCGTTCCTGGCGGCGCACCCGCAAAGCCGCGCGCTGCTCATTCGTCAGCAGCCGCGCCTGGTGAGCGGTGGCCCGCGCTTTTTCGTCGTACAGGCCACATGGCCCTACCGCCAGCATGTTTTCGCCCTGAGCCGCTACGAAGACCTGCTCGACCTGGACTTGAGCGCCGTCGCCGCGGGCCAAGGTACCTTCGACGACGCGCGGCACAACGATCCATTGCTGCTGGTCTGCACGCACGGACGGCGCGATCGCTGCTGCGCGCGGCACGGCGTGCCCGTATACGAGAGGCTGGCGGCTCTGGCCGGAAGCGCGGTGTGGCAGTCATCGCACGTGGGTGGGCACCGCTTCGCCGCCAATCTGCTCATCTTCCCGCCGGGTCTGGTCTACGGGCGGGTTTCGCCGGACACAGCCGAGACGATCTACAGGTCATACCGGCAGGGCAACCTGGTGCTGGACAGTTACCGGGCGCGCGCGGCCTATCCACCGCCTGCGCAGGCTGCCGAGTACTACCTGCGGCGGCACACCGGTCAGATGGCGCTGGCCGCTTTCGATCTGCAGGGCGTAGAACCGTGTGGGGCGGGCGAGTGGACTGTCTCGTTCAGGGAAGCGGATGGCGCGCTACGGCTGGTCGCCGTGCGCGAGCAACCCGGCCCAGACACGCTGAGCAGTTGCGGTGACGCGCAACTTTCCCCTTCGTTGCACTACGCCCTGGTGAGCATCGCCTGAGCCGCGCGGCCTGCCAGAAGCGCGGTCCCCCTTTTCTCTGTAGCTTTGCCACAACTGGATCGCCCCTCCTGGTCGTTCGTCGCCCCATAACCACATGCCCCGGCTGGGGCGAAGTGGGCGATCTGTTTATACTGGTCGCTGTCTGCTGCTCACTGAAAACCGAGCACTGCTCATCTGCTTGAGGGGGGATCTCATGTCTGCACCATTGACCGTGCGCAAGGTCGAAAGCAAGGCCGACTTCGAGACGTTTCTGCGTTTCCCCTGGCAACTGTACCGGGGCGATCCCTATTGGGTGCCGCCGCTGGTGGGAATGCAACGGCACAAGCTCGACCGGCGCAAGAATCCATCGTGGCAGCACATGGAGGGCGATTACTTCATCGCCTGGCGCGGCGACGAGCCGGTCGGCACGATCGCGGCGATCATCAACCATCGGCACAACGAGTTCCAGCACGAGCATATTGGCTTCTTCGGCTGTTTCGAGGTCTACGACGACCAGGAAGCCGCCTCGGCCCTGCTGGAGACAGCGGCGGAGTACGTCGCGGCCAAAGGCTACGATGCCCTGCGCGGCCCGGCCAGTTTTTCCACCAACGACGAGTGCGGCCTGCTGATCAAAGGCTTCGACGATCCGCCGGTGATCCTCATGCCCTACAACTATCCTTATGTGCAACGCCTGATCGAGAATACGCCCGGCTTTGTCAAGGTGATGGACACCTACAGCTTCCGTATCACTCTCAAGGACTGGACGGCCTCGCCCAAGCTGGAACAGACGCTGCGCGTGACCCGCAAGAACAACGAGCGGCGCGGTATCACCGTGCGCACGCTCGACCCGCGCCAGATGCGGCGCGACCTGGCACTGTTCAAGGACATCTACAATCAGGCGTGGGACGACAACTGGGGCTTCGTCCCGCTCTCCGATGCGGAACTCGACGCGCTCGTCCGCGACCTGGGGCAATACCTGGAGCCGCGGCTGGCCTTCTTCGCCGAGGTGCGCGGGGAACCGGCGGCCTTTCTGCTGGCCTTCCCCGACCTGAATCAGCCGCTGCGGGCCGCCTACCCGCGCCCCGGCAAGCCGACCCTGCTCACGCTGGCGCAGGTCTTCTGGCACTGGAAGATACGCTCCAAGATCACGCGGGTACGCATCGCGCTGATGGGCGTGCGCGAGAACTTCCGGGGCATTGGCGTCGAGGCGGCCATGTTCGCCCACTTCTTCGAGCAGGCCCCCGCTCTCAGCGCGGAGACGGGCTGGACGTACGCCGACGCCGGCTGGGTGCTGGAGACCAACGAGCCGATGAATCGGATCGTGCGCGCCTATGGCGGGGACGATTACAAGCACTATCGCTGGTATCAGCGTGCCTTGCGCTGAGCGAAGCGCAACCCCGATTCCGCGCCGCGCCAATCCAGGTGCCCGTTTTCGTCCGTAGATCAGGGTAGGTAGTTCGCTTGAGCCGTATTCGGACGAAAGGAGCCGGGCCAATGGCTTTCGCACGTTTCATGTCGAGCGCAGCGGGGCGTCTGTTGCGCATCGTGGCGGGGATCGCCCTGATCGTTGTGGGGTTGGTCGTGGTCAAGGATACCGCGGGCATCGTGATCGCCGTCGTCGGGCTGGTGCCGCTGGCGGCGGGCCTGTTCGACTTCTGCCTGTTCGGGCCACTGCTGGGCGCGCCGCTGTCGGGCCGCGCCATCCGCGACCGTCGCTGAATTCTGGGAGCAGGGGCAAGGAGCGGGCCGCTCACGTTCGAGCGGCCCGTTGCTGTTGGAGCGAGGAAGGGGACTAATGCCCCAGTATCCAGCCGGCCAGATCGGGCAGATCGGTACGGAAGGCGAAATCGGCGCCCTTGCAATTCTGGTTCAGGCCAAAGGAGGTGATGCCCACCACCTGGTTGGAGTCGGCGGGATAGAACACCGGCCCACCGGAATCGCCGAAGCACGTCCCGCCCGATGTCTCGCCGCGCCCGTTGCCCTTGCCGGGATTGTTGGTCGTGTGCAGGTTGTAACCGTCTGTCAGGGCGCTGCGCAGGTTGACCAGGGTAGACGTGGCCTTGAGCCGCGAGCGCTCGGCCATGAAGGTCGGCTTGATTTCCTGCAAACCATAGCCGACGACCATGAAGGTCAGGTCTTTCTGCCCGCGCCGCGTGTCCAGGTCGGTCAGCAAGCCGACCGGCGGCAGTGCGCCATAGCCTTTGTCGGTCACAGGGGAGCCGAGCACCACCACACCCACGTCATAGGTCGCCGGCAACGCGCCGAAGTTGTAGAGGGGATGTGTGTAAGGCGTGCCGGTGACCCCACCGCTGAAGGGATAGCCCGTGGCAGTGGTCACGTTCTCGTCGAACCACACCTGCGCGGAAACAGGTACGGCAGGGCCGTCTGGAGCGGTGCAGTGCCCGGCAGTGAGGAAGATGGTGGGAGTCAGCAGCGTGCCAGAGCAACGCCACAGCGGGTTGCCAGCCGCGTCGTAGAACACGACCAGCCCCACATACGGATGCTGCCCGCCATCCGGCACGCCGCCGGTGATGGCCCCGGCGGGCAGCGCAGCCAATGCGATCAGCAGCACGGTGACAATCAGGACAACAGCTTTGGCTTTCATGAGATTTTCTCCCTACCCTGAAATCGTTCAAGACCCTTTGCGTCAATTATACTACTAAAAGGCTTGTTTCTAGCCTTGTTTGGGGACTCACCGCGTCTTGAGCAGGGCATTTCCCCTATAATCTACGTCACAACAAGGCATCGATCCTGGACGGCCATCCTGAGGAGTTGTGGTGAGCACACTGTCTCCCTCTCGCACAGTCTTGGGACGTTCGCGGCGCTGGTGGGCGCGCACGCTGACCATCGACGCTATCATCGGCCTGCTCTTCCTGGGCGCGATACAATTCCTCCCCGTCCCGCGCCAGAACCCGCCGGTGCTGCGCGAGCCAGTCTGGGACTCACCGGAGACGCGGGCGCTGGCACAGACGGCCTGCTTCGACTGTCACAGCAACGAGACCGCCTGGCCGTGGTATGCCCGCATCGCGCCGTCGTCGTGGGTGATCTGGTACGACGTGACCGAGGGACGCGAGGCACTCAACTTCTCCGAATGGGATCGTCACGCCGATGACGAATATGTAGACCCGAACGATCCCTTCCCGCCCAAGACCCTTTCGGAACGCATCGAGGCGGTCATCCGCGACGGTTCAATGCCGCCGGGCACTTACCGTCTGGCGCACCCGGCAGCGCGCCTGTCGGCGGCGCAGAAAGAAGCGCTGATCGCGGGGTTGGTGCGCACAGTACAGGCCAATCAGGATACGTCCTCCGCTCCATGATTGCCTTCTGGCCAATGTCTGTTCCCTCCTACACTTCTTCCTGTCTGACGACTTAATGTATGCCCTGTTTCAATAGCCGCTTTGTACTGCCTGGCTCCCCTGCGCAGTGATGTTGCGGGCCGTTGAGCGGTATAGCGTATAGAAAGGCCGGCCAGACCTTCGTCCACACGATGGCTTGAGAAGGAGTTCGATCATGAAAACGTGTTTGCGCCTTGGGATTGTCACCATCGCTCTGATCCTGGCACTGGCATGGCTGGTACCCGCGCAGGCCCAGGATGGCGGCGAAGACACCGCCGACGTGCCCATCGAAATCGAAGGGTTCGTCGAAAGCATCACGCCGGATGCCATCATCATTGACGGCTACACCATTGCGCCCGCTGGTGCATTCAGGCCAGCCACGCTGCAGGTGGGTGACTATGTGATCGTCACTGGCTGGCTGCTGCCCGACGGTGACACCATTCAGGTCATCTCGCTGACAGTGGTCACCGGCGAGGACTCCGACAACGACGGCGTGCCCGACGAACTGGACAACTGCCCCGCTGTCTACAATCCCGATCAGGTGGACACAGACCTTGACGGCTTCGGCGACGCCTGCGATGGTGACGACGACGAAGACGGCGTGCTCGATGCCGAAGACAACTGCCCGCTGATCGCCAACCCCGATCAGGCCGATGCTGACGGTGACGGCGTGGGCGATGCCTGCGAGCCGGATAGCGATGAGGACGGCGTCGCGGACGACCTGGATAACTGCCCGGCGCTCTACAACCCGGAGCAGACCGATACCGACGCAGACGGTCTGGGGGACGTCTGCGATGGCGACGATGACCAGGATGGCGTGCTCGATGCCGAGGACAATTGCCCGCTGGTCGCCAATCCCGATCAGGCCGACGCCGATGAAGACGGTGTGGGCGATGCCTGCGACCTGGGCGAGGATACTGACGGAGACGGCGTGCTGGACGGCGAGGACAACTGCCCGCTGGTCGCCAATCCTGACCAGGCCGACGCCGACGAAGACGGGATCGGCGATGCCTGCGAGACCGATGACGACGGAGACGGCGTGCTGGACAGCGAGGACAACTGCCCGCTGGTCGCCAATCCTGATCAGGCCGACGCCGATGAAGACGGGATCGGCGATGCCTGCGACACCGATGAGGACGAAGGCGAGACTGTCTGCGATCGTCCCAATCACCCGGTCGCCGAGGCGCTGGCGGCTTCCTTCGAGGTGGATTACGACACGATCATGGGCTGGCACTGCGACGGCTACGGCTTCGGCGAGATCGCGCGGGCGCTGTTGCTGGCCGAGCACGATGGCACGGTGACCGCCCAGGAACTGCTCGATCTCTTCGCCAGCGGTCTGGGCTGGGGCGAGATCAAGAAGCAGTTCGATGTGCACCCCAGCGAGCTTGCGCCGGGGCAGGCGATCTCGGTGCGCGCTCGCGAGCGCCATCGCGAGGAAACCGAAGCGGGCGAAGAGGTTGAACCCGCCACCGCGCCCGACAGTGGCCCTGGCAAGAGCGAGATGGCTCCGGGGCACAGCGGCGACGGCTCGCCGGGCAAGAGCGATCAGGCACCCGGTCAGACCAAAGACAAGGACAAGGGCAAGGGCAAACCGTAGTCGTGGGCAGGCGGGGGGCCGGATAACCAACTCAATGCCAGGGGGGCTGGCCATCTGTATGCAGCGTTTCCAGCCCCCCGCCTATTTCGTCCTCCAGAGGACGCCTTCATGGACGTAGCATGGGGTGTGCAGACAGGTACCAGCGGGCGGTGTTGCGGGCGTACCACATGGGTTATAGTAAGGGTCGGGTATTCTCTAGCAGACAGCGCCCAGACCTGGTATGAGTGGTACGTCGGAGCAACAGCTCATTGCGCGCGCGCAGCGCGGAGATGGTGAGGCCATGGCCGCTCTCTATCGTCGCCATGTGGACGCAATCGCGCGCTACATCGCCTACCGCGTGCCGGACGATGCCGCCGTCGAAGACCTGACCGCGGAAGTCTTCCTGCGTATGGTGGAAGGATTGCCCGGCTACCGCGATACCGGCGCACCCTTCGAAGCCTGGCTCTACCGCATCGCGGCGGCCCGCGTGGCCGACTACTTCCGCCAGCAGGCGCGCTCCGCCGCCGATGCGCTCGACGAAGGCTCTGCCGCTGATGTCGCGCCGGCGCTGGAACTCGACCTGGCCCAGCAAGAGGAGTTCGCTACGCTGCGCGCTGCCCTGCAGCAGCTCACCGACGAACAGCAGACCATCCTGGTGCTGCGCTTCGTGGAACGCAAGAGTCATGAGGAAGTCGCCCGTATCCTGGGCAAGAGTGAGCGGGCGGTAGCCGTCGCCCAGCATCGCGCCCTGAAGAAGCTGGCCGAACTGCTGGGCACCAGCAAGCAAGATCGCCACTATCTGCGAGGGCGGTCGTGAGAGAACACGACGAAGAACGCGACCTGTGGGCTTTGCAGGAACGGCTCGACCGGGCTGTTCCGCCGGGCACGCGCGCCGTCGGCGACGCCGCTGAC
>DDBP01000210.1 GCA_002332795.1 Anaerolineales bacterium UBA2029 | reverse complement strand
GTAAAGCCGCAGAGCAGGTCTCCTCAAACGGTCTCCTAATGGCGCAGGATGGCGTCCACCTTGCCGCGCAGCAACGGTTCGGGGACCGCCCCGACGATGCGGTCGGCGACGCGCCCGCCCTTGAAGATCAGCAGCGTGGGAATGCCCTGTACCTGATAGCGCATGGCGGTCTGTGGATTGTCGTCCACATTCAGCTTGGCGACCTTCAAGCGGCCCGCGTAGTCGCGCGCGATCTTCTCGACGACGGGCGCGATCATGCGGCACGGGCCACACCAGGGTGCCCACAGGTCTACCAGCACTGGCAGGTCGCTTTCCAACACTTCGCGGGCGAAGGTGCCATCGGTAACCGTGATCGGCGCGGCGGGGGCGTTGACCCGCTCGCCTGTTGCTGCCGGACGAGCGCCGTTGCTCCCTGGGCGCGGCCCGCGCCCCAGCAGGTAGCTGGCGTAGCCGTGCAGGTCGGCGGCATGAACACCGCTCACCCGCCCCACTTCTTGCCCATCTTTGAAAGCGAGCAGCGCGGGCCATGGCCCTGCCCCTGCGCGGCTGACGATCTGCGGATTCTCGTCCGCGTTGATTTTCGCGATCAGCAGGCGTCCGGCCTCGGCGCGGGCTATGTCGCGCATGGCGGCATCCAGGGCCGGGTCGAGCGGAGCGCCTCCCCAGACAATGAGCAACACGGGCATGCCTGCGCTCAACACGCGCTCCAGCGCCTGATCGTTGGTGGTGATCGGTGTATCAAAACGTGCCATGGTCTTTCCCTCCCAGGGGAATGGCCTGCTTATCTTTCCCCTGGATGTTAGATGCAGACGCCAGAGCCAGGGTTGGTGAGCATCCATCAACATTGTATTAGAAAGTTTGGCCGAAAAGATATTTTTGAATAGGAATTTTTGACAATTTCCAGCCACTTTGCTAGGCTTGTGCAAGAAGGCACATGCCACCAAAATAGATACAGACACTTAGCGTGCCCGACACGCCCTGACGTCACCAGACGCGAGACGCCCTCTATGTCGCTGCAACGTACCTCCCGGCTTACCCGTCAGTCTGCGCTGACAGCCGTGTTGGGCGAAGCCGGACTGTCGGCGCTGGGGCTGCTGGCCCTTGGCACGGGGCTGGGGCTGCTGTTGGATTTCTGGGTGACGGGGCTGCACCCGCTGTTCAGTGTCGGGTTGCTGCTGGCGAGTATCCCGCTGGCCTATGGTTGGGCGCTCTACAGGACGTTGCGCATGAACCCGAAAATCACGCCGGACTACGCGCGCAACCTGGCGCTGGCCAGTGTGGCCGGGCAGGCGGGTTGCCTGACCATTATGATTGTTTTCATGGCGCTGTTCGGGGGGATGTTCCTGGACTCCAGGCTGGACACTCACCCCGTTTTCACGATCGGTCTGGTATTGCTCAGTGTACCGGTGAGTCTGTACGCGATGATCCGGCTGATGCTCTCTTCGGTGGCTTCGCTGCGGATGACGCCTTCTGCGCAGGAAGGGCGCACCGCGGCCCAGGCATCGCCCGCGCCGTCAGACACTAGCACAACGAAGGAGAATGGCTCTTGAAAGGAGTGCTGATCCTCTTAGGCATTATTGCCGTCAGCATCGTTTTCTGCGGCATCATCCCCTTTGTGATCATGCCAGGCGCTGGGGTAGCGGTGGCCCTGCCCGTGATCATGGTGCCCGGCGAAGTGGTGTGGAAGGACTTCCTGGGCATTGATGGCCTGACGGTGACCAACACCCTCATCGGCACGCTGGTCGCCGATGTGATCGTGCTGGCGTTCGCCTTCGCCGCCACCCGCCGGATGCAAATGGTGCCGGGGCGCTTGCAGGGCCTCTTCGAGGTGCTGACCGATGCCCTGTGGAGCCTGGCCAAGTCTACGGCGGGGCACAACGCGCGGCCCATCTTCCCGCTGATGGCCACCATCTTCCTCTTCCTGCTGGTCGCCAACTGGGTGAAGCTGCTGCCCGGCGCGGAGAGCATCGGCCTGATGCACTGCGCAGCGGAGGGCGTCAACGGCTACGACCGCAACGGTATCCTGCTGAAAGTAGACAAGGCGATGGATACCGGCATCCGCGCCACGCAGGAGAACTACGACGCCTGCCATCACAAGGGTGAACACCACGATCCGGCACACGATGCCGCCCTCAGCGCCGTGCTGACCGCTGCCGCGCAGGAACTGGGCGTCGAGTCTATCTCGCTGCGCGATGATGTGGGCAATGGACGCAGTGTGGCGGAGTATGTCACCGAGCAGGGCGGCGATGTCGAGGCGGTGCTGGCGCGGGCGGTGACCCTGGCCGAAGCCATGCCCGCCGAACCCGCCGAGGGCGAAGCCCCTGCAGAAGGTGAAGGCGAGCACCCCGCCGAGGCCAGGTCGCCCGCCGAACTGGTGCCCGCCGTGCTGGAGGAACCGTACTACCGCGACGATCTCTACGCGGTCACGCCTTTCGTGCGCGGCGCGGCAACTGACCTCAACCTGACGCTGGGGCTGGGCCTGCTGGCGTTCCTGGCCATTCAGTACTTCGGCGTGCGGGCGCAGGGTCTGCGCTACTTCACCAAGTTCTTCAACACGCCCGCGCTGGAGAACATCGGCAAGAACCCGATGGGCATCATGGACTTCGTGGTCGGGTTGCTGGAGATCATCTCGGAGCTGGCGAAAATCCTCTCGTTTGGCTTCCGTCTTTTCGGCAACCTGTTCGCGGGCGGCGTGCTGCTGTTCGTGATGTCGTTCCTGCTGGCCATGCTGGTGCCCGCCGGCGTCTATGGCCTGGAACTGTTCGTGGGGCTGATCCAGGCGTTCGTCTTCGCGATGTTGTTGCTGGTTTTCAGCGCCATGGCCATGCAGGGGCACGGTCACGGCGAGGAACATCACTAAGTGTGGAATCACGCTCCGCCTGAAGCGGGGCGAAAAACGGCGATAACCGACTAACCATCAGGAGGAAAGCGTTCATGGAAGTAGATGCTGCAAAGGCCATCGGCGCGGGGCTGGCGATGATCGGCGTCATCGGGCCGGGCATTGGCATTGGCGTGTTGGTGCAGGGAGCGCTCAACGCCATCGGGCGCAATCCGGATGCGTCTGGACAGATCACCACCAACATGATCTTGGGCATCGCGTTTGCCGAGGCTGTCGCGATCTATGCACTGGTTGTGTCCCTGATCATCCTGTTCGTGCTCTAGTGGCGCTCCAGGAGGCATTCGGTGGACGCATTAGGCATCAATCTGGGATTCTTCATCGCCCAACTGGTCAACTTCGGCATCATCTTCCTGCTGCTGGCCAAGCTGGTCTGGCCGCGCGTGCTGAAGATGCTCGACGAGCGCTCGGAGCGCATCGCCAAGGGCCTGGAAGACGCGCGGGCGGCTGAAGAAGCGCGCGCCAACGCCGAACGCGAACGCGACAAGCTGCTGGCACAGGCCCGCGCCGAAGCGCAGAAAGTGCTCGAAGAGGCGCGACAGCGCGGCGAAGAGCAGCTCAAGCAGATGCTGCGCGAGGCGCAGGCCGAGGCCGAGAAAGTCCGCGAACAGGCGCGCGCGCAGGCAGAAGAAGAGCGCAACCGCATCCTGGCCGAGGCGCGCGACGACATTGTGGCGCTGGCCCTGGCCGCCGCCGAGCGCCTGGTGGGTGAGACGCTCGACGAGAAGCGCCAGAAAGCCGTCCTGAAGCGCTTCTTCGCCGGCGTGCCCGCCGAAGCGAAAGGCCTGGGCGACCGCGTGATCGTCATCAGCGCCGTGCCGCTGGCCGACGACGAAAAGGCCGAAGTGCTCAAGGTCACCGGCGCGAAGGAAGTCGAATACAGGGTTGACCCGTCTATCCTCGGCGGGCTGATCCTGCGTGCTGGCGACAAGGTGGTGGATGGCAGTGTGCGCGGCGACCTGAGCGCGCTGTCGCTGGCGCTGCGCTGACAACTGTCTCTCGCGCCACACGGGCATTGGGCATGGCAGCGCCAGCGGATTGTGCTTCGCTGGCGCTTTGTTGTGGGGCAGTCCGATAGGGTGTTGTGAGCGAAGGGGGAACAGATGCAGACGGTACCTCTGGGCAATACAGGTGTTCGGGTGAGCGCATTGTGCCTGGGCACCATGTACTTCGGCACGCGCCAGGACGAAGCCACTTCGTTCCGCCTGCTCGATCACTATGTAGATGCGGGCGGGACATTCCTGGACACCGCCAACATCTATGCGCACTGGGTGCCCGGCGGGCGCGGCGGCGAGAGCGAAGCGTTGCTCGGTCGCTGGCTGAAGGCGCGCGGGCATCGCGATCGCCTGTTCATCGCCACCAAGGTGGGCTTTGAGTATGGCGACGTGCCGCGCAGCCTGGCCCCGCACCTGATCGAAGCCGAGTGCGACAAGAGCCTGCGCCGCCTGGGCGTGGACGTGATCGATCTCTATTACGCGCACGTAGACGACCGCGTCACGCCGCTGCGCGATTCCCTGGAAGCGCTGGCGCGGCTGGTCGAAAAAGGCAAGGTGCGTTTCATCGGCGCGAGCAACTATCGCGCCTATCGGCTGGAGCGCGCGCATGCACTCAGCAAGGCCAATGGCTGGCCGGAATTCTGCTGCGTGCAGCAGCGCTACACCTACCTGCGCCCGCGCGCCGGGCAGACCTTCGACCCACAACTGGCCGCCAACGACGACCTGCTCGACTATGTGCGGGCGCGCAAAGACGAGTTCACCCTGCTGGCCTATTCGGTGCTGCTCGGCGGGGCGTACACCCGCCCCGACCGCCCTGTGCCGGAGCAGTACGCCGGGCCGGATAGCGATGCGCGTCTGGCGGCACTGCGGGCGGTCGCTGCAGAAATCGACGCGACGCCCAATCAGGTAGTGCTGGCCTGGCTGCGTCAGAGCGACCCTCCAGTGCTGCCGCTGATCGCCGCCAGCACGCCGGAACAGATGGCCGAAAACCTGGGCGCGTTGCAGATCACCCTCAGCGCCGAGCAAATGCGTCGCCTGGACGAAGCCGGGGTATAGGCCAGGGAAGTTGAACCGCAGAGAGCGCAGAGACAAACCCAGAGTCTCTCCCCTTCTTCTCTGCGCTCTCCGTGTTCTCCCTGGTGAACCATGTGCTGACCGGGCGTGCGCAAGGCGGCCCTGTAAGTTCGGGGGCGGATCGGCTAGAATAGGGCGCACGGCAAAGCCGACCGTATCTCTGTCACGGAGCGTCCATGCTGTTCAGCGAATTGCTGGCCGATCTGCCCGGTCTGCTGGCGTCGCCCGACCGCGATGTGCCCATCACTGCGCCTGTCAGCGAGAACGCCGCCGCTGTCGAGCCGGGGGGTATCTTCCTGGCACGGCGCGGCGCGAGCGTTGATGGACACGACCTGATCGCGGAGGCAGTCGCGCGCGGTGCGGCGGCGGTGGTCGGCGAGCGCCCGCCGGGCGCGGTGACCTGCCCCGTGCCCTATGCGCAGGTCAGCGACGGGCGGGCGTCGCTGGGGTTGCTGGCCGCCGCGTACTATGGCTACCCCTCGCTCAGGCTGACAGTGATCGGCGTCACCGGCACCGACGGCAAGACCACGACCGCCACCCTGATTCACAGCATCCTGACCGCGGCAGGCCTCCGCGCCGGCCTGATCTCGACGGTGAGCGCCGTCATTGGCGACGAGACGCTCGACACCGGCCTGCACGTCACCACGCCGGGCGCGGACGCCGTGCAGCACTACCTGGCGCGAATGGTCGCCGCTGGCCTGACACACGCCGTGCTGGAAGCGACTTCGCACGGGCTGGCGCAGGGGCGCGTCAACGGCGTGGATTTCGACATTGCCGTATTGACCAACGTCACGCACGAGCATCTCGATTTTCACGGCACCTGGGAAGCCTACCGCGATGCCAAGGCGAGCCTCTTTGAGCGGGCGGCTACCTCACCCCGCAAGCCGGGCGTGCCCAAGGCGGCGGTGATCAATGCCGACGATCCCAGCGCCGAGGTTTTCCGGCAGCGAGCCACCGGCGTCGATCGCACCCTCACCTATGCCCTGGCCGCGCCCGCTGACTTTCGCGCCGAAGCCGTGACCTTCACCCCCGCGGCCACTCACCTGACCCTCACCGGGCCGGAAGGCCTGCGCGTGCCGCTGCGGACGGCGCTGGTGGGGCCGTTCAACGTGGCCAACGTGCTGGCGGCGGCGACGGCAGTCAGCGTCCTGCTGCCCGATCCGGCGACGCTGAGCGCGGCTCTGGTGAGCGGCATCGCGGCCATGCCGCCCGTGCCTGGTCGCATGGAGCGCATAGACGAGGGGCAAGACTTCCTGGCACTGGTGGACTTCGCGCACACGCCCAACGCCCTGCAACGGGCGCTGGAAGCGGCGCGGACGATGATCGCGCCCGGCGCGCGGGTGATCGCCATCTTCGGCAGCGCGGGCCTGCGCGACCGCGCCAAGCGGCGTATGATGGCCGAGATCGGCATGAGGCTGGCGGACAGGGTGGTGCTCACCGCCGAAGACCCGCGCACGGAGTCGCTGGAAGCGATCCTGGCGGAGATGGCCGAAGGTTGCCGCAGCCAGGGTGGACGCGAGGGTGAGACGTTCTGGCGCGTGCCGGATCGGGGCCGGGCGATCGCCTTTGGCTGCTCATTGGCGCGGCCTGGTGACCTGGTGATCGCCTGTGGCAAGGGGCACGAACAAAGTATGTGCTTTGGGACGGTGGAGTATCCCTGGGACGACCGGCAGGCCATGCGCGCGGCCTTGCGCGGCACGCCGCTGCTCACCCTGCCGACGGCATAAGCAACACATGGAGTTCAATGATCTCGGCTGGGCCAGGTATTGAGGAACAGACATGCCAGACACTCGTTCGTTGATCGTCGAGCAATTCCGCCAGGAGCAGGGCGCGGACAGCGTCTACATCCTGACGGCGCTGCAACCCTTTGGCGTCAGCCAGAACCGCTGCATGGTGGTGATCAGCGGGCGCTGTGCGCAACTGGTGTGCTGCAACAGTTGCACGCCGCGCACCTCGCTGGGACAGGGCAGCCTGCGCGAGGTCGAACCGGCGGAACTGGAACAGTTCCTGCGCGACCTGCAAGACGCTGACCTGGCCTGGACGGGCGACGCCATCCCGCCGCAGGTGCACGACGGGATCACCTACACGGTCGAGCGAGCGGACGCGCACGGTTACGAGCGGGTGCGCATCGTTGACCCCTCACCCGACAGTCCACACGCCCGTCTGCTGGCCGCCTGGCGCAATGCCTTTCCAGAGGCGCGGCGCATGATGGATAACGTCCGCTGAGCGCGGGCCGGTCGTTGGGCGCGCGCACAGCGATCCGACGACAAGGTGTGCTATGCTAAGATCGCCTGCGATGGGGGTAGGAGGCGCAGGAGTGGACCTGGGCATCGTCATCGTCAACTGGAACACGCGCGACCTGCTGCGCGACTGTCTGCGTTCGGTGAGAACGTCGGAGGGCGATTTCAGCTACCGCGCCATCGTGGTGGACAACGCCTCCTCCGACGGCAGCGCCGAGATGGTGCGGGCAGAATTCCCCGATGTGACGGTGATCGCCAATGCCGAGAATGTGGGCTATCCCCGCGCCAACAACCAGGGCTTTCGGGCGCTCGGTTTCGAGCAGGGGTGCGGAGAGGACGCGCCGCGCTACGCCCTGGCGCTCAACCCGGATACGCTGTTGCCGCCCGACGCCCTGCGGGATATGCTAGCCTATATGGACGCCGACGAGACGATCGGCGTAGCCGGGCCGAAGCTGATCCTGCCCGACGGCTCACTCGACCTGGCCTGTCGGCGCAGCTTTCCTTCGCCGGAGATCAGCTTCTACCGCATGGTAGGGCTGTCGAAGTTGTTTCCGCGCAGTCGGCGCTTTGGGCGGTATAATCTGACGTATCTCGACCCAGAGGTCGAGACCGAGGTGGATTCGGTGGTGGGCGCTTTCATGATGGTGCGCCGCGAGGCGATTCATCAGGTGGGGCTGTTCGACGAAACGTTTTTCATGTACGGAGAGGATCTGGATTGGGCGTTTCGCATCAAGCAGGCCGGGTGGAAAGTGATGTACAACCCGCGGGTGACGGTCCGGCACGTCAAACGAGCGGCGAGCCGACAGTCGCGCCGGGCGCAGCAGGAATTCTACCGGGCGATGCTGATCTTCTACCGCAAACACTATCGCCGGACAACTCCCTGGTGGCTGCACAGCCTGGTGCTGGTGGGGTTGGCCCTGAAGGGCGGGCGACCCCTGTGGCGCGACCTGTGGCGTCCCGCAGCCGCTTCCAGGTGAGTCAGGCGGTTGACCGGCGGGTGCGTGGCTTCCTGCGCACGGCGCTGGTGATCAGCGATGCGCTGATGCTGACGCTGGCGTTTGCGCTCGGCTACATCCTGCGCGCGCGCCTGCCGCTGCCCGCCGTGCCTGTCAATCCGCCGCCCCTCAGCAACTACGTGCCGATGCTGCTCGTGCACGTGCTCACGACGCTGGTGGTCTTCTATTTCGCCCGCATGTACCATCAGCGCCGTGCCGTCAGCCGCTTCGACGAAGGCTACGCGGTGGCGCAGAACGTGTCCATCGGCACCTTGATGGCCGTGGCGTTCGAGTCTCTGGCCTTCAAGAACAGCGCGCTGGAACTCGACTATCCGCGCGGCGTGGTAGTCTATGCCTGGCTGCTGGGCATCGTGCTGGTGGTGGGTGGGCGCGAAATGCACCGGCAGATCACCATCCGCCTGCGCGACTTCGGCATCGGGCGCGACAACGTGTTGATCGTCGGTTCCGGCGAGGTGGCGCGCACCATCGCCGAGAAAATTCGCTGGTCGCCCAACCTGGGACTGAACATCGTGGGCGCAGTCAACGGCGAGGCGGCGGGTTCAGTGGGCGACGTGCCCATCATCGGCACGACCGACGAGCTGCCGGAGATCATCGATCGCTACGAAGTAGACGAGGTGATCATCGCCCTGCCGGAAGCTTCGCGGCACGAACTGGTGCAGTTGGTCAGCAAGTGTCAGCGGGGGCGGGTGGATATCAAGGTCTATCCGGATATCTTCGCCTATATGTCCGGCGGGCTGACGGTGGACGATCTCAACGGGATGCCGCTGCTTTCGGTGCGCGATGTGGCCCTGCGCGGCTGGAAACTGAGCCTGAAGCGGGCCATGGACATCGTGGGATCGTTCCTGGGACTGGTATTGCTCAGCCCGCTGATGACGCTGACCGCCATCCTGATCAAGCTGGAGTCGCCGGGGCCGGTGTTCTTCTGCCAGGAGCGTATGGGGCTGGATGGGCACCCCTTCCCCATGATCAAGTTCCGCTCCATGCGCGCCGACGCCGAAAAAGACGGCCCCGGCTGGACGACGGAGAACGATCCGCGCGTGACGCGCATCGGGCGCATCATGCGCCGCACCAACTGGGACGAGATTCCGCAGCTCATCAACGTCTTTTGGGGGCACATGAGCCTGGTGGGGCCGCGCCCGGAGCAGCCCTACTACGTGCAGAAGTTCCGCGAATACATCCCGCGCTATATGGAGCGTCACCGCGAGAAGGCAGGCATGACCGGCTGGGCGCAGGTCAACGGGCTGCGCGGCGACACCTCCATCCTGGAGCGCACCAAGTACGATCTGTGGTACGTCGAAAACTGGTCGCTGTGGCTCGATATCAAGATCGTGCTGCGCACCATCTTTCAGACCCTCTTCGGGCGCAACCGGAATGCGTACTGAGTAGCGTGAACCGGCGCTGCCCCTATTGCGCCCGGCGGCACAAAGCAGTATTATCGTGCCGTTTGCTCAGCCATTGGGCGTGCTATGCGTAGCCGATCTGAGAGGGGAGTTCACTCACTATGTCAAAGCGGTACGGATTTTTGCTGGCGGTGCTGTTGCTCACCGCGCTGGTCTTGAGCGCCTGTGGTTCGGATTCAACCGCAACGGCCAAAGATTACATGGACGCGCTGCTGAAGGGCGAGGTCGAGACCGCCCAGAAGTACGCCTGCGACTCGTTCCAGGAGGGCACTGCCGCCCTGGCTGCCCTCGCCGCGGCGCTGACCGAAGAGAATCGTCAGATTCGCGATATTGACCTCAAATACGACATCGGCAAAGGCAACAATGCCAAGGAAGTGATCGTCACCGGCTCCTACAACGTGGTACAGCTCACCGAGGCGGGCGCGGTGATCGCCGACTCCGAGGTCGAATATGAACTGGCCGCTTCGGCCCGCGACAAGCGCGACGTAGACGGCGACGGCAACACCGAAGAGAAGATCAACACGCGCATCGTGCTGACCATGGAACAAGACGGCGACGAGTGGTGCGTGGCCAACCTGGAGGGCGGTTACTTCTCGCCCCAGGCTGCAGAAGAAGGCTGATCCCGCGGCCTCCATGTCTGGAAAACCAAGCGCCCGGCCTGTAAAGGTCGGGCGCTGTTGATCGGCGTCCTGCTGACAGGATCAGGCCCGGCGGCGGTTGAGCAGGCCGCCGAGCAAACGTCCGCCCAGGAAAAGCGCCCCGCCAACCACTGCCGCGCCGGCCAGGGCCAGCTTCTGCGCTTCTGCCGGGTCTACGCCGGGCAGCACCACCGTACCGTCGCCATAGGAAGCGAACAGCCGCCCCCATTTGGTCTCTAGCGCTTCCTGCACGCGCTTGCGCCCCACAAAAGGATACCAGTAGTAGTTGTGATAGACGTTGCTCGCCATGTAGCTCCACGGCACCAGCGGCGAGCGCAGCAGCACCCCTTCGAAGCCTTTCAGCCAGCCGTGATAGATCATCTTCTGGCCTTTGCTGGCGAAGGTATCCGTCTGGATGAAACCGAAGCGCGGCAGCTCGGCCTTGTCCATCCCCACGACCTCGATCTGTTCGGGATCGCCGATCCCCAGGCCGCGCTCGTGCGCCAGCCGGATGAAATCCAGCGAAAGCGGGTCGAAGCCCTGCAGATAGGCGCTCATGGCGTCAATGGCCACCTGATCGGCGGAGGCCAGCAGGATGTCTTTCTCGTGCCAGTGCATGGCGCGCGGGCCAGGGCCATCACCGGCGAAGGTGCCATCCATCACCGCGAAGATGCCCGTGTGAATGTCCTGCTGAATCTGCAACAGGTCTACCACCGTCTCGTGGATCACCGCATGCGTCCAGTGACGCTTGCGCCCCAGCAGCCCGCCGAAAGCGTTCTTCATCGCGCCGGTGATGGTGGTGAAGACGTGCGTCTTGACGGTGGGCAGGTGAATGATGTTGCGCCCGTAGAAGACCTTGGGAATGTAGACGCCTTCGGGATAGACGCGGTCGAGCACCAGGAACGGTTCTTTCGGCTCGTAGCGCACCCACTCGAATTGCGGCTCATACAGGTGCCAGTTTTCCAGGCCGTACTTGTCGGTGACGAAACGATGCTTGTTGTTGATCTCACCCACGCGGGCGTCCACGACCACCGTGTCGTTGTGTCCGGCAATCAGGCGCGGGTAGCCCGCCGCCTGCAATTCCTGGATGACGCCCTCGATCTGCCAGGGCGTGCTGGAACAGGCCGGATACCACGTATCCCATGAGATATTGATCTTCAGGATGGTGTCTTTGTCTTTGGGCAGGGCTTCCTGGTACCCCGCCAGACGCATCACCTGGCGCACGTCATCGAGCACCGTCTCTGGCGATGTCTTGAGAATGGCCACCTTGCCTTTGCCAGGGAACTCAGCCATAACGTTTGCTCCTTGTCTGTCTGTGCTAGCGGGATTGTAGCATAACAGGCGCGCTTTGTCCGGCGCAGAATTGACCAGGGGCGCATTCGCCGCTTAGGGCAGAAATCTTGAACCGCAGAGACACGGAGAGCGCAGAGAGAGACAAATTGGTGCTTTTCTCTCTGACCTCTGTGTCTCTGCGGTGAATCCTGCCCCCGAATCCGAAGGCACCCGTTGTTTTCAGGCCGTCTTGACAGAGGATAAGGGGTGTGCCAAGATTGGCAGGGGATTCGAGATTGAGAGACCGTTTGAAAACCTCATCCCCTGGCTCCCTCTCCATGCATGGTTCAGGG
>DDBP01000333.1 GCA_002332795.1 Anaerolineales bacterium UBA2029 | reverse complement strand
CGGCGGCGAAGGCTTCGGCGGTGTCCGCCAGGCGCAGATGGACTTTGTCCTGCACGTCCAGGCCCTGTGCGCCAGCGCGGGTAGAGACAATGGCCCGTCGTGCGGCCATGGCCTGTAGCAACTTCAGACGGGTTCCGCTGCCCATGCGCAAGGGCGCTACGTACACCGTAGCCGCGTGAAGAAACGGATTCACGTCGGGCACCCAGCCGGTGATCTGCACGCCGGCGCGGTCGCGCAGGGCGTTCAGGCGGTGATGAGGGCGGTTGCCCACGACGAAGAACTTCGCCTCCGGCACGCGCTCGCGCACCCGCTCGAAGACGTGCTCGGCGAACCACAACACCGCATCCACGTTGGGGCGATAGTCCATCGAGCCGGTGAAGACCAGCGCCGCCGGGCCGAGATCGAGCGTGGTATCTTCGCGGGCGTAGCGCCCCGTATCTATGCCATTCGGCACGACCGTGACTTCGCAGCCGGGCACCAGACGCTGGAAAGCGGCGGCGTCCGCCTGGGATACGGCAATGGTATGGGTGACCGTATGAATGACCTGGCGTTCGTAGCGCGTCAGACGACGCCACTGAATGAAGGAGTAGAGCGCCCCCGGCAGGTGAGATAACTGTCGTTTCTCGGCCAGCCAGATGCTGCGCTGCAGATCGAATTCGGCGTTGAAGGAGTCGTAGATCAGCGGCGTGTTGGGCTGCACGCGGCGCACGACTGGCGCGTAGATGGTCATCTCCAGGCTCTCCATCTGCACCAGGTCATAAAAAGTGTGCTCCAGCATATGGGCCAGCGCCTGTGCATAGTGCGGCGAGTAGAAACGGCGTTGCATATCGGCCCGATCGCTGAATAGCAGGTCGCGCAGACGATCGGCGCGCGAGCGGAGCGGCGGGGGCACGATCTCGACGCGAGCGCAGAACTCAGCCAGGGCGGAGCGCTGCGCGCTGAGTTGTTCGGGTGTGGCGAAAGACAGCACCTGTACTTCGTGGCCAGCGGCGTGCACGGCGCGCAGCAGACCATTGGTGCGCAGCGTGCCACCGGCGTGAGCCGGTTCGGGAAGTTCGGCGGTCAGATAGAGCACTCGCATAGGGCAGTTCGGCTGTGATCTGGCTCAGGTTTCAGGACGACATGACACGATCATACACACTTCGGACGATCTCGGCTGTGCGCCGCCAGGTGAACTCGCGCGCGCGCGCCAGCCCGGCCAGATGCAGTTGCTCGCGTAGCGCTGAGTCTTCCAGCAGACGGCGCAACGCATCGGCCAGACTCTCTGGATCGTCGGGATTGACCAGCAGCCCTGCTTCACCGACGACTTCGGGCAGCGAACTGCGGTCGGATACGACCGGCGGGGTGCCACAGGCCATCGCTTCCAGTGCGGTCAGCCCGAAGCCTTCGTAGAACGAGGGCAGCGCCAGCGCGATAGCTCCGCTATAGAGGGCAGGCAGGTCTTCGGCGGGGAAATTCTCGCGCCAGAGCAGGTAATCGTCCAGGGCCAGATCGTGTGCCAGGCGGAAGATGTCCTCGAAGAGCCACCCCCGTCGCCCGGCCAGCACCAACGGCGGTAGATCGGGCTGCGCCCGCCGTAGCAGGTCGTAGGCCCGCAGCAACGCCGGGATGTTCTTGCGCGGCTCGTAGGTGCCCACGAAGAGCACATAGGAGGATGGCAGATCGTGCCGGTCGCGACAGGCTGCGATGTCAGCCGGTGCAGAGGGGCGAAAGCGAGCGTTCACGCCCAGCATGTGCACCGTGACTTTGTCTTCTGGAGTGCCCAACAGTGTCACCAGGTCGCGGCGGGTCGCCTCCGACGGTACCAGGATGTGGTCGGCCTGGCACGTCGCCCAGCGAATCTGCCCGGCGTAGTAACGGCGGCTGCTCTCGGTCATGAACTGCGGGAAGTGCAGGTAGTGCAGATCGTGTATGGTAATCACCCGGTGACGAGCGCCGCCCTGTGCTGGAATGGAGTCCGGGTAGTGCATGATGTCCAGGCGAAAGCGGCGCAGCTCTGCACCGAGCAGCCAGCGTTCCAGGCGATGGTGACTGGGCGTGAGGGTATTGGCCCGCGCGAAGTTGGGAGCGGGCAGCAGCGATTCGCGATCGCGGATGTGCTGAACGACGAAGTATTCGTTGGTGGGATCGAGAGCGGCCAGTTCACCGAGTAGCTGGCGGGCATACTCGACTGTACCGCCGGGACGGTAGTAGTTGAGGCGAACGTCAATACCGATGCGCATGAGGATAGTATAGCGGGCGCGCTCCGGCGAGCCAACGGCGACTCAGCGAGAGCGAGCGTGCCCAGGCTGCCAGGCGCTCAACCTGCCGCGAAATCCCATGTGGCTGCGGCCAGGGTCAACAGGGCCAGTTGTCGCAGGCCGGAGTGCACGGGAGCCGTCTCGATGAACTCGTCCGGGCGGTGCGCATTACCTCCCTGGGAAATGCCGATGGTGATCGCGGGCAAGCCGGCGGCCAGCAACAGATTGGCGTCGGTGCTGCCGCGTTCCAGGGTGGGCGCGACACCCACTGTCTCCAGGCAGGCGATCGCCAGTTGCACCAGGGCGTGTTCTTGGGCAATGGCTCCCGCAGGCCGGTCGCCGACTACGCTGATCTCGAACTCCAGATCAGGCGGACGCTGCACCCGCCCCACACAGGCGCGTACCTGCTGTTCCAGCGCACGCAGGGCTGCCGGGTCTTCCGAGCGCAAGTCCAGCCACAGTTCGGCTTCGGTGGCCAGGCTGTTGACCGATCGCCCGCCACTGATCAGACCAATGTTATAGGTCGTGCGCGGTTCGCCAGGAGGGATGAGCTGCAGAATTTCGTGCCCGGCAGTGATCAGGCCATGCACGGCGCTAGGCTGCCCGAAGTGCAACCAGCTATGCCCCCCAGGTGCCCGACAGACAATCTTCAAGCGGCGCACGGCGATTCCGGCGTGGTAGATGCGCCCCAGCGCCATCCCTTCTACGACGATGGCCGCGCCCAGGCGTTGGCCCAGCGCGGCCCACACCGCGCGTATGCCGTCCAGATTGCCCAGCCCTTCTTCGCGGCTGGTGGCGGCGAACCACAGATCGGCGGGCAGATGCACCTGTTGGGAGGTCAGCGCATCGGCCAGAGAAATGAGCGCGGCGACTCCCAGACTGTTGTCGCCCAGACCCGCGCCGCGAATCCGTCCAGCGAATTCGCGCACCGCCAGATCGGTATCGGCGGGGAAGACGGTGTCCAGATGCGCCGTCAGTAAAATGGCAGGGCGATCCGGCTCGATGCCCGGCCAGCGCCCGATCACATTGTGATAGGCGTCGCGCTGCACGTCGAGCAGCCCCAGCGAGCAGAAGTAGTCGTGCACCACGCGCGCCCGCTTTTCTTCTTCGAACGTGGGGGCCGGTACTTGCTGGATGGCGACGGCACGCTCCAGCGTGCGGCGCGGATCGAGCGCATCTTGCAGTGCCTGGAACATGGGAGTACGCGCGCAGTCGCGCACGTGGACACGGGCAGCAGACATGGTGTCTCCGATAGCGTTGAGCGTAAGCTAAGGACCAGACTGTCAATGACACGCTGTGCCGTGAAGGTCAGGTAATGCAGTACCTGCCAGCATGAGCAGAAGCGCACTCTTCCATGTGCCGAGTGTTAAGAAGACAGCGTCCGGACAACCTGACCCTCAGGCGTCGTTCTGGGATCACGATCCCCCACAGGTGGGGGCATCTGTTCGCCAGAGCAGCCACAGGTGGCCGGCGGTTGGCCTGAGCTGCACGATGCCGCCCCTCTGGCAACTGCGCTGCAGGCTGTCTTCAGTGCCGCCAAACCGGATGTTGTCAAGTCTGGCCCATCCATTATAATGGCTGCAGAGAAATGTTAAAATCACTTCGCGGCCTCGACCTCACTTGCGTGCTGCCTGCGCCGCAGGCTCTGCTGCCGGGGGGATGCATGAAGACTACAAAAGTCCTTTTGATCGAGAGCGCGCGCAACAGTAATGATTCACTGGCTCCCTCGCTCAAACGCAAATATCAGGTGCAAATTGCCCATTCCGGCAAGCAGGGCATCGAAATGGCGCGCCGAGAGATGCCGCAGGTGGTGGTGTTGGATGCCATTTCGCTGCGCACTTCGGGCAACCGGATCAGTTTCAGTCTGCGGGCCAGCCTGGAGCAGGTGCCGATCATTCACATCCGCGCCGCCAATATGACAGGCAACAGCGCCGCCGACGTGCTGCTGACACCGCCCTTCACCCCGCGCAAACTGATCAACCGTATTGATCGCTTCGTCGTGCCCGAACAGGGCAAGGTGCTGGAAGTCGGCCCCTTCAGCCTGAACGCCGATACACAGGTGCTGACGACGCCGTGGACGGAGAAACGCCTGACGCCCAAGCTGGCCGAGTTGATGGCTCTGTTCATGCAGAACCTCAACAACACGCTGGAGCGCAAGCTGATCATGCAACAGGTGTGGAAGACGGATTACATGGGCGACACGCGCACGCTGGATGTCCATATCCGCTGGTTGCGCAAAGCCATCGAGCCGAATCCGCGCAAACCGCAATACATCACCACCGTGCGCGGGGTAGGGTATCGTTTTGTGATTCCGGGTGAACCGGGCAGCGCGGGCGAGAACTCTCTCTAACTTTCCTCTCTTGCAGGTACAAACGCAAAAAGGCATCCGACGGAATTCCGGATGCCTCGTGCCAGGTTGTGTCGCGGCAGCCGCTATGCGTTCTTGGCTGCTGCTTCCAGGCGCGCCAGGCGCTTCATCAGGCGGCTCTTGCGACGCGCCACATTGTTGGGGTGCAGGATGCCCTTAACCGCGGCCTTGTCCAGCACGCGAATGGCCTGCAGGGTGGCCTGACGCGCGTTCTCGATGTCGCCGCTATCCATGAACGCACGGGCTTTCTTGATCTCGGTGCGCGCGCGCGACCGGAAGATACGGTTGCGCAGCCGCTTCCGCTCGTTGCTGCGAATTCGCTTGAGGGCAGACTTGTGGTGAGCCAACGCCAAATCTCCAATCTTTCCCGCGATCAGAGGTCGTTTTCCGCAGGCATTCTACCAGAGCGACGCGGCTTTGTCCAGGCTTCTTCCTGCGCATTTCTGTCTTGTCGCCAGGGGGTTCGTTGGTACAATCGGGGCCATGTCACCGATCATCGCTCTGCTGACCGACTTCGGCCTGGCCGATGCCTATGTGGGCATCATGAAGGGTGTCGTGCTGGGCATCTGCCCGACGGCGCGTCTGATTGATCTCACTCACGACATTCAGCCGCAGAACGTGCGTCAGGCCGCCTATGTGTTGCTGACGGCCTATCGCTATTTCCCGCCAGAAACAGTATTCCTGGTCGTTGTTGATCCGGGGGTGGGGACAGCCCGCGCCCCAATCGCGGTGGAGACGGCACACGGGCGTTTCGTCGCGCCGGACAACGGCGTGCTCAGCTATGTGCTGCAGGAGACGCCTCCGCGCCAGACCGTCGCCTTGACCGAGCACAGGTTTCATCTGCCGGAAATCAGTCAGACCTTTCATGGGCGGGACATTTTCAGCCCGGTGGCGGCGTATCTGGCACAGGGTACGCCGTTGACAGCCTTCGGGCCGCCGCGCCAAAACCTCGTCACCCTGCCGCTGCCGCGTCTGTCAGCCGACGCGGGCAAGATCGTTGGTGAAGTGCTGCATATTGATCGCTTCGGCAATCTGATCTCCAGCATCGGGCGGCTGAGTTGGGAAGACGAAGAGCATCTGCAATTCAGCCCGCGCTTTGGAGTGCGGATGGACGTCCCCCCTGCGCTGGTCGCCAAGGCCTGTCGTGTGCAGATCGGCGGGCACCCGGTTGGCCCCATTCGTCGCACGTACGGTGCGGTTCCAGCAGGTACGGTCACCGCGCTGATCGGCAGCGCCGGGCAACTGGAGATCGGCGTCAACCAGGGCAACGCTGCCGAAGTGCTGGGGATGACGATCGGCGATCCGGTGGTGCTGCATCTGGCCTGATCATTCCCGAAAAAGGGCGATTCACGATGCAAGAGCAATTCGTCATCGAGGGCAATCACCCGCTGACCGGGGAGGTGACTGTCAGCGGTAACAAGAATGCGGCGCTGAAGATGCTGCCCGCCTGTCTGCTCACTGAAGAGCCGGTGGTTTTGAACAACGTGCCGGACATCGCCGATGTGCGCGTGACGTTCGATCTGCTGCGCAGCGTGGGCGTGCAGGTGGAGCCGCTCGGTGACCATCGGGTGCGCGTACACGCCAGGTCACTGAGCAGCCATGTGCTCGACCGGGAGTTGTGTCAGCGCACGCGCGCTTCGATCGTGTTCGCCGGGCCGATGCTGGCCCGCGCGGGACGGCTGGAACTTTCACCGCCGGGTGGAGACGTGATCGGGCGACGGCGGCTGGACACGCACCTGCTGGCCCTGCAAAGCCTGGGGGCGCAGATTGACTTCGACGGCGCTTTTCATATGCGGGCTGACGGTCTGCGCGGCGCCGACATTCTGCTCGACGAGGCCAGCGTGACCGCAACCGAGAACGCCATCATGGCCGCAGTGCTGGCGAAGGGCACCACCATCATCCGCAACGCCGCTTCTGAGCCGCATGTGCAGAATCTGTGTCATATGCTCAATGGCATGGGGGCGCAGATCAGCGGCATCGGCACCAACTGCCTGACCATCCAGGGTGTGGAGCGGCTGAGCGGCGGCGAGTTTCGGGTCGAGGCGGACTATCTGGAAGTGGTCAGCTATATCGGGGCAGCCGTGGTCACTGGGGGCGAGATTCGCATTCGGCAGGCCGACCCGCACTATCTGCCCATGGTGGCGCTGGTCTTTCGCAAGCTAGGCGTCACCTGGCAGGTGGAAGGCAACGACGTCATCGTGCCGCGCGGGCAGCCGCTGGTAATTCAGCGCGACCTGGGCAACCAGATTCCAGAGATCAAAGCGCAGCCCTGGCCCGCCTTTCCGTCTGACCTGATGAGCATTGCACTCACTGTGGCGACGCAGTCGGCGGGGACGGTGCTGTTTCACGAGTGGATGTACAACAGCCGCTTCTTCTTCACCGACAAGCTGGTGAGCATGGGCGCGCGCATCTTCCTGTGCGATCCTCATCGGGCGGTGGTGCATGGCCCGACGGTCCTGCGCGCCGTCCCCCATATCAGCAGCCCGGACATTCGGGCGGGCATGGCCCTGCTGCTGGCGGCGTTGTGTGCGCGCGGCACTACGACTATCCGCAACATCGGTCAGATTGACCGCGGTTATGAGCGGGTGGAGGAAAAACTGCGCAGCCTTGGCGCTGTCATCCGGCGCGAGCCTGTGCCACTGACGCAATGAAACAACGAGGGGGCAGTGACGCCCCCTCGATATACTTCTGGCGCGGTCATTTCGGTATTCTGCACACGAAGTCAGCGCCGCCCATGCCCAGCAGATAGTCGAAAGCGCTCAGCGCGGCCTTTTCGCCGTCGCCCAGGCCCATCAACACCTGGAACGCCAAAGCGTTGGTCACGTCGCCCGCGGCGAACAGTCCCGGCATGGTCGTGCGGTTGCGGTGATCTACGATCACGAAGCCGCATTCGTCCAGCGCCACCAGGTCGGCGACCAGGGCGGAATTCGGGATCAACTGCTTCTCGACGAAGATGGCATCGGCGGGAATCTCGATCACCTGGTCTGCGTGGCGAACCATCAGGGCGCGGGCATATTCGTCGCCCTTGACGGCCAGCACTTTAGCATGCCGCACGACTTCGACGTTTTCCGCGCTGAGCACATTCTTGCCCACCGGCGTATCCAGGTCGCCGTCGGTTTCTGCCACCAGGGTCACGTGGGTGGCGATACGCGCCAGTTCGGCGACCGCACGCAGCGCCAGCATCTCGTCGCCGACGACGATCACTTCCCGGTCTACCATCAGCGGCGCATAGGTCATGGCGCTGTAGCATAGGCCCTTCATCTCGAACTCGCGCTCGCCGGGCACGTTGAGCAGTTCGCCCACTGCGCCAGTGGCGAAGATGATGGTCTTGGATTCATAGGACTTGCCGTCGGCCACGGTGACGCGAAAGCCGCCTTCGATGGGCACAATGGCGGTCACCGTGGAGCGGACGCGCATGAAGTCCAGGTAGTCCAGTTGGGCGCGGAAGCGTTGGATGGTGTCGTCGGCTACCGTCACCTGATAGTCTTCCACCCAGGGCAAGAGCAGGCGACGGAGTACGCGCCCTCCCAGCCCTCTGGAGATGAAGAGTGCATCCATCCGTTTGCGCACGGCATACGCTGCAGCAGCCAGCCCTGCCGGGCCGCCTCCAATGATGATCAATTCGTGCATGGTCTCTTACCCCTGTTGGCTTCCCTCTTCGGCCTGCGGGCCTTCGGGAATGAAACCCTCGCGCATCAGCAGATGCGTCATCTCGCGAGCCTGACGGATCATCTGCGAAGCGCGTTCGATCTCCTGCTCATAGGTAGTCGGCAGGCGCGCGACGCCCTGCTCGACTGCTTTGACTGCTACCGCGGCGGCTTCGCGCGGGAAGATTTCCCATTCTTCCATGGTCGGCAGCAGGTAGTCGGGCGACAGCCCTTTTTCTTCGGCCATGCGGGCGAGCGTCTCAGAGGCAGCAATGGCCATTTCGTCGGTGATGGTGCGGGCGCGCACATCCAATGCCCCGCGAAAGATGCCCGGAAAGCCCAGCGAGTTGTTGACCTGATTGGGGAAGTCCGAGCGCCCTGTCGCCACGATGGCGGCCCCGGCTTCGGTGGCTTCCCAGGGCCAGATTTCGGGGATGGGGTTGGCTCCAGCGATGACGATGGCGTCCCTGGCCATCTGCTTGATCCATTCGGGCTTGACTATCCCTGGCCCTGGTGCCGAAAAGCCAATCATGGCGTCCGCGCCGCGCAAGGCAACCTCGGCGTCGCCCTGCAGTTCCTCCGCATTGGTGATCTGGCACAGATACCACTGCTGCACGTATTCCGCCCGGCGCAGGTAGATGTCGCGCCGGTGTTTGCCCAGGATGCCGTTGATGTCGGTCATAATGCAGTTGGACGGATCAACGCCATAGGCGAACAGCAGCCGCGAGCAGGCCACATTCGCCGCGCCCGCGCCCAGGAAGGCAATGCGCATGTCTTGCAGACGCTTGCCCACGATCTTGGCCGCGTTGATCATGGCCGCCAGCACGACGCTGGCTGTTCCCTGCTGATCGTCATGCCAGATGGGGATTTCGGCCTGCGCGCGCAACGTATCCAGGATGCGGAAGCATTTCGGCTGGGCGATGTCTTCCAGGTTGACCCCGCCCAGGGCCGGTTGCAACATCAGCACTGTCTCGATGATCTTGTCCGGGTCTTTGGTGTCCAGCATGATGGGGTAGGCATCCACTCCGCCCAGGTACTTATAGAGCAGTGCCTTGCCCTCCATCACTGGCAATCCAGCTTTGGGGCCGATGTCGCCCAGGCCCAGCACGCGCGTGCCGTCCGAGACGACGGCCACCGTGTTCCATTTGCTGGTCAGTTCATAGACCAGGTCCGGATTCTGGGCGATGGCCTTGCAGGGGGCGGCCACGCCGGGAGTGTACCAGATGGCGAAATCGTTCAGATCGCGTACCTGGCAACGCAACGCGGTCTGCATCTTGCCCCGGTAAAAGGCGTGCAGGCGCATGGCATCTTCGCCAGGCTTTTTGGCTTTCTCCAGAAGTTCTTCTTTGGTTACGTGAGTATGAACCATCGTGTACTCCGTATATCCTCCACAACAGGTCTCGTCGTCCAGGCTGCGCCGCCCGACCGGCCAGGCCCTGCCTTCCGCGCAGTCTGTCTGACGCGCCAACGTCGGATGACAAGGTGAGACGGCGTCCCCTCCTCATGATAGACCCGAAGCGACAGAATCGCTGGTTGCCCCGTCAGAAAACAGAGGCGCGCCCTCGCGCGCCCCTCTTCATTCTCCCCCATTGCTGCTCGCTACTGGAGTCGGATGTTCTGCCTGATCATACTGCAACAACAGCGCCTGATACCGTTCGCGGTAAAGCTCGGCGCGCGCCCGTTCGAGCTGCCACAGGCGGTCAATGCTGTTGCGCAGCGGTTCGATGGCCGCCTGCAGCAGGTCCACCGAGCGGCGGAACTGTTCCAACTGCTTGTCGTGATTGCGCCAGGCTTCGTCGTTGGTGAGGGTGAACTGTTTCCAGCGCTTCTGATCGTCGGCGATCCAGTCGTTCCATTCCTGGCGGAAGCGTTCTTCTGAAAGCCGCTGCATCTCCGCCACCTCATTGATGCGCCGGCCCAGGCGCTCGGCGATGCGCTCGAAATCGTCAATGAGCTTCTTCATCTGCCGGTGCGTTTCCGCCCAGGACTCGAAGCGCTCGATATAGCGGCGCATGTCTTCGTCGTAGGTACCGAAGCTCTTGGCCAGTTCGGCTACCTGCTGATCGCGCTGTTGCAAGAGCAGGGTTTGCTGGTCAATGAACTGCTGCATTTCCTCGCGACGGTCGCGCTCGGCGGATTGCACTTCCAGGATGCGCTTCTCGCTGCGCAACACCATCGCTTCCAGCGCGTCGAGTTTGGGGCGCACCGCGTCCAGTTGCTTTTGCAGTTCTGGTAGTTCTGACTGAATGTCAGAGATACGCCGGGCGTCTTGCCTGCGTTGCTCTTCCAGGAAGGTGATGCGGCGCTCCGGCTCTTCGAACTTTTTGGCCAGGTCTTCAACGCGCTGCTGCACAGCGGCCAGCGCTGCGGCGACGCGGTCGCGCTCGACGCGAGCGGCGGGCAATTCCTCGATGGCTTTTTCCAGAGCATTGGTACGGTCGGCCAGGTCGCGAATCATGCGGGCCAGGCTTTCGCGGCCAATATCCTGGCGACGTTCTACTTCGCGCTCGGCCATCAGCCGTTTGCTCTCGATTTCCTCGATCAGTTGCTGGAATTCACGGCGGAGTTGCTCGGCAAGTTCGGTGTCGCGCCCGACAGGCACAAAGGCCGTGCGCATGGACGATTGCTCGCCTTCCAGACCGTTGAGTCGCCGCTCTAACTGAATGATGGTCTCGGCTTGCTGGGCGATGCGCTCTTCGAGCAGGGCGATCGTCCCACGGTCGCGCCGACGCTCCTCATCCAGCCATTCGATCATGCGCGCTGCCTGCTGCAAATCCATCGGACACTCCTGCCAGCTAACGATGAACCTCAGAAGCGCATTATAGCATAGACCCCGCCAGTCGTGGGATTCTCGGGGGGGATTTCAGTTTTGGGACTGTGGTCTTCAACCGCTAAGACGCAGAAGGCGAAGAGGGGAAAGGCGTCAAGAACTCTGTGTCTTCCTCTGCGGACTGTGTGCTCTCAGTGGTGAACCCTGCCCCCAGTTCAGGATGCACCCGATTTTCGCTGGCAACGGCTCGCGCGGGTTTGGTATTCCATGCCGGGGCTGCGTACAATAAGGGCGTTCGCTGTGACACCGGACAGCTATCCGCGGGAGTCGAGAATGCCTGCTCATCCCCCAGGCCGCCGCACCGAGAGCCTCTTTGACAACCGCTATCGCTACGACTACATCTATCCGCGTGGGCGGTCGGGAGAGACTCTGCGTGCCTACGACACGCTCGACAACGACCGTCCGGTGGTGATCAAGCGACCCGCTCCCCAGGATGCGCCCCCCATGCGCGCCGGGCAAGAGGTCAGTATCCGCACCGAGCGCCAGGCGCTGGAACGGCTCTCCGGCCATCCCGTGCTGACCGAGTTGCGCGGGCATGGCACGTTTCGTGTGGGCGGGCACACCCACGAATACATCGTCATGGACCTGGCTACTGGCGAGACGGTCGAGGAGATGGTCTTGGGGGCGGCGGCGAGGGGCGCCTTGTTGCCGGAACTCGAAGTGCTGGTCATTGTGGATCACCTGCTCGACCTGCTGGTCTACGCGCACGACCGACAGGTGGTCTATAACGATGTGGATGCCAAGCATCTGTTCTGGGATCGCGCTGCCTATCGGCTAAAGGTCATAGATTGGGGAAACGCGGTCTTTCTGGATGAGCCGGGCGCGTCGCCAGCAGTCACTCGTGCCACCGATATCCGGCAGGTAGGCGAATTGCTCTATTTCATCCTGACGGGCGGCAACCGGCTGGTGGCGGAGACGGACGAGGAAAGCGGCCATTTCTACGTCAACTTTGGAGACGATGCTGAACGCATTTCGCCGCGTCTGCAGGCGATCATCACCCGCGCCGTGCACCCCGATCCGCGACGTCGCTTTGGGACGTTGCTCGAACTGCGCCATGCCCTGAATGAATACCGGCTGCCCCTGCAAAAGGCCCGCGATGAGATCGTGTCTCGTGTGCGCAAGCGTGTTCGTCCCACGGCCAGCCAGGAAGAGCTGATCGCGCTGCGGGACGAGTTGGCGGCGGCTTTCGAGATGGATCCCGGCTATCCTGAAGCGGTGCGCCTGGCTGCCGAGATCGAAAGCTATCTGCGGCAGATCAGCGTGCAGGCCGATCTGGACGCGATCCGCATTTACCTGGAGAGTGGCAACTGGTCGCGGGCGCTGGCGCTGCTGGACGATCTGTTGCCGCAGGCCGATCCGGTGCACGAGCCGCTGATCCGCTTTCTGATCTCCGCTTCGGCGACGCTGGACGAGCTGGCGGTAGCTCCGCCGCCGCAGGGCTTCCTGGGGGCGCTCGAACGGCTGTTTGCAGGTGATGCGCAGGGCGCAGGACGGGCCTTGCTCACCACTGCCGAGGTGCGCGTGAACGCCCGGCAGGCGCAATGGCTGCTGGCCGAGCAACTCGCGGTGTGCGTTCCCGAAGTGATTTTGCTGCGCCCGCACCTGGTGAAGCTGCGCAAGGACCTGTCGGCGCTGCCTCAGGCGCGGCTGGCCATGACTGACCTCAACGAGATCGAGCGGCTGCTCGACAGCACCCCGCCGCCCGGCCTGACCGGCTTGCTGGTGATCTATCGCCATGTGGCCGACCTGCTGGCAGGGCTGGAAGAGGGGTTGGCTCTGTTGAAGGATATGGAAGCCAGCCCGACGCTAGAGGGGGCCGTGGCCAGTGCCGGTCGCGTGCGCCAGGCGACCGAAGTGCTGGTGTCGCTGCTGGAGGAGACAGGGCAGTACGTGTATGGCGATCCGGCGCGAGCGGGCGAGAGTCTGCATCGCGCCGCGCAGATAGACCCGTTGTCACCGCATTTCGCAGCGCTGCACGACTATTTCGACGAAGTGCATCAGGCGGTGACAGCGCTGCAGCATTTCCGTCCGCGCCCCGGCGGGGAGACGCTGGCTTCCTGGTTCGAGGACGTGCAGCGGTTCCTGCAACCCTACCTGGACGACCTGAGCGATCCGCGCCTGCACGAGGCGGCGCGTGCCCTGGCCGAAACGGGCGGGCACTGGACGACGATCGTCAATTACCTGGCACTGGGGCGTCGCCGCCCGACGGTGACGCTGCTGCGCGAAACCGGCGACCTCATCCGTCCGATCAACGAGCATCTGGCGGCGTGGTTCGGCGACCTGGCCAATCGCCTGCCCGATGCGCCTTTCGTGGAGAAGCTCAGCCCCAATCAGGCGCTGGCCGATGCGCTGATCGAGGGCTGGCAGGCGTGGGATCGGGGTGACGCGCTGGCCGCTGCGGAGGCAGGGCGCACGGCCTACGCGGTAGCCGTCACCGACGGGGAACGACTGGCGGCAAACCGGTTGCGTCGCCTGGGCGAACTGCTCGATCGCTGGTTGCGCGAAGGCAGCGTGGATAATCCTCAGGTTACGGCGCAGATTGAGGCGGCGACCCTGGCGTTGTTGTTGAGCGATGAAGAGCAGGAGCGTCAGACATTTGCCGCGCAGATGCCTTCGAAAGCGCTCTATCTGCGAGCGATGGGGCGCGGCCTGGTGGCCTTCATGCAGCAGAGCAGCAGCGCCGGATGGCGGGCGTTGTATTTCGCGCATGTGCTGCGCGGCGCTCAGGCTCTGGCTGCGGGCGATCTGGACGAGGCAGACTTCTGGCGCAACGCGGCGCAGGCCAGTCACGACAGCGCGCGCACGCATATTGCCTTCCAGCTATTCGACCGCGCATTGACCAGCCGTCAGTTGATCCGCGCCGCCGAGCAGGCGATGAACGCTGTGGCCCGCCCCAGCGACCTGGGCGCGGTGCGCAGCGCGCTCAATGCGCCGATGGCCGGGGAAATGCTTGCTGGGGTGCCACGCGCCATCGAGCTGGTGGAAGAGGCGCTGCGACACTGGTCGGATGGCGATTTTCACGCAGCGCGCCAGGCACTGGATGCCGGGCGAGAGCGTCTGGAACGCGCCTGCGAAGTGACGGGGCTGCAGATCGAACCATTCCTGGAGTGGCTTGGCGGTCTGCGCGAGGCTGTGGCGCGGCTGCAACAGTTGCGGTTGGCGGTGGAGCAGGGCGCGATGACCAGCAGCCCTGACCCCGATCCGGCCATCGCCGAGGCATTGGCGACGATCGCCGCCGTGACGCTGGAGCGGCTGGGACCAGACCAGGCCCATCAGGTGCGTCAGTGGAACGACATGTACCAGGCGGTGCTGGAGACCTATACCACACAGCGGCTATCGCGGCGGGACAAACTCGCTGCCTTCGACCGCCATTTTGCGTCGCTCTTCATCACCCGCCATCCGGCGTATCCGCTCTTCCGACACTGGAAGTCGCTGGTAGAGCAATTGCCGCCCGAAGAGCCGGAAGAGGACATGATCCATCTGGACATGGAGGGTATCTCTGGGGAAGCTGGCGCGCCTGTCTACGAAGAAGAGCGAGCCGTCACGGAGAGCGCACCGCGTCGGGAAGCCGATGCCGGAACGGACCGCCTCTGGAATCGCGTCATCCTGGGAGCCGGGCTGGTGTTGGCGCTCGCAGTAGGGGTGGCACTGCTACGCACGCTGGGCGTGAGCGACGGGGAGTCTGCCAGGCCGACCCCTGCGCCTACCAGCATCCTGGCGACACGACCGTTTATCGCCGCCGCGCTCACCCCTGTAGCGACGGCTACTCGCACCGACACTCCTGCCCCCACGGCGACGCTTCCGCCGACTGACACGGTGACCGCGCAGCCGACGGCTACGGAAGAGGTGGTGCCTTCCGCGACGCCGACCCCCTTTGTGACCAGCACCATCGTCCCCAGCAGCACGCCAGCGCCGGTGGCGATGGCCGGGGTCGGCGGGGCTTCGTCAACGCATGGCGATGTGCTGGCAGCGCTGGCTCAGCTACCAGCGGAAGTCTGGCCAGGGGAGGCAGGCACACTGACCCTGGTCGAGGGGGAGGGGTGGCAGATTTCTACCGCGGCGACGGGTGCTGGCGAGGTGCGCATAGAGATTCCACCGCAGTTGCTCAGCGAGCTTTTTCAGCCCGGCGTGGCCAATGCCTTGCGCCGGGTGGATGCCGTTCTGGAACTGGTCAGGTACAATCAGGCTGCGCTGGCAGAAGGCGGCGTGGCCTTTGGCCTGGGCGCGGCGAACGCCCTGGGGCAGTGGACGGTCGGCGAGGTGCAGTTCCTGGAGACCAACTTTGTCAGCCTGGGCCTCAACCAGAACGGACGCTTCCGCTCTACAACCGAGTTTCCGCAGTCCGACCCGCAACTGCGCCTTTCGGTGCGCCGCACCGACGCGACAACGCTCAGTTTCTTCGTCAACGAGCGCTGGCTGGGGGACTCGGTGTTTCTGTTCCCGCAGTCCGAACCGGTGACGTTGATCCTGTACGTTGCCGGTCGCGATGTGGTGGTCAGAGTGCGATCGCTGGAGCTTGACTACAGTCCGCGCGAAGAAATACCCTAGCACACTGAGACGACCGTGAGCACTGGAACTGTACAGCAAATCATGAATCAGACGCCTGAACGGTTGAACGCCTGCTATACCCCCGGCAATTTCATTGACACCTATGCGCCAGGGCACTATGCCCGCGTGATGGAAGCCGAAGACGTGCGCACCGGGCGGATGGTAGCCTTCAAGGTGATGCGCCCGGAGCATCTTTCCGACGACGGTACGCCGCGCTGGGAAGCGCGTGCCTTCGTGAGCGAGGCCGACCTGCTGGTTCGCCTGGCGGGGTGCGAAGCGGTGGTGCGGCTCTATGATTGCGGGTACGTCTCCTCGCGAGCGGAACGACCGGATGGTGGCGAGATCGTGTCGTTTGGGTTGGATATCGCCGCCTTCCGCGAGGCGCTCTACCCGGCGGCGGCGCAGCAGTGGCGTCCGTATCTGGCGCTGGAACTGCTGCCCCGCCATCACAATCTGTTCTATCTGATGAAGCCCAATGCCGGCAACGGGCGTCGTCGCCTGCCGACCGAGGAAGGGATTGATCTGGCGCTGCAGTTCGCCGAGTTCTTGCAGCAGGCTCACAGTCAGCGGATCGTCTACCTGGATCACAAGCTGGAACACGTGTACTGGGATGGCGAGAAGCTGCGCATCATTGACCTGAACAGCTCTCAACTGATTGAGGTGGGCACGCACACGCTGGATCAACACCTGGCTCGCGACATTCACAACCTGTGCGTGGGCATCCTCTATCCCATCTTCACCGGCCTGTCGCCCAAGAAAGGGGCGCTGCGCCCACAACCGGCCTCGCAGGCCGAGGTCGAGCAGCGCTACGCCGATGTCGATCATCTCGATTTCGGGGTGGAGCCGACGCTCAGCCCGGCTTTGCAGGCGCTGTTGCAACAGGGCGCGCGCCAGGAACTCAGCACCATCGAAGCCTTTCGGGCAGGGCTGGAACGGATCGCCGGGCGGCACGGCTGGGAATTCCCCGGCCTGCACACGATTCCGGCGTTGCGCGAAGCCCGGCAACGGGTGCGGGCAGGTCTCGCCGAACTGCGCCGCAGTCAGCAGGCGCTGCGCACCGCGCGTGAACTGCTGCTGGAGGCGGTCATCCTCGACGACATCAACGAAGACATGGAAGCAGAGCTGCGGCGCATCCTGGCGCAGATCAACGACGCGCTCAATCACCGGGTAATTCCCTAGCGCTCAGCGAAGGAGACGCCATGGCCGATTTGCGAGATCAACTCGAACGCCTGCGCCGTCTGATCGAAGACCTGCCGTCGAGTGCCACGGCCAGCGAGATCGCTCAGCTTGAGAGCGAAGCGCGTGCCTTGCTCGCCCAGAGCAAGAACACACAGTTCGAGGCGGAGGCGCGCGAGCTGTTCGCGCAGCTTGCCCGTCACAGCGCGCCGCCCACTCCCGAAGCGGCCACGGTGCGCGCTCTTCTGCGTCGGGCGCGCATTCGCATCGAGATCGCCGGTAGCGAAGACGACATAGACGAAGCCATAGACATCCTGGCCGAAGCGCTCAATCTCGACCCCAACAACGAAGAGATTCACGAGTTGCTGCTCGAAGCCGCCGAACGCAGCCCACACCTGGAACTGAAGGTCAAAGGATTGCTGGAGCGGTATGGCATTGACCTGGCGCGCGGAGGGGAGCGCGCTCAGGCAACGACCGGGAGCACCCCGCCGCGCCCGGCGGAACGGGTAGTGCCTCCTGCTGCAGCGCCGGTCGAAAGCGGCCCGCTGGCCGAACCCATGGCGTCGCTCTCGGAGGTGTCCGAGGCGTACTATGCAGGGGACTATCAACGCGCGGTTGACCTGGCCAACCGCATCCTGGCCGCTGATCCGAACAATGCACAGGCGCGCGAATATCGGCAGAAGGCCGAGGACAACCTGCTGCGCGGAGTAGTGCCCGATCATCGCATTCCTTTCGACGCGCGCATCGCCTACAACCGGGCCAATTCGCTGGTGCGGGCAGGAAACTACGACGAGGCGGAGCGGCTCTACCGTGAGGCGCGCGACCTGGCGGCGCGAGCGGGCATCACCAGTTGGCAGGACGTGGAGCAGGCCTTGCTCGATATTCAGGATTTGGCCCTGGCCCGTGAGTTGCTGGCCGAGGGCGATCGCCTGCTGGCGGCGGACGACTGGGAAAGCGCGCTGCAGAAGTACGAGGGGGCACTGCGCGTCGTGCCGAACGATCCACTGGCTCGTGAACGGATCGATCTGGTGCGGCGGGTGCGGCAGCAGTTCGACCAGGCGACCGTGCAACTGAACCTGAGCAGCGGCGCGCTCAGCGAGCGCGCGCGCGAATTGCAGGAAGTGCTCAACACGCTGGCAGGGCTGCGTCAGCTTCTACCTGGCAGCGAACGCCTGAAAAGCCTGACGCGCGAAGTGGAAGAGCGCATCCAGAACATCATCGCGCAGCTTTATAACCAGGCGCAGGGCGCGCTGACGCGCATGGACTCGGCGTCAGTGTTGGACGAGCGGCTGCGCCTGGCTGCGGAAGCGGTGCGGGCGCTGGAAGCTGCCGCCGATCTTGACCCCGCCAATCAGGAGATCGCAGCGCTGTTGCAGCGTGCCCGTCAAGCCGAGGCGGACATGGCCGAGGCAAGACACGTCATCGAGCGGGCGTCGGCACTCGTCGCCCAGAACTACGAGAACGAACTGGCCCAGGCCCGCACCATGCTGGCCGGGTTGCGCGGCTATGCCCAGGACCCGCGCTATCGGATGGTGGTCGCCGATCTGCTGGCGCGACACCTGGAACGCGCCGAAGCCGCGCTCGACGAACACGATCCACAGACAGCGCAACGCTGGCTGGACATCGCCAAGGACGATCCATTCCGTATCCTGGGCCGGCGCACCGACATCCTGCGCCTGGAGGCGGAAGTCCGGCGGATGCGGCGGCGGCAGTACGGCATCTACGCGCTGAGCGCTGTGGTGATTCTGATCATCCTGGGCGTGGTCGCCATCGCGACAGAGCCGGCGTGGCAGCCCATTCTCAACCCGCCTACGGCTACTCCCACGGCGACGGCGACGATCACGCCTACGCCGACCGATACGCCGACCGTGACACCTACACCAACGGCCACCTACACGCCGAGCATCACACCGACGTACACCTGGACGCCAACGCCGAGCGACACCCCCACTCATACGTGGACGCCGACGCCCAGCCATACCCCGACGCATACCTGGACGCCGAGCATCACGCCGACGCCCAGCGACACGCCAACGCACACGCCAACCCCCACCTTCACCTGGACGCCCAGCATCACGCCGACGCCCAGCATCCTGTGCATGGTCTTCGCCAACACGCAGGCGGTGAATGTACGGGCCGAACCCAGCCCCGTGGCGGTGCGCATCTTCACGGTAGACCTGGGGCAGGCGCTGGAGGTGCTCGATCAGCGGCTTGGGCGCGACAATCAGCGCTGGTTCCAGGTGCGGTTTACAGTGGGGCAGTCGGTGATCACCGGCTGGGTGCGCGCCGACCTGGTGCAGGAAGTGTCGGACGCGCCCTGCCCGGCCTTTGGGACGCGCTCACCGTGAGGGGAAGACGACGAAAAGAGGCAGCCAGCCTCGTCGTGGGGGCTGGCTGCCGAAAGGTGGGTCGTAGAAGACTCGAACTTCTGACCTCGTCGATGTCAACGACGCGCTCTAGCCAACTGAGCTAACGACCCATTGCGCCCTTATTATAGTGAGACCAGGGGGTTTTGGCAAGGGCTGGAAATTGAGAGTAGAGCAGTGACAGAGATATACAACGGCTTGTTGCCCCTGGCGAAAAGCTGCGTGCTATAATTCGCCCGGCGGCGGTTTCCCGGAGCCTTGACGACTGATGCGCGAGACGGTTCAGCACGCCCTGCCCTATGTCACTGGCGGCCTGTTCGGGCTGGCCTTGCTGCTCTTTGCCATTGCTTTTCGGCTGTTTCAGCGCAGCCGCACCGATGTCTACTGGCGACGACGGCGCGAGGCCGGGCAGCGCGGCTGGCGGTTGTTCGTGGTGGCCTCGATCATGGCGATCTTCAGCGCGGTGGCCTGTGTGCTGACCCTGGCGATCGGTATTCTGGGCGATGAGGGCGAAGCCAGTGCCGGGCGTATCTCACCGACGCCGGAGGTGACGACCCTGGTAGAGAATCCCGACGCGCCTTCCGTGCCGACCGCGACAGATACCCCGCCGCCCGACGATAGCACCCGCGCGACGACAGCGGCTTCTACTCCCCTGATCCTGATCATCACAGCGACGCCTGCCTACACGCCCACCCCTACGCCGTTCCCCACTTTCACGCCTAACGTCACTCAGGCGGTCTCCAGCGTGACGCCGCAACCCGGCGCGACCCTGCGCATTGTCGCCCTCGACGATCAGATAGATGCCAGCTACCGACCGGTCAACCCGCGCACTACCTTCGAGGCGGGGGTCAAGCGGCTGTATCTGTTCGTCGAGTTCAACGCCATGACCGAAGGGGTTCTGTGGCGGCGGGTGATCACCAAGGACGGCGAGTTGTTCGACGACAATACGTATCTCTGGGGCCTGGAAGATAGCGGCTCCGGCTATTTCTTCTTCGGGCGCGACAACGGTTTCGAACCAGGCAACTACGAAATCCGTCTGTACATCGGTGCGGCAGACACCCCCGTCAGCACCATGTCGTTCACTGTGGTGCCCCCTGCCCAGTAGACCCATGCTCCGTCGGTTCCGGCTTTCGCCGCGCCACAACGCGCTGGTGGTGGCGCTGATCGCTCTATGCGCCGTGCTCGGTCTGGCAGTGCGCCTGGCGCTCTACGTGCGGGCTGACTGGCGCTACGATTACGACGAGGGCATGGTGGGGCTGCAGGTCCTGCATATCTTGCGCGGCGAGCGCCCCATCTTCCATCCCGGACAGCCCTACCTGGGGGCGCTGGAATCCTATGTGATGGCGCCCCTTTTCACCATGTTCGGGGCGAACGCTGTCACGCTCAAGGTTGTGCCCTGGTTGCTCTCTGGCCTGTATGTGACAACGACCGGCTGGCTGGGCTGGCGCGCTTTCGACCGGCGGGTGGGCGTGCTGGCCGCGTTACTGGCGGCGTGTGCGCCGAGTTACCTCCTGATCACCGGCACGAAGACCTGGGGCGCGACCGCCGAAACCCTGGCCCTGGGCAATCTGGCACTGGTCACTGGCAGCTATGTGATAGACGTGGCTCAGCCGGATCATGTCCGTCGGCGAAGCCTGGCGGTTCTGGGCCTGGTGCTTGGTCTGGGATGCTGGGTTTCCTGGCTGATTGCTTTCTACGCGCTGCCAGTCGCGCTGACGGTGTGGCTCTTGGGCAGGGCGCGCCTGGGCCAGGCGTGGGGTTGGGCGACTCTGGCCTTCGCGGTGGGCAGCAGTCCCCTGTGGGGCTACAACCTGACGCACGATTTCGCCACCTTTCGCTATCTGCTCGCCGACCAGGGCGACACGCTCGCCAACCTGCCGGCAGTGCTGGATCATCTGACCTACGACCTGGCTCCGCGCCTGGTGAGCAACGATCCGCGCTGGCCAGGGCTGAGCTGGCCTGCCATCTGGTGGCTGCAGATCGTCTATGAGGGAGGGCTGATCGGGCTGGGGGCGGGAATATGGCGCGGCCCCTGGCGAAGATCGCGCAGACCGACGCGCGCCATGCTCGCACTGTTCGCGCTGAGTGTGCCGCTGATCTACGTCTTGAGCGGCTACGGCAACCGCGCTCTCAACGAGTTCGGTTTCGACGCGACGGGGCGCTACGTGCTGATGATTCACAGCGCCCTGCCGATCGGCGCGGCGGCGCTGGCCGTCTGGTTGGGCAAGGGGCGGCTCTGGCGGCGTTGGCTGACGGCGGCGGTGTTGACCAGCGTCGTCGGGCTGAATCTGCTGGGGAGCAGCCGCCTCGATCTGGTCAAGGGGTTCGCGTCACCCTACTACACCCGGCAGCCAGTCACCCTGGAGCCGCTGATCGCATTTCTCGACCGTGAGAACATCCAACACGTGTGGACCGATGTCGGCATCGCGCACGTGCTGATGTTCGACACTCACGAGCGGGTGCTGGCGGCAGACTGGTATGACATCTACGGGGCCAAGGGGCTGGTGCGTTTCCCCGATGTGCCGCGGCGCATCTACGCGGCCAGCCGCGTGGCGTTCGTGGAAGTGGTGTTGCCGGATCAGGAAGAGACGCGCTTCGAGCAGGCTTTCCGGCAGGCAGGTATCACTTACCGGCGCGAACGGGTGGCGCCCGATCTGCTCGTCATCATCCCGCAGATGCCCATTGACCCGGCCCTGGTGGCCGACGGGCTGGGCTATCAGTTCTAGAACCCTTCCAGCACGGGGATAGCGCTCAGGTCACCTTCCAGCACAGCCAGCTCGGTGAAAATCCAACCAGTCGTGCCGTTGAAGGGGATCGCCAGCCAGGTGCCGTCGGTGACACGGCCCGTCACCGGTACCTGAGTCCCGTAGGCCAGCGTACCCAGGACAGGATAGGTGGTGCCCGGCCCAGCGCGCACATTGAGATCGTTGACGTTGATGCGGGCGGTCGGCCCAGACGCAATGGCATCGCTATCCTGCGGTGGGGGCGAGGGAGAGACGGTGGCGGTGACAGTGTCAGGCGGGATGGTCTCGGCAGACGTGCCTGGAGGCGCGATCACCTGCAGCGATATGTCGCTCACGCCCAGCGAGGAGCCGTCGGCGCGAAAGGCTTCGACAGTCAACAGGTGTTTGCGCCGCTCGCTGGCAATCCATTCGGCGCGGGCCAGCAAAGAGGCTGTGCCTGCCGGATTCTCAGAGGTGACCGTGCCGATAACGATGTCGTCCATGCGGAATTCCAGACGCGCGACCCCAGTACCGGTGTCCTGGGCGATGGCCTGCAACGCGACGCGCGTCCCTTCGGCGTAGGTACTCCCGTTGACCGGGGCCAGAATCAGCACCAGCGGCGCGCGTTCCAGGCGCTGCGCCGTCTCATCCGGCGGGGACGTGCTCAGGGTACACGCGAACACCGCGCTCAGAAGGGCGAGCCAGACGGGAAGAACTCGCTTCAGGTGTTCGGTCGCGCCCATGTCAACTCCTTGTCAGAGCGAGGGCCTGGCTTCTTGAGACCGGCGCGTGACGTGTCGCAGCCGCGCCTTAGTATAGTCCATGCTGGCCAAAGCGTGTACTTCTCTCAAGCCTTTCTCTTGCGGGATGGTACGGGTGGCTGATGTGTGTGTCATGGTTGGATGAACCACCGTATTTCATCGTGCGTTCGTTGAGACCCAGGCGACGATCTTCAAGGAAACTCTAAGGCACGCCCGCGCCGATTCGCGCTAGAATCAGGCTAGCCCCATTCACCCCAAAGTTATGCAGGAGCGAATCGTGACGAATTCCCGCTCGACCTCGTCGCGCACCCCAGAAGACAGTCGATTCTCGTCAGGCCAGTCAACCGGTCACTATTTTATCCGTCGCCGGGGGAGCCGCTATAACATCTTCGGTCCGCAGGGACGGCTCTTTCGCACCTACCAGAGCGCCAGCGTCGCCGGCCCACGCTGGGAAGAACTCACGGGCACGCCCTGGCCGTATCACAGTACCGCCTATCAGGCAGGGTTGCGGCTGTGGCAATTGGGCGTATTGGAACGCCGCGAGCCGGCGGCTGAACTGCTGCATCACTCTGAAGACGGTGCGGAAGGCCCGGAAGTTCCGGTGACGCCCAGAGATGAGTCCGTCACTCCGGATTCTCTATTGGCTGCGGGCGAAACGCCTGTGGCGCTCCCGCTGATTCCGTCCAGCGTCCCGCTGGCTTTGCCTGCTCCCCGCTTCGACCTGGCCCAGCAGCAACGGTTGATGCGCGCCTGGCAGGAGAATCCAAGGCGGTTGTTCGAAACGGAGATGCGTCAGGTCTTGCAGCGCGAAGTCGAGTATCATCTGCCTCAGGCTCGCCTGGCACGTCGACTGCTCAAATGGCTGGAGCGTTACGAAGCGCGTCGGCAGCGAGGCGTTCGTCGCCTGAGCGGTGAGGCAATCCTGGCCCGGCACATTGCCTGGCAGGAACAACGCCTGGCAGGGATGGCCCGTGCCTCTGCCACATCTTCAGATGCGGCGCTCGTCCCTTGATAAACCAGCGGCCTTCTATCTCTTCCTCCATCCAGGTCAGGGACGTTATGGAGATTGCCGAACCGAAAACGCAAGCCTCGCTCACATTTGATCTGCGCCCGGTGCAACTGACTGATGCTTTCGACCTGCAGAAGAACTGCTGGCCCCAGCGTACCCTGGAGCAGGTTGGGGTTGTGCTGCAACAGGCAGAGCGGTTGGCGCGGCAGAAACGCGGCCTGGGGGCGGTAGCTGAGCAGCGCGGGGAAGCGTGCGCGTTCGGGCTGCTGGCGCTATACCCCCGTGCGGCAGAGATCAGCGACCTGATCGTCAGCGCAGAGTTGCGCGGACGGGGGATCGGCTCGGCGTTGATCGCCTTTCTAACCCGCGAAGCGCAGCGGCTGGGCGCAACCTGCCTGGAGATTGGTGTTGCGGAGTCGAATCCGCGCGCGCGGGCGCTCTATCAACGGCTTGGTTTTGTGGAGGTACGCGCCGTTCAGATCGATCTGGGAGAAGGCCCGGAGACGGTGTGGTATCTGGCCAAGACGCTGGACGCCCTTTCCGCTCACCAGCCGCTGGTGTTGCCGCTGTAGAGATTGCGCACGGCGGGATTTTCCGGGTCGGGATAGCCGTAGCGTTCGATGAGCGTGCCGAGCGAGAACTCGGTATTCTGCCGCGTACCCAGCAGCAGCTCCTGTAGCACGATATCAATGACCAGCAACAACCTTGCCAGATATTGATACTGTCCGCGCAAGGCGGTGAAGAGCGTGGCGAATACCCGTTCGCGCAGTTCATCGTTGATGATCCCGCTGCCGGGCCAGCCGACAACCCATTCGTGCTGATACGAGCCAATCGAGAGCACGTCTCCGCGCAGGCGCACCAACTGCTCGATCGCGGCTTTGCGCGCCGAGGCATCAACCAGCCGCCCTGTCTCGCGGAAGGGTACGTTGCTCAACGAGCGGTAGAGACTGCCAGGCGCAGTGGTGCGCACCAGGCGTCCCAACCCTTTCTGGTAGAAATCCATGGCCCGCGCCAGCGCGTCAGCGCATTGCCGGTAATAGGCGACCAGGTGCGGCTGCTCGGCATGGCGGTCTACCCTCCATAGCAGCGAGAGGAAGTCGCCGAAATCCAGCGGCAATTGTGGCGGGCTGAGCGGGCTATAGGGGGATGTCAGTTGGGCGATGCGTTGCGCATCATCATTGCGCTTGATACTCGGTTCCACCGGTTTTCTCCCCGGACGTGCCGCAGAAGACGTTGATCCTGCCATGGCTTATGCGTTTCCCTGCTCAAGCCAGACGATGCCGCCCCCGCGCGATGTTGATCAGATCAACCAGCATCCCATAGGCGGTGGTAGTGGGATCAGTGTCGCCTTCCACGATAGTCAGTTCGTGCAGGGTATCGGTCTGAAAGGTGACGGCGCTGGAGGTGCGACTCACCTGGCAGAGCGGGTCGGCAAAGGGCAACCGCACCGGTCGCACACTGGCGCGTACCTGTGCCCCGTCACGCACGGCTTCGCACAACAACTTGATGCGCTCACCTGCCTGAATGGCTTGCTGAGCGTCGGCGACGGTGACGCCGGTGATGCCGGTGCGTTCCACATCGGCAGGACGCAGATCGGCACCCATCAGGACGTTGGCGAGCACTACGATTTTTACGGCGGCGTCCCAACCTTCCAGATCGGTCGTGGGGTCGGCTTCGGCCACGCCGATTGCCTGCGCTTCTGCCAGCGCCTCAGCGAAGGGAGTGCCTTCTTCCAGGCGCGTCAGGATGAAGTTGGTGGTGCTGTTCAAGATGCCACGAATGCGCTGAATGGTAGTCGCCAGCAGCCCTTCGCGCCCGACGCTCAGCACCGGCGCGCCGTCCATCACCGTGCTTTCAAAGAAGAAGCCCAGGCCGCGTTCCGCCGCGAGAGCCTGCAATTCACGATAGGCGAAGGCGACCGGCCCCTTGTTGGCGGTCACCACATGCCGTCCGGCCTGCAGGGCCGCGCGGACGTAGTCAGTCGCGGGTTGACCGGTGTGCGGATTCAGCCAGGTCGCTTCCAGCACCAGGTCTGCCGGGCACCGTTCGATCAGGCTCAGCGTGTCGGTCACTGGCGAGCCGACGTGCAGCGCGTCGAGCCGTTCGCCGCGCTCGACCAGAGCCAGCGCCCCGGCCAAGTCGAGTCCTTCCGGATTGATCGCCAGTCCGTGCGAATGAGTGGCTAGGCCGGTGACCGTCACGGTCAGGTCGTAGTCAGTGCGCAGGACTTCGGCCTTGCGCAGCAGCAACCGCGCCAGGGCACGCCCGACGTGGCCGAAACCCAGCATCACCGCCCGCATGTGCATGTAGACCGTCCCTCTGTCGTTGATAAGGTAGACATGCAGTCTCTGCGTTGACTCATCAGTGTCCATTATACTCAAACCGGCGACGGGCACACGCAGTTGCGATATGCCCGCCGCCTATGCTACGATCTGCGCGGCAACTCTCATCAAGAGCGGTGGAGGGACCGGCCCGAAGAAACCGCGGCAACCTGCCTCCGAGTTCCTGCGGAAAGGTGCCAAGTCCGGCAGAAGGTTTTCTGGAAGATGAGGGGCGTTGCCAGCGCTGCGCGCACACTGCCCCTTGTCGTTTGCAAGGGGCAGTTTTCATGCCTGGTCGGGAAAGAGCCTGCTCGGCAAGAACAGGCTATATCCCTTGCGAGAGACTGAGAAGAGATGACCGATTCCCAGGGGCCTTTCACCAATCGTCGCTATCTCGATGCCATCGCCGACCATGTGCTGATCTACGACGGCGCGATGGGCACCAACATTCAGCGCTACAACCTGACCGCGGCTGACTTCGGCGGAGAGCAGTACAACGGTTGCAATGATTATCTGGTCATAACACGCCCCGATGTCATCGAGGCCATTCACGCTTCGTTTCTGGCCGTCGGTTGCGAGGTGATCGAAACCAATACCTTCCGCTCCAATCGCCTGACGCTGGCTGAGTACGGTCTGCAAGATCGGGTCTTGGAGATCAACCGCACGGCGGCGCAACTGGCGCGGCGGATCGCTGATCGCTTCGCTGCCGAGACAGGCATTCCGCGCTATGTGGCCGGTAGCATGGGGCCATCGGGCAGGTTGCCCAGCTCCGACGACCCCGATCTCAGCCAGATCACTTTCGACGAGCTGGCCGCTGTCTTCTACGAGCAGGCACGCGGACTGGTAGAAGGCGGTGTGGATGTGCTGTTGCTGGAGACCAGCCAGGACATCCTGGAAGTGCGCGCTGCCGTAGTGGGCATTCAGCGCTACTTCGCCGATGCCGGAGTGCGCATTCCGCTGCAGGTGCAGGTGACGCTCGACACCAGCGGACGGATGCTGTTCGGCACCGACATCGCCAGTGCTCTGACCACCCTCGAGGCGCTGCCGGTTGACGTGATCGGGCTGAATTGCTCGACAGGGCCGGAGCACATGGCCGGGCCGATCAAGTATCTGACAGAGCACAGCACCAAGCCGATCAGCGTCTTGCCCAACGCTGGCCTGCCGATCAACGTGGATGGACAGGCCGTTTACCCCATGCAGCCCGAACCCTTCGCCGCGATGCTGAGCGAGTTCGTGGAGTGGGGCGTCAATGTGGTGGGGGGCTGCTGTGGCACGACGCCAGAGCACTTGCAGCAGGTGATTCTGCGGGTGCAGGGCGAAATGCTGACCCGCCGCAAACCTGCCGCCCGTCAGCCGCAGACGGAACCGGCGGCTTCCAGCGGGGTGCGCGCCATTGCCCTGCGTCAATCCCCGCCGCCGACGCTGATCGGCGAACGCATCAACAGCCAGGGCAGCCGCAAGGTCAAGCGCCTGTTGCTGGAGGAAGATTTCGACGGCATCGTGCAGATCGCGCAGCAACAGGTCGAAGCAGGCGCGCATATCCTGGACGTGTGCGTGGCGCTCACCGAACGGGCCGATGAGGCAGCGCTGATGCGCGAAGTGGTCAAGCGCCTGTCGCTGGCGGTAGACGTGCCGCTGATGATTGACAGCACCGAGCCGGAGGTGATCGAGGCAGCGCTCAGTGTGTATCCGGGGCGCGGGCTGATCAACAGCATCAACATGGAGAATGGGCGCGCGCGTATTGACGCCGTGCTACCCATTGCCGTCAAACACGGGGCAGCAGTGGTGGCCCTGACCATAGACGAAGTCGGCATGGCCAAGACTGCCGAACGCAAAGTGGAAGTTGCTCGCAAAATCTACGAGATCGCGGTCGGCGAATATGGACTGGCTCCGCACGACCTGATCTTCGACGCGCTCACGTTCACCCTGGCGACGGGCGACCCGGAGATGGCGAACAGCGCGGTAGAGACGTTGAACGGCATCCGGCGCATCAAGGCCGAATTGCCGGGCGTGCTCACCTCGCTGGGGGTGAGCAATGTATCGTTTGGCCTGTCGCCGGCGGCGCGAGCGGTGCTCAACAGTGTATTTCTCTATCACTGCGTCGAAGCCGGACTGGACATGGCGATTGTGAATCCGGCGCACATCACCCCCTACGCCGAGATTCCCGCCGAGCAGCGCCATCTGGCCGACGCGCTCATCTTCAACGAGCATCCCGACGCATTGGCGGAGTATATCCGCTATTTCGAAGAGCACGAGGTTGCCGTGACAGGTGCGGAAGTGACCGATCCCACAGCGGGCATGTCTGCCGAGCAGGCGTTGCACTGGCAGATCGTGCACCGCAAGAAGGAAGGGGTGGAGGCGCTGATTGACGAATGCCTGACGCGCCAGGACCCGGTGAGTGTGCTCAACAACGTGCTGCTGCCGGCCATGAAGGAAGTGGGCGACCGCTTTGGCGCGGGGGAGTTGATCCTGCCCTTTGTGTTGCAGAGCGCCGAGGTGATGAAGAAAGCTGTCGCTTACCTGGAACAATTCCTGGAGCGCAAGGAAGGGGCCAGCAAAGGCACCATCGTCCTGGCGACGGTTTACGGTGACGTGCACGACATCGGCAAGAACCTGGTGCGCACCATCCTCAGCAACAACGGTTACACGGTGCACGACCTGGGCAAGCAGACACCCGTCAGTGTGATTCTCGACGCGGCGGTGCAGCATCGGGCGGATGCCATCGGGCTGAGCGCCTTGCTGGTGAGCACGTCCAAACAGATGCCGCTGGTGGTCAACGAACTGGCGCGGCGCGGCTTGCAGATACCGGTGTTAATCGGCGGGGCGGCCATCAACCGCGCGTTCGGGCGACGCATCCTCTTTCTGGAGGACACCGGCGAACCCTACGCGCCCGGCGTGTTCTACTGCAAGGATGCCTTCGAGGGGCTGGAGGTGATGGATCAACTGATCGATCCTCACCGACGGGAGGCACTGGTTGAGCGTATCATCAGCGAAGCCTATGCCGAGCAAGGCCGGGAGCGTCCACCGGTGCGCGATCGGAGGAAGAGCGGGCAGCGATCGAGCGTGCCGCCTGCGCCGGATATACCCGCGCCCCCGTTCTGGGGCGCGCGCACGGTACGCAGTATCCCGCTGGAAGCGGTTTTCCCCTACATCCACAAACCGGAATTGTTCCGGCTTAGCTGGGGGGCGCGCAATGCGCATGGCCAGGAGTGGGCGCGCCTGGAGGCAGACTTCGAAGCACGTCTGGATCGCATGAAGCGCGAGGCTCTCGTCAGCGGCAGTCTGCGCCCGCAGGCCGTCTATGGCTATTTCCCGGCGCAGGCGGACGGAGACGCGGTCATCATCTACAATCCGGCGCTGTACGCCGAGGTGGGGGAGCTGCGCGAGATCGCCCGCTTCAACTTCCCGCGTCAGCCTTTCGGCGACTATCTGTGCCTGGCAGACTATTTCGCACCGGTGGACAGTGGGCAGGTGGACGTGTGCCCGCTGCAGGTGGTCACAGTGGGCGCACAGGCGACCGAACATTTCGACCGGCTGCAGGCCGCCAATCAGTACACCGAAGCCTATTTCTTCCACGGCCTGGCCGTGCAGACTGCGGAGGCGACCGCTACCTATCTCAACCGGCACATCAACCGCGAACTGGGCATCCCCGTAGAGCGCGGCAAACGCTATAGCTGGGGGTATCCGGCGTGCCCCGACCTGGAAGATCACGCGACGCTCTTCCGCCTGCTGCCTGCAGAAGAGATGTTGGGCATGTCGCTGACTCCGGCTTATCAACTGGTGCCGGAGCAGTCTACGGCGGCGATCATTGTGCATCACCCCGATGCCAGGTACTACAGTGTGGGCGTTTCGCGCACCGAGCAACTGACGGAGGCATGAGAGTGGCTCGTATTCCTTTCCGCGAACGGCTGGCGCAGGGCGGCACCATCCTGCTGGATGGGGCCATGGGTACCATGCTGCACGCGCAGTATCGCCTGCCCATGGATACCTGCTTCGACGTGCTCAACATCACCGAGCCGGACGCCGTAGCCGAGATTCACCGGCGTTATTTGCAGGCAGGGGCAGAGATCATCGAGACCAACACTTTTGGAGCCAACCGTTACAAGCTGGCCGATTGTGGTCTGGAGCGCGATTGCGCCGCGGTCAACCGCGCGGGTGTGACCATCGCCCGGCAGGCGATCGCCGAGGCGGGGCGCGACGACGCTTATGTAGCCGGATCGGTAGGGCCACTGGGGGTGCGGCTGGCTCCCTTTGGGCGGGTAACGCCAGAAGACGCTGCAGACGCCTTCCGCATTCAGCTAGCGGCGTTGTTGGAGGCTGGAGCCGATCTGCTGATCTTCGAGACGTTCACCGATCTGCACGAGATCGCGCTGGCCGTTGAAGTGGCGCGGCAACTCGATTCCAGTGTCCCCATCGTGGCGCAGATGACCTTCACGCGCGACAGCCGTACCGTGCTGGGCGATACACCCGCGCAGGTGGCGCGTGCGCTCTACGAGACCGGCGCAGACGTGATCGGCGTCAACTGCAGCAGCGGTCCGGCGCACCTGTTGCGCATTGTGCAGTTGATGCGTCGCGCCGTGCCGGAGGCGCGTTTTTCTGTGGTGCCCAACGCTGGTTGGCCGGAGATGGCGGGCGGGCGCGTGATGTACCCCGCCACGCCGGACTATTTCGGCGAATATGCGCTGGCTTTCCGGCAGGCGGGCGCGTGTCTGGTGGGCGGCTGCTGTGGCACGACACCAGAACACATACACGCCATGCGGCAGGCGCTCGACGATCCGGCGCGATCGGCTCCGCCGGTGCTATCTGTGACCGAGCTGCCCGATACGGTGACGGTAGAGACCCCTGAAGAACCCACCGAGCTTTCGCGCAAACTGGCTGCCGGACATTTCGTGGTCACAGTAGAGATGCCGCCGCCGCGCAGCTTCACGGCGCAGAAGGTGATCGCTTCGGCGGAGTTGCTGCGCGAAGCGGGCGCGGATTTCATCAACGTTTCCGATAGCCCCATGGCGCGCATGCGTATGAGTCCCTGGGCGGTGTGCCACCTGATCCAGCATCACGTGGGGCTGGAGACGGTATTGCACTTCCCCACGCGCGGGCGCAACCTGCTGCGCATTCACGGCGATCTGCTGGCAGCTCATGCCCTGGGCGTGCGCAACCTGTTCGTGGTGATGGGCGATCCGACGAAGATCGGCGACTATCCGGACTCGTTTGATGCGCACGACATCGTGCCCACGGCCCTGATCGAGTTGGTCAAGCACAACCTGAACAAGGGCATTGATCAGGCGGGTAATTCTATCGGGCAGCCGACCTCGTTTGTGGTGGGGTGTGCGCTGAACGTCAACACTCACGATCTCGACCGCGAGGTCAGGCTGCTGCACAAGAAGATCAGCGCTGGGGCAGACTACGCCCTCACGCAGCCGATCTTCGCGCCCGAAGCCCTGGATCGCTTCCGCGAAGCCTACGAGGCGACCTACGGCCCTCTGCAGTTGCCCATCCTGGCTGGTGTCCTGCCTCTGTTCGGGGCGCGACACGCTGCGTTTCTGCACAACGAAGTCCCCGGCATCGAAATACCAGAGGACATCCGTCAACGTATCGCCGACGCGGGCGATCAGGCTCCCGCTGAGGGCGTGCGTATCGCTCAGGAGTTGCTGACGAGCCTGCACGGGCGCGCGCAGGGCGTCTATCTGATGCCTGCCTTCGGGCGCTACGACCTGGTGGCCAGTGTGATCGATGCGCTGGGTCGCTCGCGCCCCTTTCGACAGGGCTAGAGCGTGTTATGCACTTTTTGCCCTCATCCCCCGGCCCCTTCTCCCGCGCGGTTCATGGGCGGACAGGGCTAGAGCAAGCGTTAAGGTTGGCTCGCTTTGGTTTACCTCACCCCCAGCCTCGCTGCGCACGGCTCGCCCCCTCTCCAGCCGAGACTGGAGAGG
>DDBP01000067.1:4142-5317 GCA_002332795.1 Anaerolineales bacterium UBA2029 | reverse complement strand
GAGGTAAACCGAAGCGAGCCAACCTTAACGCTTGCTCTGGCCCTGTCTGCCCATGAATGCCCACCGCGCGGGAGAAGGGGGCGGGGGATGAGGGCCAGACCGCGCGGCAAACCGCCTGACACCCTGTGCCCGCGCCTCCGTGCCGCGCGCCGTTGGCATACGCGGGGGGCCTTCTGTATAATCGCGCCGAACTCATTTGCGCTGCGAGGATGTCCGCTTGACCGACCAACGGCCCGCCCCGATCTCGCCCGACCGCTATACCGAGGAATACTTTCTGACGGCGTGCGAGGGCTATGAAGATTTTCTGGCCAGCGACGGCGAAAACCTGTCGCGGCGACTGCGCGCGGCCTTTGCCCTGGCCGCTGTCAGGCCGGGGATGCGCGTGCTGGATGTGGCCTGTGGGCGCGGCGAGATTGTGCGGCACTGCGCGCAGTTGGGCGCGGACGCCTTCGGCTTCGACTATGCCCGCGCGGCGATCGCCCTGGCCCGCAACGTCATCACGCGCGACTCCGAGGGGATCACTGGCCGGATGGGCCTGGCACAGGCCGACGCCAAGTATTACCCCTTCCCCGCGCGCACCTTCGACCGGGTGCTGATGTTCGACATCGTCGAGCACCTGCATCCCTGGGAACTGCACACGGCCCTGCGCGAAGCGCACCGCGTGCTGAAGGACGACGGGATGCTGATCATTCACACCGCCCCCAACCGCTGGTACGACCGCTATGCCTATCCCGTGGTGCGCCTGTTCCGCCGGATGATGGGGCAGGGCGCAGCCTATCCGGCCAATCCGCGTTGCTTCCTGGTGGAGCACAACCTGGACGTGCACGTCAACGAGCAATCCATGCTCAGTCTGTGGCTGGCGCTGCGCCGGGCGGGTTTTCGGGCGCGGGTGTGGCTGGATTCGCCGCCGCAGCAGCGCGACGAGTCGCCCATCCTGGCTGCGGCCCGCTACGTGTTGTTCCACTGGCCGCCGTTCCGCTGGTTTTTCGAGCGCGAAGTCTTCGCCGTCGCCACCAAGCGCCGCTGAACCGCCCGCCGAAAAAAATGACGACGGGGAGCCAGTCGGCGCTCGCTCCCCGTCGGTTGTTGTGGCGTACTACTGCCCATCGGGTGCATGCAAAAGTTGTCAGCGACTTGCCTGACACGGGAGCGTTCACCTCACCCCCAGCCTCGCT
>DDBP01000067.1:0-3985 GCA_002332795.1 Anaerolineales bacterium UBA2029 | reverse complement strand
AGAGGGGGCAACGAGGCGCGCCAGCGCCGAGCGGGGGTGAGGTTAAGCGGAGTGCGGCAAAACGGCCCGACACATTTTGCACTGCCCCCTGCCTACACGCTGGCGAGCACCTCTTCTTCGCGCTCGCGGAAATAGGTGGCGGTCTGCATCACCATCTCGTCGAGTTGCTGCTTGTCCGGCTTGCCATACATGGCCGGATAGGGATCGCCGCCGGGGCCGAGCGGTTCGGGGGTCACGTAGCAGCCTTCGCGGTTGAAGCCGATCACGTACAGGGCCATGATGATCGTGTCGAGATCCATTGCGCCCAGGCCCAGGGCACGGCGGTTGCTGTCGGCCATGTGCAGGTTGATCAGCCGCTCGCCCGCCTGCACGATCGCCTCGCCGATGTGCGCTTCTTCCGCCTGCATGTGATAGACATCCCCGTTGATGTGTTGCACGCCAGGGTGATTGACCGCCTCGATGTAACGGATGGCATCGGCGACCGTGTGCACGAAGCTCACCTCTGCCGAGCGAATCGGCTCGATGGCTGCCCGCACGCCGTGTTGCACGAACAGATCGGCCACCAGGCGCAACGTCTCCACGCTGCGTTCGAATTCCACGTCATCGTAGGCTTTGGGGCGCCCCACTGCACCCGGCACCACCAGGAGATACGTGCCGCCCACCGCCGCCGTGAAGGGAATCTCGCGCTTCAGGTAGTCAATGGCGGCCTGCCGGTGCACTGCACGGTTGCTGGACAGGTCGTTGTCTGCCGAGAACATGCCGCATACGCCGGCGACCTTGATGCCATGATCGCCCAGAATCTTGAGCGTCTCGTCCACCTTGTAGCCAAGATCGGGGCCGTAGTGATTGCCGTGCAGTTCGATGTAGCGAATGCCCGCCCGTTCCAGCCGCGCCGCCGAATCGCTCAGCGGTTCGATGCCAAAGCCCCAGTTGCTCCACGACAGGTTCAGCCGTCGCTGGAACCGTTCGGGGTGTTCGCGTTTCAGCGCGGCAAAAGCAGCCCGAATCCGTTCATTCTTCAGTTCAAAGTTTTGGGGTTTCATTGTCTCGCTCCCTGTGATGACGCCAGACCGGCCAGCCCAGGCGCACCGGCCAGGATCATCATACCGCCGGAGCCGAGCGGGGCGCAAGCAGGTCGCCGAAGCGGGGACGGAACGGGGTTTATCACAGAGGGCACGGAGAACACGGAGCACGGAGAGAAGCTCTCCCTTCTGTGTCTTCTGCGTTCTCGGCGGTTCAGAATTGTTTGCCAGCGGCAGGCACGTGGGTGTCGGCCTCCGAACGCGGGAAGGCGACTCCCGCTCCGGCGACGCGCACGCTCACCGCCTGGCCCGGCTGCCAGGACGTGCCCGCTTCGCACAGCACTTTCAGGGTGTTCTGCCCCTCAGTCAGCGTCACCCACACCACCTGCCGCGCGCCCAGGTACATTTGCCGGGTCACCACAGCCCGCGCGCCTGCCTCCGAGCCGTCCAGGACGAGCGCTTCCGGTCGGAGCAGCACGTCTACCGGCCCGTGAGCTGACTCGGCCAGCGGCACTATCCCCAGGGGTGTCTGTGCGGCCAGCCCCTGCGCCTGCCCGCTGAGGAAATTGGCGTCGCCCATGAAATGCGCGGCGCGGCGCGAGGCCGGTCGCTCGTAGAGATCGCGCGGCGTGCCGACCTGATGCAGCGTCCCATCGAACATCAAGGCGATGCGGTCGCCCAGGCTCATGGCTTCCTCCTGATCGTGTGTCACCAGAATGGCGGAGACGCCCGCCTGCCGCAGAATGCGCTGCACCTCCTCGCGCACCTGACGGCGCAGCGCCACATCCAGGTTGGAGAATGGCTCGTCGAGCAGCAGGATGTCCGGCTGCGGGGCCAGGGCGCGCGCCAGGGCGACTCGTTGCTGCTGCCCGCCGGAGAGTTCGTGCGGGTAGCGCCCGCCCAGGCCGTCCAGCCCTACCAGGGCCAGCATCGCCGCGACGCGCTCCTGCCGGTCGGAACGTCGCCCCAGGCCATAGGCGATGTTCTGCGCGACGGTCATGTGCGGGAACAGCGCGTAATCCTGGAAGACCAGCCCGACGCGGCGTTGGTGCGGGGGGACGAACTCGCCGGCGGCGCTGATGACGCGCCCGTTGATGGCAATCGAACCGCTGTCGGGGCGCTCCAGGCCGGCGATCAGGCGCAGCACGGTCGTCTTGCCGCAGCCACTCGGCCCCAGCAAGGCCAGACATTCGCCGCGCCCCAGCGCCAGGGTCACGCCCGCGACGGCGCGCACCTGGCCAAAGGACTTGGACAGATCGCGACAAACGACGGTGAAATCGGCAGAGAAGTCAGTCATCAGGTTCCAGAATGTAGACCAGTGAGAGTGCGGAGATCAGCACCAGGGCCAGGGCGGGCGCGGCGGCCCGCGCGTAGAAAGCCTCGTTGCTGGCCGACCAGATGCGCGTCGCCAGCGTGTCATAGCCGGTAGGTGCCAGCAGCAACGTGATCGGCAGTTCTTTCATGGCGGTCAGGAACACCAGCGCCACGCCGGCCACCAGGCCGGAGCGCATCAGCGGCAGGGTGATGGTCGCCAGGACGGACAGGTAGCCTCGCCCCAGCGTCTGCGCGACCTCTTCCAGATGCGGGTTCACCTGCAACAGGCTGGCCCGCGCCGGTCCGAGCGCCTGCGGCAGGAAGCGCACCCCATAGGCCAGCACCAGCAACCCCAGACTGCGGTAGCTGTCCAGCCCGAAGAGCGCGTTCAGGTCGCCCAGGGTGCGCGCTCCCAGGAAGACGAACGCCAGCCCCACCACCACCCCTGGCAGCGCATAGCCCAGGTAGGCGCTCCGCGCCAGCAGATGGGTGAACGGCGAGGCGGCGCGCACCTGCAACCACACCAGCGGCAACGCGGCCAGGCCACAGGCGACGGCGGCCAGCGCCGAGATGCGCAGCGAGCGTTGCAGCGGGGCCAGGACGTTGCGCACCGTCTCGCCCTGTTGCAGGCCATTGACCAGCCAGTAGGCGATCACGCCGACCGGCAAGAGCAGCGCCAGCGTCACCACCAGCGCGCAGAAAGCCAGCGCCAGCGCCTGCCAGCGCCCCAGCCGCACGGGACGGGGCCGGTAGTGTGCCCGCCGCGAGAAAGTGCGTCCGCGCCCGCGCTCGACCAGCGTCACCACGCCCAGCAGCAACGCCGTCAACAGCACCAGCACCACCGACAGCAGCGCCGCCAGATCGAGATCGAGGCTCAGGCGCAGGTAGATGGCGCGGGTGAAGACGTTGTACTGCATGATCGCCACTGCCCCGAAGTCGCTCAGGGTGTAGAGCGCCACCAGCAGCGCCCCCGCCGAGATGGACGGCAACGCCTGCCGCAGCGTGATCCGCCAGAAGGTCTCCAGGGGCGAGCGGCCCAGGGTGTACGAGGCTTCTTCCAACGCCGGATCAAGCCCGCGCAGACCGGCGCGAGTGCTCAGGAACACGTAGGGATAGGCAAACAGGGACAGCGCCAGCCATGCTCCCCAGAAGCCATAGATGGAAGGAAGCCGCTCCACTCCCAGCGGCTGCAATCCGCGCTGCACCATGCCCCGTTCCCCCAACGCGCCGACCAGGGCGAACGCGCCAATGTAAGAGGGGATGACCAGCGGGAGCGTCAGCAGCACCGTCCACAGGCGGCGCGCTTTCAGGTCGCTGCGCACGGTCAGCCAGGCGGCGGGCACGCCGATCAGGCACGTCGTCGCCGAGACGCTGAGCACCAGCCACAGGCTGCGCCCGACGATGCGCAGCGTGCCGGGGCGGGTCAGCATGTCCAGGGCGCGCTGTGACTCGATCTCCGCCGCGCGAACGAACAAATAGCCCACTGGCAATAGCACCAGGGCCGTCAGCGGCAGGGCGATCAGCAGCAGCAAGTGATGAAAGCGGCGTTGTGTCCTCACGGCAGGCAGTCTATAGGGTTCATGGTAGCACACAGAAGGTTTGTAGGGGCGTATGGCCATACGCCCCTACGAACGGGTGCGTGCAAAATG
>DDBP01000379.1 GCA_002332795.1 Anaerolineales bacterium UBA2029 | reverse complement strand
GAACTGAAGACTGATAACTTAAGCTGGGGGCAGCGAGGCGCGCCAGCGCCGAATGGGGGTGAGGTCACCCAGAGGACGTCAATCTCGTTTCTCTAATTCCTTACCTGAGATCACTTCTGCGGTTCAAGATTTTTGCCCCAAGAGGTCAATGTGCCCTTGGAGTTTTGCCTCTTGGCGAATCGCCGTTGTTCGATATACTTCTAATTAGATCACAATCTAATTAGAAGAATGTGAAACGATCATGGCTCAAACCAAAGGGGTAGGCGCTACCCCCGCCGAAGAGATGGAGCGCTTCTTTAAGGCGCTCGCCGACCGCAACCGGCTGTACATCATTGGCTTGCTGAAGGAGCGGCCCCGTCGCGTGGGAGAACTGGCCGAGGCGCTGGGGCTATCCGAGCCGACTGTCTCGCATCACCTCAGCCGCCTGCACGAAGTCGGGCTGGTCAACCTGCAGGCTATCGGCAATACGCGCGTCTATATGCTGCGGGCGGACGCGCTGGAAGCCGTCCTGCGGCGCGGGCTGGACTACCGCGCGCTGGCGCAGGTTGCGCCCACGCCCCCGCCGGACACCTCGTGGGTAGACGAATTGCCGCTCAGCGAGGAAGACCGCAAGGTGATGAAGGATCACTTCGAAGGGCATCAGCTCAAGGTGATCCCCACCAGGCAGAAGAAACTGCTGGTCATCCTGCGCTGGCTGGCCAGCAAGTTTGCGCCGGGCGTCAAGTACACCGAGCAGGAAGTGAACGCCGTGCTCAAGGCCATTCACCCCGACTACGCCCGCCTGCGCCGCGAACTGATCGATCATCATCTGCTGGTTCGCGAGAGCGGCGGCGGTCTCTACTGGCGTCCGCCCGAAACAGAAGCGCAGTGAAAGCACACCGCCGGAGTGGGATGCTCCGGCGGTGTTGCTTCGGCGAAGTATCCACTACGGGTCAGTTCTATATGGAGCTTCCCGCGAGGTAGTCAATGTCCCGAATGGCCACATACAGGTCGTCGAACGTCTGGATTTCTGCATCGGCGGCAAAGGGCACGTCGGCGGGCTGAACAGCTTTGCCAGGGTTGTACCATACCGCCCACAGACCGGCGTACTTGGCCCCCACGATGTCGGTACGGAAGTTATCGCCCACCACTACCGCCCGGTGTGGCACCGTCTCCATGACCGTGATTATCCGCTCGAAGAAGAGCGGATCGGGCTTGGCCGCACCCAATTCATGCGAAGTCAGGATCAGGCGGAAGTAGCGGGCCAGGTCAACGCGCGCCAGGGCCTGCTGAGCCAGCAGCGCGTTCGACTCATAGGCATTGCTCGCCAGCACCAGCCGGTAGGTCTGCGCCAGCCGCTGCAACGCTCTCTTGATCCTCGGCATGGCCTCGACGTGCGGCCAGGTCACCATCGGGCCGCTGTAGTCGGGGAAGTCCCGCATGACGGTATTGCCCCAGTCGAAAATGATCAGATCGAGCATGAATGACTCCCCCAAGAACTGGATTCGGACAAGGTCAGGACGGCGTAGAGATGAACGGGGGCGTTGACTCCACCGGAGCGGCTGGAGTCGGCGTCGGAGTCGGCGGCAGGATATGACCGGTGCGCTCGCTCAGCCGCACCGCCTTTTGCAGATCGCCCAGGCGATGGGCCAGGTCGGGCGGGGTCAGCGGCAGCAGGATGTAGAAGGTGCTGCCAGGGCACTTCTCCGGATCGTAGCCGGGGCTTTCTACCCAGATGCGCCCGCCGTGTGCCATCACCACACCGCGCGCGATGGTCAGGCCCAGCCCTGGCCCGGCTCCCATGAACTTGGTGGTGCCGGTCGAGTGATAGTTCGGGTCCTGAGCGCGGAAGAATTTCTCGAAGATCAGCGAGTGCAGCGAGGGATCAATGCCGATGCCCGTATCGCTGATCGAAACGATCACCTCGTTCTCGCGCGCCTCGCCGCGAATGTCAATGCGCCCCCCGTCGGGCGTGTACTTGATGGCGTTGAGGATGATGTTGCGGAACGCCTGCACCAGGCGGCTCTCATCGCCCATGATCGTGGGCAGGTCGCGCAGGTTGCGCGCCGATACCATCAGCTTGCGTTGCCGCACCGCCTCGACCAGCGGTTCGAGCGCCGCCCGCATGGCCGCCTCGATGCGCACCGGACTGAATTGCAGGCTCATGGCGTCAATGTCGAGCTGACTGACATCCAGCATGGCCGCGATCAGTTCTTCCAGACGGTCGGCGGCGCGGCTGATGCTGGCCGTCATGCTGGCGATCTGATCCTGGTCGAGCTGCCCGTCTTCGTTCATGGACTCCATCAGCTCAGCGTAGCCGCGAATCTGCGCCAGCGGCGTGCGCAGCTCGTGACTGGCGATGGTGATGAAGTCGCTCTTGACGCTATCGAGCTTTTCGAGCTGCTCTTTGGCCGCCGAAAGCGCCCGGTTGAGCGCTTTCTGCTCGGCTTCGCGACGGCGCAGGTCGCTGATCAGGCGGGCGCTGCGCAGCGCCACCCCCGTCTGATTGGCGATGGTCATCAGGATTTCCAGGTCGGCGGCAGTGAAAGGATCGTCGCTGATCTTCGGCCCGCAGCAGACGATCCCGATCAGGCGATTTTGTACGACGATCGGCGCGTAGGCGCTCATGCGCGTCTGAGTGAAGAAGGCCCGCTCGGCAGGCGGCACAGCGGCGAAATCCGGGCTGAAGTCCAGGTCGTATTGCAGCAGCGGCGCGCGGGCGCGCAGAAACCGTTGCGTGATGGGGCTGCTGGTCGTCAGTTGTCCGCGCTTCTGCGATCGCTCGCCGCGCCTCGGCGCAGGCTCGACCTCCAGCACGCCTTTGCCAGCATGGCTGACCAGCAGGAATTCGCCGCGCCGGGCGCGCAGCAAGACGCGCACGGTGCGCAGGGTGAGTTCCACCAGTTCGTCCAGGTCCACCACGCCGCTGATGTCGGCGCTGAAGCGGCGCAACTGCTGTGAGGTGCTGGCGGAGCGCTCGCTGAGCGACCCGGCCAGTCCACGGGCAATCAGGCTGTAGAGGGGGTTGATCAGGGCCGCAACGGCGAGCGCCAGCGCGGCGACCAGGGCGTAACGCTGCGGCGCAGGCAGGTCAACGTGCAGCGCCAGCGCCCCCACGCCGAACGCGCCGAGCGCTATCACCAGGGTGAGGACGCCCACCACGGTCGCCTGCCGGACCGTGCGGCGGATGTCCAGCACGCGGTAAGCAGTGGCGCTGTAGGTCGCGCCGAGCAACGCCAGCAGTTGCAGCAGCAGCCCAATCTCCGTGACCACGTGCTCGCCGCTGGCAGCCAACGCGATGCCTCCTACCAGCGGCGGCACGTTCACCGCACCGAAGAGCGCCTGATTGGCCAGTTCGGGCAACGCCGCCCGATAGAACGAGGACAGCGCGATCAACATCAACAATAGCCCGCCCCCCAGCCAGCCCGCCACGATCAGCCAGTCGGGGCTGTGAGGGGTTTCGTAGAGCGTGCGGTACCAGCCAGGCTGACCGATCATCAGGTCGCTGGCCGTCAGGCTGAGGATAGGCTGCGCCAGCCACCATACGCCCGCACCGACCAGCCAGCCGATCACCGCCCGCGAGCGCAGATAGCTCAGCAGCAGCGCCCCAAAGAAAACCAGTGTGGCGCTGGCGGCGAAGATCGCCAGCGCGGAGGCCGTGAGCGGCTCCGGTAGCAGCGTCTCATACGGGGTGCGCAGATGGGCGTCGCGCGGCAGCAGACCGGTCAAACTCCCCAGCCAGGCGGTCGCCAGGGCCAGGGTCAGCCAGCGCCGGTGAGCCGTGCGCGCCGGGCGTTGACGGGTGACCGCCAGCCATGTCAGCAGGCCCCCATAGATCACCAGCAAGGCGATTGTCAGGGTGGTGGAAGCGCCGGGCATACTGTCCTCATCCTGACAAAGACGTTCGATGGTCCACGACGATGCACTCGCCTGTCTGCGCGGGCACAGCCGACGAGACCCACGCAACGAGAATCATACCTGTTTTCTGATTCGCTGGCGACTGAAGGGGAATGAACCAGGGGCGCTGCTGAGGGCGCCCCTGGGCGATGTCAATCGGCGGGTGGGAGAAAAGCAAAGACGCGCGCCGGGCTGCCCGATCCACCCTGAATGGGCAGTCCGCCCACGACCAGGGTCGCGCCGACTGGCGGCAACCTGTCCAATCCAGTCAGGCATTCCAGGATCATGCCGTCGGCCTGGTACATGGCGAAGCTGGCCGCGTATTCTTCGTCATTGCCCGGATCAACGCCGTGCGTATCCGTGCCCAGGCCAACTGCCCCTCGCTCGTTCACCAGGAACGCCGCGGCATCTGCGCCGAAACCGGGCCAGTGCAGCACGCCGTCGGCATCTTCGCCAATGAACGCGGCAGGATCGTCCCATTTGTCCTGCCAGCCGGTGAACAGGATCACCACGCTGCCCGCCGGTATCTGGCCGTTGGCGGCCTCCCAGGCGCGGATATCCTCCACTGTCAGCCGATAGTCTACGTCCTGTGCGGCCTTGTCGCGGATGTCAATCACCACGGCGGGCACGACCAGTTCTTCGGCAGGGATCATGTCGGCGCTGCGTCCACCTTCGATGAAGGTATTGGGCGTGCCCCAGTGCGTGCCGCTATGCTCGCCGATCGAGATGCGGTTGATGTAGTAGTAGTCCTCTTCGTAGGTCGCCCACGGCTCGATGACGAACTCCGGATCGCCGGGCCAGATGGGCATGGCGGGTGTGAGCGGCTGCGTCAGGTCAACGATCTGCCACTCGGTCAGCGGCGCAGGGGGTGTTTGCGCAGCGGCGGAGGGCTGCAACCACAGCGCCCCGGTCACGCTGGCCAGTACCAGCACAAGCGCGCCCAAGAACAGTGTGACAAAGCGTTTCATTGTCCAGACCTCCGTATGTTCTCTTGCTCCAGGGTTGCCTTCATGTTAACGGAAACAGGTGGGGACGTAAATTGGGGCCGATGCACGAAACTCTGCCGCGGATGGCGAACCCTCACTGACGTTGTGGGCGAAGGCAGAGGGCCGGAAAACAGCCGGCCCTCACCATGTGTTGCCAGAATTGAGAGTATGGGCGCTTAGCGCGGCGCATCCCACAACAGCACAGAGCCATCGTCGCTGGCCGAAGCGATCAGCAGACCGTCCGGGCTGAAGGCCACGGCATTCACCCAGTCAGCGTGTCCGCGCAGCACGAAGGATTCTCTGGCTGAGTGATCCATCAAATCCAGGTCCCACCAGATGATGACCGTGCTGTCGTCGCTGCCGGAAACGATGTAGTTCCCATCCGGGCTGAAAGCCACACTGTTGACATAGTCTTCGTGACCTGTCAGTTCGGCCAGCAGCTCGCCCGTCGCCGCATCCCAGACGCGCACCACGCCGTCGTTGCTACCGCTGACGAGCCATGCCCCGTCCGGGCTGAAGGCGACTGCCCTTACCCAGTCGGGATGTTCGATGGACAGCAACTGCCCGCCTGTGCTGGCATCCCAGACGCGCACGGTGTAGTCGTCGCTGGCCGAAGCCACGCGCGCCCCGTCTGGACTGTAAACGACGCTGTTCACCGCGGCCTGGTGCCCTTCCAGAGCGACCTGCGCCTCGCCCGTGACCGCATCCCATACCCGCACCAGGTAGTCGTCGCCGCTGGAGGCCAGGTGCGCCCCGTCCGGGCTGAACGCCACGCTGAGCACGTAGCCATCGTGCGCCTCAATGCGCAAGACCTCGGCGCCGCTGACAGCATCCCATATTTCCACGCTGCCGTCGGTATTCGCCGCCGCAACCTGTGCCCCGCTGGGGGCAAAGGCCACGCCATTCACGAAGCCGGGCTGCTGAATGGCGAGCAACTCTTTGCCCGTGCCGACTTCCCAGATGCGCACCGTGTAGTCGTCACTGCCCGACGCCACGCGCGTGCCGTCCGGACTGAAGGCCACCGCGTTCACCCAGTCGGTGTGCCCACGCAAGGCCGCTCGCCAGGGAGGAGCGTACTCGATCGTCTCCATCACCGCTACCAGCGTCGGCTCGAACTGCGACAGCTCGCCACTGGCCGCGACGGCGACGACGACCACCGGTAAGTCGGCGCCCACGTCGAGAGCGAAAAGCAGCGCATCGCCGATATCCACGGTTAGGGGCAGGCGCGCGGCTGCCCGCCCGGCGATGGTCATCGTCTCCGGCTGTACCGCAGGCGCGGAGAGGGTCAACTGTTCGGCCAGGGCGAGCGCTACCCCGACCGGAGTAGTATCCTCTACGCTGCCCACCAGCGAGCCTACGGCCAGCGGTTGAACGATCAGCGCTGCGACCACCCCCGCTGGCGGCGTGTCCTCTTCGAGCGCAGCCAGGTTGTTGGTGAGGATGGTTGTGCCCGCGTCTTCCTGCACAGCCCAGCCAGCGGGATAGGAATAGGACAGGCTGCCATCGGACGAGGTGAACTTCTGCGTCAGCGGTTCCTGCGCGGCAGCCAGGGGAGTCGCCAGCAACATGGCGGCGACAAGCACCAATCCAAGTAGAGCGCGTTGCCACTTCATGGGGTATCTCCTTCCAGGTATGAATTTTCACGCGACGGCCCTGTCCGGTGAGGCACGCGCCCCCCTGGCGTCTGCCAGACTTGACCGCTTGCCGTCATTATACGGTTTTTCTCGGTTCGATGCTGTGCGCTGTGCCCCGACTACCTGTCGCTTCCGCGGGTTGGTTTCCGCCGCGCCCGATCTTGACCTATACTAGGGATAAGAGATAGTGACGGCGTTGCCGTGAGCCGAGAAAGGAGCGAAGCATGGCTACCGAATTCACCGTGTTTGTCGAAGATCGGCCCGGCGCTCTGGCGCACCTCACCGAGGTGTTGGTCAAGAACGCCGTCAATATTCTGGCCATTCATGGCTCGCCCTGCACTGGTCAGGGCATCATTCAGTTCGTGCCGGATAGCCCGGATGCAGCGACCGAGGCCTTGCGGCACGCTGGTTTCGACTATGTGACGCAGAATGTGTTGCTGGTGCGGCTGGCCGACGAGCCAGGAGCACTGGCCCGTCTGGCGCGGGCGATGGGCGAGGCCGGGGTGAACATCAACGCCGTCTACACAGCAATGACCGGGCAACTGGTGCTGGACGTAGACAATCACAGCAAGGCACAGCAGGTGGCGATGAGCCTGGGCGTGCGGTGATTTGCTCGCTGGTCGCCAGGCCGGGACGAAGTGAGAGCGCGTTCAGGGACGCGCTCTTTTGTCGTGTCGTGCGTGCTTTTGAGCACCTTTGTGCCCTGGGTAGCGATCTCGAAGCGCAGAGCCGGCCTTGGCCCAGGCTCGATACGGGACCGCTGCCGCATCAGTTCGCCAAGGCAATCAGCAGGAGCACAGGTTGCCAGCCGCTAGAGGCTGTTATGAA
>DDBP01000378.1 GCA_002332795.1 Anaerolineales bacterium UBA2029 | reverse complement strand
AGGCGCTCAGTGAATACCATGTAACGCTCGATTCGCGGATGCCCGTCATGACCGATGGTGCGCCGCAGGCTTACGCCTCGCGCCTGATGGACGTGCGCGATGACCCCAGCACCTGCGCGCTGGTCGCAGAGACGGACGGTGTCGTGGTGGGCTACGTGCTGGGAGCGATCATTGACTTGACGCCCGATCTGTTCGAGCACGAAGATGTAGGCTTCATCGCCGACATTTACGTCGAACCGGCCTACCGCCGACGCGGCATTGCCCGGCAGCTCTTTCACGCCGCCTGCGACTGGTTCGCCGAGCGCGGGGTGCGTCATGTGGAATGGCAGGTAGCCGTGGCCAACCAGGAGGCGCGCCGTTTCTGGGAAGCGGTCGGCGGGCGTGCGCTGACCATGCGTATGCGCCTGTCTATGCTGGAGCGCCCCTGACGGGCATGGCAAGAATGGCCGCGCGACCTGTCGCCGAACGCCTTCGCCTGGGGCTGCTGCTGGGGCCGGCAGCGTTGATGCTGGCCCTGGCGATCGCCGTGCCTCGCTGGGCGATGTTCTTCGGTGGCGGGGCGCTGGCCTGGGCGGTGGCTACCTGGTTGCTCTGGCAGGGGCAGAGTCAGATCGGGTATCGGGCGGCGATCCGGCATTTGCGCCGCAATCAGCTCACCGAAGCTATCGCGGCCATGGATGCGCTGATCGCCGCCGAGCCGGAGCAGGCCGGGCACTATCGCTTTCGCGCCGAGTTGCACCGTCTGGCCGGTGATCTGGACGCGGCGGAGCGCGATTACCAGCAGGTGATGCGACTCTCGCCTGGCAGTGCAGACGGCTATCTGGGGTTGGCGGAAGTCGCCATTCAACGGGGCGAATACGCGGAAGCGCAGCAGTACGCGCAACGGGCGGCGCAGTGCGCTGCGGACGATTGGCGCGTGCGCTATACGCGGGCTTTGCTCGCCGACCGGCTGGTGGATGCCCGTGAGGCGCTGGAAAGTGCTCAGGCGGCCTTGAGCGCGGGCCTGGCCGACCGGCGGATGGCCGTGCTGCTGCATTTGTGGCGGGTGCGGGCGTATGCGCGCCTGGGAGACCTGGACAGTGCCCAGGCTGCGCTGCACGATCTGCGTGCCAGTGCCTCCGGTCTGCAGGACTGGGGGCGTGTGCTGGATAGCCCGCAGGCGGCAGCGCTGCGCGCGCTGATGGCAGACGATCTACGCGATGCACAGGCGCTGTTGAAGAGCGGCGCGGAGACACTGTTGGTTCGCTGGCACGCGGAAACGCTGGCGAGCGCGTCCGCGCAGAGGCAGGAGGTGGACCGTGGCCGAAGGTCATGATCTGGCAGGCGACAGCGGCTTCGTACCGGGCCAGGCGTTGCCCAGTGACCGGCGCGGGCGATCGGTGCGTTTGGTGCTGGTGGGGGGCGCCATTTTCTTAGCCCTGGTCGTCCTGGCGGTGGTGATCGTGCTGGCGCTGCGGGCCAGCCGCGACAAGCCGCTGGACGTCGCCATATATCCAGCGGCGGAGCTGGTCAACCGCGAGGTGCTCTACGACGGTTTCGACCATCTGCAATACGTCACTTCCGATCCGTTCGAGCAGGTGGAGGCGTTTTATCTCGACCGCCGCGAGATGGACTGCGAGCGCCTGTACCGGATCGTGGAGGAGCAAGCGGGGCAGGAGCCGCGCCGCGAAGGGCATTACGCCACTCGCTGCCAGGTGGATCGCTCGGCCTATGGCATCACACAGTTCGCCACGGTGCTGATTCAGCCGGTCTACGACGAGGACGAGCGCCCTACCGGTCAGGTGATCGTAGACGTGCAGCGCTATTGGGGGGAGTAGTCCATGGCCGGCGCAGGTGAAGCCCTGCCGGAAGGACGTCGCGGTGTGCCCTTGTGGGCGGTGCTGTTGGCCATGCTGGTCGCGCTGACTCTGGCGCTCCTGATCCTGTCGCGCGTGGCCGGGCCGCTGCACGCTCTGCTGTTCCCACCCGAAGTGCCCGTCCCGCCCGCTGCGCAGGTGGTAGAGCATCAGAAGCCGAAACACGGGCCGGAATACTGGGTTTACCGCACGGCGCAGAGCGGGCAGGAAGTGGCCGCGTTCTACGAAGGCGAAGGGGGTACCTGCCGTTACTCGCCCGTGCCAGACTACGTCACCGATCCCTCGCTGGGACAGGGCGGCCCGTACAGCGTGGCGCAGTGTCAGGGCAGTCGGCGCGTGGCGGGGGTAGGGGTGTCGTGGGAAGTGCAGATTCACACCGGCTATGCCGAAGAGGTGGGGCCAACGATCTTTCGCCTGACGGTGTTTCGCTGAACGTGAGGATGGTATGCAGCGCGCATCTGGTATCACAGGAGGTGCAAACGTGGCACGAAGGCTGGTGCGGCCTGCGCCGCGTGCGATTGGCGGGCCGGGGAGACGTCTGACCTGGCATTGATGGCTGGTAACCGGACCGCGTGGTAGGAGGAACTCATGTTCAAACCGGTCACTCCCAAAGTGGACATCGAGGCTCTGGAACAGGAACAACTGGCGTTCTGGCGCGAGCGCGACATCTTCCGCCGCTCCATGGAGGAGCGCAAAGGGGGTCGCAACTATGTGTTCTATGAAGGGCCGCCGACGGCCAATGGCCGTCCGGGGACGCACCATGTGCTGGCGCGTGCCTTCAAGGACATGTTCCCGCGCTATCACACCATGAACGGCGCGTATGTGTTGCGCAAAGGCGGTTGGGATACGCACGGCCTGCCGGTGGAGATCGAGGTCGAAAAGGAGCTTGGTCTCAAGCACAAAAAGGACATCGAAGCCTACGGCATCGCCGAGTTCAACCGCAAGTGCCGCGAGAGCGTCTTCCGCTACATCAAGGAATGGGAGCGGCTCACCGAGCGCATCGCCTTCTGGGTAGACCTGGAGAACGCCTACATCACCTATGAGAACTACTATATCCAGAGCGTGTGGTGGATTCTGCAACAGTTCTGGAACAAGGGGCTGCTTTACCAGGGCTACAAGGTCGTGCCCTACTGCGCGCGCTGCGGCACGCCGCTGAGCACGCACGAAGTGTCGCTGGGCTATGAGGAAGTGGCCGATCCCAGCGTCTTCGTGCGCTTCGCGGTCAAGGGCGAACCGGGCACCTATTTCCTGGTCTGGACGACGACGCCCTGGACCTTGCCCGGCAACGCGGCGCTGGCAGTCAACCGGCACGAGCGTTACGTGGTGGTGGAAGGCCCAGCGGACGACGGACAGGGCAGCGAACGGCTGATCCTGGCTGAGGCGCTGATGTACAAGGCGCTGCGTCACCCGGAGCGCTACCAGGTGCTGCGCGAGGTGCGCGGTGAAGACTTGCTGGGGTTGCGCTACGAGCCGCTGTACCACTTCGTGCGCGTCGAGCAGGACTACGCCTACGTGCTGCATGGCGATTTCGTCAGCATGGAGGACGGCTCCGGCATCGTGCATATCGCCCCGGCCTTCGGCGCGGACGACATGGAAGTCGGGCGCGAGTATGGCCTGCCCGTGATCCAGACGGTGCAGCCGGATGGCGCGTTCATCCCGGAGGTCACGCCCTGGGCGGGTATGTGGGTGAAAGATGCCGACCCGCTGATCAAGGAAGACCTCAGGCGCCGCGGCCTGCTCTATAAGGCCGAAGACTACGTGCACAACTACCCGTTCTGCTGGCGTTGTCACACGCCACTGCTCTACTACGCTCGCGAGACGTGGTACATCGCCTCGACGCGCTATCGCGACAAAATGATCGAACTCAACCAGACGATCAACTGGGTGCCGGCGCATATCAAGGACGGTCGCTTCGGCAACTGGCTGGAGGAGCTGCGCGACTGGGCGTTGGGGCGCGAGCGTTATTGGGGCACGCCGCTGCCGGTGTGGAAGTGCGAAAACCCGGAGTGCAAGCATATGCACTGCGTCGGCGGGGTGGCCGAACTGGAGCAACTCAGCGGGCGCGACCTGTCTGACCTTGACCTGCACCGGCCCTACGTGGACGAGGTGACCTTCCCCTGCCCGCAGTGTGGCGGCACCATGCGCCGCGTGCCCGAACTGATTGACGTATGGTTCGATAGCGGTGCCATGGCCGTGGCGCAGTGGGGCTATCCCTATCAGAACCAGGAGATGTTCCATCAGCAGTTCCCGGCGGACTTCATCTGCGAGGCGGTGGATCAAACGCGCGGCTGGTTTTTCAGTCAGCACGCCATCGCGGTGATGCTCTTCGAGAGCGTCAACTTCAAGAACTGTATCTCGCTGGGGCACATCCTCGACGACCAGGGCCGCAAGATGTCCAAGAGTCTGGGCAACATCGTCGAGCCGTGGAGCGTGCTGGAGAAGTACGGGGCGGACGCTTTTCGCTGGTACATGTACACCGCTGGCCCGCCCGGTGAGCCGCGTCGCTTCTCGGTGGAGCTGGTCGGCGAGGTGGTGCGCAACTTCTACCTGACGCTGTGGAACGTCTACAGCTTCTTCGTCACCTACGCCAACCTGGATGGCTTCGATCCGCGCACGCCGCCAGTGCCCCTGAGCGAACGCGACGCGCTGGATCGCTGGATTCTCAGCGAGCTGCACGATCTGGTGCGTGAGGTGACAGAGGGCTACGAGACCTACGACGTGCCGCGTGCCACGCGCCCGATCGAGAATTTCGTCGAGAGCCTGAGCAACTGGTACGTGCGCCGCTCGCGCCGCCGCTTCTGGAAGTCGGAGAGCGACAGCGACAAGCTGGCCGCCTATCAGACGCTCTATGAATGCCTGGTGACGCTGGCCAAGCTACTTGCGCCAGCGATGCCCTTCCTTTCGGAAGCGATGTATCGCAACCTGGTCGTCACCGCAGACCCGACAGCGCCAGAGAGCGTGCATCTGGCCCGCTGGCCGGTCTACGATCCGACGCGCATTGACGAGAAGCTGATGGGGGATATGCGCCTGGCGCAACGGCTGGTGAGCCTGGGACACGCGGCCCGCAACAGCGCCGGGATCAAGGTGCGGCAGCCGCTGCCGGGAGCTG
>DDBP01000377.1 GCA_002332795.1 Anaerolineales bacterium UBA2029 | reverse complement strand
GACCACTGATCACTGAAAACTGAAAACTGACAACTGATAACTGACCACTGACCACTTAGCCCTGTCCGCCCCTGAACTCCCGCGCGGCGGGCGAAGAGGCGACTTCCCCTCACCCTGCGACGCAGTCGCGAGGGAGAGGGGATTCAGGGGTGAGGGGGAGATGCTGCGCGAAAGCTCATGACGCCCCCCACGTTCTCAGCGCGCGGGGCGGGCGGCCCGCAGCCAGCCGCGTTGCACGGCGCGCGCTTCTTCTACGGTGACGAAGGCGTTGGGATTCTCCTGGCGGACGAAGTGCAGCAGATCGCTCACATCCTGCCGTTTGACCACGCTGCGCAGCATGGTGACCACGCCGCTGGCCCCTTCGCCGATCGTCTCGGTGACGCCGAAGCCGAGTTCGCGCAGGTGCCCGGCGATCTCGTGGGCGCGGCCCGGCACGATTACGTTGACGGTCATGAAAGCGGTCACGAAGCGGGCTTCGATCACCTGGCCCAGGTAGCCGCCGATGGCATAACCGCCGCAGTAGGCGGACAGGTTGAGCAGGTTGCCCAGGTCGGCCAACACCGGGCCGAGCGACACGGCGAAGATCAGCGATTCCAGCACGGCCAGCACGGTCGCCAGGACGCGCTGATCGCGGTTGAGCACCACCAGGCGCACCGTGCTGACCGCGTTGTTGATCAGGCGCAAGACGAAAATGCCCAGCGCCAGGGCGAGAGTTTCGAGAGTCATGGTGTCCTCCACAGACAAGAAACCGGCGTCCCACGAGCGGACGCCGGCACGAATGACGCAAATCAATACCGGACTTTCAGGTGAGGGCCACCAGCGCCCGCAACAAGCCGTCCGCGGGTTCGCTCTTACTGACGAAAGCGTCGGCACCCGTGCTGAGCGCCTGCTGACGCATTTCTGGTTGTACGCTCAGCGCCACGATGGTGACGTGCGGCAGCAGGGCGCGCATGGCGGCGATGGTCGTCTGATGCACGGCGGCCAGGTCCCAGTCTAGCAGCACCAGATCGGGTTGTAAACGGGCAATCGCGTCGGGCAGGCTATCGAGCGAGTCCAGCAGCCCCACCACTTCGAGCGGTGCCTGATGTTGCCGTTGCAACAGGATGCGCAGGGCCTGACGCACGTCCGGATGAGGTTCGACGACCAGAATGCGAGACATGGATGTGACCTCGGCGGCGAGCAGGACAGCCGAGCGTCCCGTGCGCCGCATGGCACGCCCTCTCCCCGACCTGTCATGCAGCGGCGAGAGGGCGTGCGCTCTTACGTCAGCGGGCCGAACGCGCCGTCACGCCCTCGAGGAGGCCATGACGTACAGCGGCCAGTTCGGCGATGGTGTTGATCAGGCGCTCGTAGCTCCACCCCGCCGCGCGCGCCTGCAACCACAGGTCGCTCAGGTCGGGGTTGAGACCGGGCAGGGGATTGATCTCCAGGATATAGGGCTGATGGCCGCCCTCTACGTCCACGCGAAAGTCTACGCGCGACACGTCCTTACAGTCCAGGGCGCGGAAGACGTTGCCCGCCAGCACCTTCAGGCGGTGCTCCAGTTCCGGCGTGATGGGGGCCGGGCACAGATAGATGTCCATAACTTCGGCCCACTCGGTCTTGATGCGGTTGGTATACAGCCGATCTTCCGAATGGGCGAAGTGATCGAGATCGATCTCCATTGGCGGCAGAAAGGTCAGGCCGCTGGGCAGTTCGTCGGAGGCCATGCCTTCGCCCACCTGATAATCGCGCTGCGGGTCGAGGTTGCCCACCATGCCCACGGTGATTTCGCGACCCTGGATGTAGCGTTCGACCAGGATCGGCTGATGATAGGCCGCGATCTGCCGGGCGACCTGTGTCCGCAGTTCGTCCACCGTGCGCACGATCGAGTCGGCGCTGATGCCCATGCTGGTACCCTCGCGGCTGGGCTTGACGAACATGGGGAAGCGCAGCTCACCGCGTTCGTCCAGCAGATCGGGGGCCAGGGGGGCATCGGCCCGTTCCATCACCTGGAATTCGGGCGTAGGCAGACCATAATACTTGAGCAGGCGCTTGGTCATGGGCTTATCCAGCGCCAGCGCCAGCGTCAGCAACTTGCTGCCCGTGTAGGGAATGCGCAGCATCTCCAGCAGCGCCGGCACCTGCGACTCGCGGCTGTCGCCGAAGTGACTTTCGGCGATGTTGAAGCACAGGTCGGGCCGAAAGCGTTGCAGCGCCTCGATCAGGTGATAGGGCGGGTGAATGCTCGCTTCGATGAATTCCGCCTCGTGCCCGCCGCTGCGCAGGGCCGCGACGATGGCTTCGACGGTGCGCGGGCTATCGAGATCGTCCCACTGGTCGGCGGGCATCCCTTCCCAGCGGGGCGCGTTTTTCTTCAGATTGGCCAGGACTGCAATCCGCATCGGACTAGGCTTCTCCCTGAGGGTGTGTGTGACCGTTGCGACGGCGGATGGTGTGGCGCTTGCCGTTGCCATTACCGTTGGCTTTGGCCGCGCCGTTGCCGTTGCTCTGCGACTGCGTGCCCAGGGCGTCGCCCATATGGAAGCGCCGCCATTTCTGCTCGTCCGCGTTCAGACGGTGCTGAATGCCGTTGCGCCGGTGAATCTCGTCGAAGCCTTCCGGCTTGATGGCGCTGATACGCCCGTCGAGCAGGCCGGACACGCCCGCCTGTCCCGCCTCCGGGCGATGTACCGCCTGACGGTCCAGGTGATCAATGGCATGCGGGTCGTAGTCGAGCGGCTCGTCGTAGACGGTGATGTAACCTTCGTAGTTGCGCAGCACGACCTTGCCCGGAGCCTGGCTGATCAGGTAGTTGGGCATGACAGGGATTTTGCCACCGCCGCCGGGCGCGTCAATGACGTAGGTGGGCACGGCGTAGCCGCTGGTGTGCCCGCGCAACCCTTCGATGATCTCGATCCCCTTGGCGACCGTGGTGCGGAAGTGCCCCGCCCCCTTGACCAGATCGCACTGATAGAGGTAGTAGGGGCGCACGCGGTTGCGCACCAGCTTGTGCACCAGCTCGCGCTGAATGTTGACGCTGTCGTTGATGCCCGCCAGCAGGACGCTCTGGTTGCCCAGCGGGATGCCCGCGCGGGACAGTTTGTCCAGCGCCCGGCTGAGTTCGGGCGTGATCTCCTTGGGATGGTTGACGTGAATGTTCATCCACAAGGGGTGATAGCGCCCCAGCATCTCGGCGAAGTCGTCGGTGATGCGCTGCGGCAGGAAGACCGGCACGCGGCTGCCGATGCGGATCACCTCGATATGCTCGATGGCCCGCAGGCTGGAGAGGATGTATTCCAGCACCTTGGGCGACAGCGTGAGCGGATCGCCGCCGCTGATCAGCACGTCGCGCACCTGCGGGGTGCGGCGCAGATAGTCCAGTTGCAGTTCGAACTCGGCGCGGCTGAAGTTCGCGCCGGGGTTGCCGACGATACGGCTGCGCGTGCAGTAACGGCAGTAGCTGGCGCACTGTGTGGTGACCAGCATCAGCACGCGGTCAGGGTAGCGATGGACCAGGCCGGGCACTGGGCTATGCCGGTCTTCGGCCAGGCTATCTTCCATCATCCCTTCGAAAGCGGCCAGTTCGCGCCCCAGCGGGATCACCTGGCGACGGATCGGGCAATGCGGATCGTCGGGATCGATCAGGCTGGCGAAATAGGGCGTGATGTCCACCCGAAAGCGATTTTCGGCGGTCAGACCTTCGATTTCTTCGGGGGTGAGATGAATGAGTTGGGCCAGGTCTTCGACGCTGTTCAGCCGGTGCGCCAGTTGCCAGCGCCAGTCGTTCCACAGTTCGTCGGGGACATCGGCCCACAGCGCCGGTCGCGGAGTGACGGCCAGGACCGGCGCGTTTGCGGGGGGTTCTTCAGCAACGCGCTCCGTATCCGGGCCAGGAGGCTCCTCAAGCTCAGCGGTTTGGGCATGGTCCAGAGGTTTGATTTCCATGGCGCGTTTGTCTTTTCCTCCCGTATGCCAGGTTCACGTTACGTACAGAGGCTTCGGGAGTCACAGCGATCCCCCGAAGCCTGACCAGTGTAATCATAGGGGAACAACGAGCCGGGCGGTATTGTCCACTCGCCCGATTTACCCCTGGCCAGATGGCCGATATAAGGGGGGAAGGTCACAGTCGCAAGGGGAGTGAGGGGGAAGGGGGAGCAGAGCGCGGCAAACTGCCTGGCAATTTTGCACGCACCCCGGCTGAAGACCCCCCAGGCGAACGTGCCATTTTTGCAGTATCATCGAGATTGTCTATATATTTCCCCAGATGGGAGGAAGGCAAGTGAATCTCCAGCAAATAGCTTCTGATATTCCGGACTATCAGGTTTTCCTGACTGTTGACGAACTCAGCGCTTCCAGTCATCAACTCGCAGATGAGTTTCCCGCTCTGGTGACTCTCAAGACGGTTGGGCAGACGCGCCGGGGCGACCCCATTGAGATGCTGACCATCGCGGGCGGCCCGGCGCAGGCTTTCGTGTTCGGCGCGCCCCACCCCAACGAGCCGATAGGCACGATGACCATCGAATACCTCAGCCGCCGGCTGTGCGAAGACGACGCCTTGCGGCAGGAGCTGGGGTACACCTGGCACTTCATCAAGGCCATTGACGCTGACGGAATGCGCCTCAACGAGGGCTGGTTCAAGGGACCGTTCACGGTCACCAACTACGCCCGTCACTTTTTCCGGCCAGCCCCCTTCGATCAGGTCGAGTGGACGTTCCCCATCCAGTACAAGACGCTCAACTTCGACCGCCCTTTGCCAGAGACGCAGGCGTTGATGCGCGTCATTGATGAGGTGAAGCCGCAGTTCATGTACTCTCTGCACAATGCGGGGTTTGGCGGTGTCTACTATTATGTCACGCGCGAGTGTCCTCCCCTCTACGAACCTTTCCACCAGTTTCCGGCCTGGTTCGATCTACCGCTGCACCTGGGCGAACCAGAAATGAGTAACGCGGTGACTTTTGCTCCGGCCATCTATCGTATGTTGACCGCCCAGGAGGGCTATGATCACCTGGAAAAGAACGGCATTCCCGACCCGGCAGCGGTGATCCAGTCTGGGGCGTCGAGCGCTGATTATGCGCAGCGCTACGGCACCTTCACCCTGGTGGTGGAGATGCCCTATTTCGACGATCCGCGCGTCAACGATCAGACGGTGACCGATGTCCTTCGCCGCGATGCGATTTTGCAGAAACTTCAGGCATCCGACGAGTTCGATGCCTGGATCGTCGGTCGGCTCGACGCAGTGCGCGACCATCTGCGCCTGAAGACGCCCATCCGCACAGCGGTTGAGGCATTCCTGAGCATGGGCAAACAGTGGCGCGAAGCGGATCGCCAGTGGGCGCAACAGTCGGCAGAAACCAACCGTCCAGCAACGCAGGCGGAGTTGTTCAGTAACCTGCTGGAGTCGCGCTTCTATTCCATGCTCGTCTTGGGGATGTTCGCCCGTATGATGGACGATGAAATCACCGGCGGGAACTCTCATCCAGCCATCTGCGCCGCCCGCGACGAGGCGCGCGCTCGTTTGGAGGAGCATGGCGCAGCCCTGGAACGCGACCTGAAATATCGGGTGCTGCCCATTCGCAGCCTGGTTGGGGTGCAGGTATGCGCCGGATTGGCAACCGCTCAATACCTTAGAGACGAACATCGCTAAACAATAGTGCTATGGCTACAAACGTTTGCAGGGGAGAAACGCTCCAATGACCGACCAACTCGCTACGATCGGAGATTACGTCGAAGAAGCCATGGCGTCGTGGCAGGTGCCCGGCCTGGCGCTGGCAGTCATCAAGGGCGACGAGATCGTCCATATACAGGGCTATGGGGTGCGGGACACGGAGACCCAGGCTCCGGTCACGCCGGACACGCTGTTCGCCATCGCCTCGTCTACGAAAGCGTTCACGGCCATGGGCGCTGCGTTACTGGTGGATGAAGGCGTGCTGGAGTGGGACAAGCCTGTGCGCGACTATCTGCCGGGCTTCAAGCTCAGCGATGGATACGTTTCCGAAAAGATCACCGTGCGCGATCTGCTCTGTCATCGTTCCGGTCTGCCGCGTCACGATCTGGCCTGGTACGGCACTGACTTCGACCGCGAGCAGTTGATCAAGAACATGGCGCACCTGGCCTTTAGCCGGGGGTTCCGCGAAGTGTGGCAGTACCAGAATCTGATGTACGTGACCGCCGGCTATCTGGTGGGCAAGCTTGCGGGCACGACCTGGGAAGACTTCACCCAACAGCGTATCTTCGAGCCGTTGCAGATGCATCGCAGTTGCTTTTCGCCGGAGGTCATGCAGCAGCGGGGTGACTATGCCAGACCCTACCGCATCAAACGCGGCAGAACGCCGGACGAAGCGGACACGCTGGAAGTGATGGACTTCTATTCCGACCAGGTGATGGGACCCGCTGGCTCGATTCACTCCTGCGCCGCCGACCTGGCCAACTGGCTCATCGTGCATCTCAACGAGGGGCGGTTTGCGGGGCAGCCTTTTGTGTCGCCCGGTAACCTGGCGCAGATGCACCAACCGCAAATGGTGATGCCGGTTGACGGTTTCATGGCGGCGCTGCTCAACACCACCATTTCTACCTATGGCCTGGGATGGTTTGTCGTACCGTACCGCGGCTACACCCTGATCCATCATGGCGGCAACATTGACGGTTTCAGCACCATGGTTGCTTTCGTGCCCCAGGAAAAGATCGGCGTGGTGGTGCTGACCAACATCGACTCCAGGCCGTTACGCGACGTTCTGGCCTACGAAGTGGTGGACCGTATGCTGGGGTTGCCCGACAACCGCTGGAATCCGCGCTGGCACGCGCTCTTTGCCGAGTCACTGGCCGCCATTGACCGCGATCGTGCTGTGGCGGCCCAGGAACAGGTGGCAGGGGCTGCGCCGTCCCACCCGCTGGAAGCGTACACCGGCGAGTACGCGGCTGAGGGCTACGCCGATTTCAAAGTCAGGCTAGAAGGTGACGCGCTGTGGGCCTGGATTGCAGGAGACTGGTTCCCTCTACAGCACTATCATTACGATGTCTTCAACCTGGACCTGGAGCGCTTCGAGCTGCGCCTGCCCGTGCGCTTCCTGATGAATGTGCAGGGCGAGATTGACGAGGTATCGTTGCCTCTGGAACCAGAAGTGCCGCCCGTGCTGTTCAAGCGCAAGCCTCTGACCATAGACGTGCAGACTCTCAGCAGTCTGGCAGGGCGCTATGCCCTGCCCATCGAGGGCATGGAATTGGCCGTGACTCTGAAAGGGAACCGGCTCTTCATGGCTCCGACCGGGCAGAGTGAGCGCGAATTGCTGCCCCGTCGGCTTCTGCCTGCCGGAATCGAGTTCCAGGTGAAGGGTGCCACTGAGGTTTACTTACAGTTCCAGAGGGACGATACAGGAGTCTTTCGTCAGGTCTTGCTCAAGCAGGTGGGACAGGTGTTTGAGGCCGTCCGTGTCGCCGAAGCCTGACCTGGTTGGCCAGAGGCGCTCTCGTCCTGCCGGGAGCGCCCTCTGAACACACTCTCGCGGAGACTGATACCGGCATGAACCGTTTCATCATTCGCCGTTTGTTGCAGGCCATTCCCACTCTCTTCGGCATCACCGTGCTCTCGTTCCTGCTGATGCTGAAGACGCCCGGCGATCCCATCACGCTGATCACCTTTCGGCCCAATGCCACCGCCGAAGCCACCGAGATCCTGCGTCGGCAGCTTGGTCTCGACAAGCCCGCCCTGGTGCAGTATGTGTACTGGCTGATCGGCAACGACTGGGTCAAGATTGATGTAGATGGCGATGGAAAAGGCGACGTGCAAGGGACGCGCAAGGGGCTTCTGCGCGGTGACCTGGGGTACTCGATTGCTCAGAAGCGCCCTGTCTTGACCGTCATCGGCGAGCGCATTCCGGCCACGCTTCTGCTCACCGTGCCTTCGCTGATCATCGGTTATGCAGTCGGCATCGTAGTCGGTTTGCTGGCAGCTATCTATCACCGTAGCTGGTTCGACCAATTTGCACGAGTCCTGTCGGTCGTGGGGAGCGCGATCCCCGCCTTCTGGCTGGGGCTGATCATGATCATCGTCTTCAGCGTACGGCTTGGCTGGCTGCCCATGAGTGGTATGCGCGACATCACTCAGCCGTCGAGCGAATATCAGGTCTTCGATTCCATCCCCTACATGGTCATGCCGGTCACAGTCTTCGCGCTGGGGATCATCTCCGTCGTCTCGCGCTTCACGCGGACGCAGGTGCTGGAGGTGATGGGGCAAGAGTATGTGCGCACCGCCTATGCCAAGGGCCTGCGTATCCGCAGCATCTACGTATTCCACATCGCCCGCAATGCCTTGATCCCCGTCGTGACCCTGTTGGGCAGCGCGATTGGCTTCTTACTGAGCGGCGCGGTCATCATCGAGCAGGTGTTCAGTTGGCCGGGGTTGGGCCGCACCACCATTGATGCCGTATCGCAGCGCGATTATCCGGTCGTGATGGGCACGGTCATCATTGGCGGGGTGATGTACATCCTGGGGTTGTTGATCTCGGATATTCTGTACGGCCTGGTAGATCCGCGCATTCGTCTGGAGTGAATATGACAGCCGCAGACAGGACCAGTGAGCAGGCGTCTTCGCCAGGCTCCAGGGTTGTGCGCCTTGGAGAACAAGGCCCCCCTTCGCGTTCTTTGTGGCACGAGGCGCTGCGCCGACTTGTGCGCGACAGATTGACCTTGATCGCGCTGAGCATTCTGATGCTGATGACCCTGGCCTGTGTCTTTGCCCCGCCCATTATTGAGCGCGAACTGGGTGTCAGCGCCGAGCGAACGGATATTGTCAACCGATACAAGCCGCCGGGCTATAAGAACAACATCCTGGGCACAGACCATTTGGGGCGCGATCAACTGGTGCGGTTGCTGTACGGTGGGCGAGTGTCCCTGGGAGTGGCCTATGGCGCGAGCATCATGTCCATCACCATTGGCATCATCATTGGTATGCTCGCCGGCTATTATGGCGGAGTCGTTGACAGCATCGTCAACTGGCTGATCAGCACCCTGTCTTCCATTCCCAGCATTTTCCTCTTGATTCTGGTCTCTGTGGCCTTCACGCCCTCGCCGGTTGTCCTGATCTTGTTGCTTGGCTTGCTGGGGTGGATTGGCACATGCCGTTTGGTACGTGGGGAAGTGCTTTCGCTCAAAGAGCGCGAGTTTGTCGTCGCGGCTCATGCGGTGGGCGCTTCGACCTCGCGCCTCTTGACGCATCACTTCCTCCCCAACGTGGCGTCGCTAGTCATCGTCTCACTGACGATTGACGCGGGGTCGCTGATTCTCGTCGAGGCTGGTTTGAGCTATCTGGGGCTGGGGGTGCGTCCACCAACCCCCTCGTGGGGGAACATGCTCACCTCGGCACGCATGTACTTCAACACAGGGCCGCATCTGGTCATCTGGCCTGGCATCATGATCGCGGTGACCGTGCTATGCTTCTTCATCGCCGGCGATGGCTTGCGCGACGCGCTCGATCCGCGCGCCAATCAGCGTGTGTGAGCGAACAAAAAACGGGGGCGTCTGGACGACGCCCCCAGCCTTTTCCCGTGCCAATGCGTTAGTAGGCGAGTCCCCACTGATGGATGGTGACAGGCAAGGAGCCATCCCACTGGCCGATGTAGGCATCGGTCACGCGCTTGTTGAGGACATGCACCTGGGTGGTGCTCACCGTCCAGTCATAGGGCACGTCGTCGTGCGCGATCTGCTGAATCTGCCGGTAAAGCTCCGCTCGTTGTTCTACGGGGCAACCGGGGAGCGTGCGCGCTTCGTCCAGCAGACGGTCCATCTCCGGATTGACGTAGCTGGCCAGGTTGAAACCGCCATTGGGGATGGCATTCTTGCTATGCAGCAGGTTGTAGGCGATCCCGTCCACTTCCGTGCCACCGCCGAAGCCCACTATAGCCATGTCGTACTTGGCTGGTAGCAGCACTTCGGAGAGGAACGCGCTCCACTCCATTTGCTTCACATTGATCTTGATGCCAATTTGTCCCAGTTGATCCTGAGCCACGGCAGCGATGTTCGCCCAGAGGTCAATCAGCGGGCTGTAGTACAGATCGACTTCGAACTTGACCCCATCTTTCTCACGCACGCCGTCTCCATCAGTGTCCACCCAACCGGCTTCTTCGAGAAGCTGCTTGGCGCGCTCCGGGTCATAGGGCCACGGCTCGATCGAGGACATGTCGTAGGTGTTGTAGAAAGCCGGTGTAATGGGACCAGACAGCGGTACGCTGCCCGAATTCTCGCCCAGGGTCAACGTCAGGGCCGCCTTGTCGTAGCCCATGGCCACTGCCTGCCGTACCCGCACGTCGCCGAAGAACTTATTCGGTACAAGCTGATTGGGGTTACCGTTTTCGTCGTAGGCGGGTTGCGGATTGGTCGGGTCCTGATAGTTCATCAGCAGCATGGGAGCATTGTTGTTTGGGTACAGGAATGTGTTGAAGCGCTCACGCTCCGGAAGCTGCTCAAGCTGGTCGGGATACATGAAGGCGTAGTCAATGGTATTGGTCTGCAGCGCCTGGTTGACAGTAGCCGGATCGGCCAGGATGCGCAGGATGAAAGTGGGGATGCGCGGCTCGCCCAGATAGTAGAGCGGATTGGCCTTGAAGCGGACGTACTCGCCGGGGCTGCGCTCTTCATAGAGGTAGGGGCCACTGCCGATATCCGGCGTGAAATTGAAGTCGCTGGTCATGAAGTCGCTGAAGTCCGCGGCGTATTTGTGCGCAGGCAGCGGGTAGAGCGAGGCAAAGGCATTGCCCCAGATGGTGCAGTTCGGTCCGTTCAGGGTGACCACAAAGGTTCGGTCGTCAACAACCTCGAGGCTGGCGATCGCCGCAAAGTCGGCCTTGCGCACCGATTCGACTTTGTCGGACATCACCGCGTCATAGGTGAATTTGACGTCGTTCGAGGTAATCGGCACGCCGTCACTCCATACGACCCCTTCCTTCAAGGTGAAAGTGTACGTGAGGCCGTCCTCGGAGACTTCCCAGGTAGCCAGTCCAGGAGTGGGCAAACCCGTGTCGGGGTCGGCGATGAAGAGAGGGGCATAGACTGCAGCGACAGCATAGAAAGAAGCCTGGTCGGTGGCAAGCACGGGGTTGATGATCGAAATGTCGCCGCCAGCAAAAGACCAGATGATGGCTTCGGAACTTTGGGCTTCGGTACTACCCTGGGTGGACACCCAGACCGGAGCCAGGGCGATGAGCACGCAAAGAAGAATAACAAGGCGTTTCATGGGAATCCTCCTGTAGGGCTAGAAAACCTGGGGTGTCTCAAGACCCTTTACAAATCTATATAGAAGTCTAGGGCCTATTGGCTTTCCAGACAAGTACCCTGGCCAGATTGACGAGAGACCGTTTGAGAATCTCGACCCGGCAAACTTTCCTCCGCGCGGGCGAGGGGGGCGGATAGCTATTGAGCGCATCTCGAGCAGGGGACCGTCCTTAACTTCACCTCACCC
>DDBP01000081.1 GCA_002332795.1 Anaerolineales bacterium UBA2029 | reverse complement strand
GTTCACCTCACCCCCAGCCTCGCTGCGCCCGGCTCGCCCTCTCAGCCGCGTGTGGAGCGGGGGTGAGGTAAACCGGAGCGCGGCCAACTGCCTGACACATTTTGCACGCCCTCGCGGCGCGGCTGTGTATTGACCCTCACCCGCCGCGCCGCTATAATTCTGCCCAGGGAAATACCCTTTCGGAGAGGTAGCATAGTCTGGCCTAATGCGCGCGCCTGGAGAGCGCGTGGGCGGTAATTCCGCCCCGTGGGTTCAAATCCCACCCTCTCCGCCTTGCCTTCAACCCGAACGGCAGACGCTCTTTCACGCGGCTGCCGTTGTCTTTCCTGGAGACAACGGCCATGATCAGCCTGGAATTCGCCCGCTCGCTCTACGACGATAGCGATCCCGTGCACGACTTCGATCACGTGCTGCGCGTGCTGACCCTGGCCCGGCGCATCGGGCAGGCCGAAGGCGCGGACATGGCTGTCGTGGAGACGGCGGTGCTGCTGCACGACCTAGGCCGCGCCGACGAAGATCACCTGGCGCACGTGCACAACGCCGAAGTCGCCGATCACGCTCTGGAGTCCGCCGAGCGAGCGCGCGCCATCCTGGCCCGCCTCGATCCTCCGCCTGCGCCTGCCTTCGTCGAGGCCGTGACGCACGCCATCGCCGCGCACCGGTTCCGCAGCGCCGTCGCCCCACAGACGTTGGAGGCGAAGGTCGTCTTCGACGCGGACAAGCTGGACGCCATCGGGGCCATTGGCGTGGCCCGCGCGTTCGCCTATGGCGGCATGACCGGGCAGAAGCTGTGGGGTGAAGTCCCGCCGGACTATCCCGGCGGCGGGCCGCAGCACACGCCCTATCACGAGTTCGTCTACAAGCTCTCGCGCATTGCTGAGCGGATGCAGACGGAGACAGGGCGCGCCATTGCCCGCGAACGGCACGCTTTCATGGAAGCATTCTTCGAACGCCTGTCACGCGAGGTACACGGGGAAGACTGAGCGCAGAAAAAAAGAACCGGCCCTCGCTGAGCCGGTTTGCGGGCGAAACGAAAAAGCGAAAGAGCATCAGTCGGCGGATGACGAGCTGCCGTTCGATTTGCTGTCGCCGTTCTTCTTGCGGCTGTCGTTGATGTAGAAGCCCGATCCTTTGAAGATGACCCCCACCGGCCCGATCAGGCGGCGCACCTCACCGCCGCATTCCGGGCAGACCGAGACAGGCGCATCGCCGAAATGCTGCTGACGTTCGAAGCGCACACCGCATTCGGTGCACTGATACTCATACAGCGGCATACTCAAGCCCTCCTCGATACACCACCACTCGCCTTTTCCCAGGCCCTATTGTAGATCAAGAACTGTTAGAAGTGCGTAAGAGTTGCCGGGCATTCCGCGTGTGCGAAGCGAAATTCACCACGGAGGACGCAGACGACACAGAGTTCCTCTGAGTCTCTCTTCTCTGCGCTCTCTGGGTCTTGGCGGTTCATAGTCTGGCTGCTGTGCAGGGTGCCTAACCCTGGGCGGCGGTTCGCTGGTACAATGGGCACACATCGAGCCGACTCACTCGTGCGCCAGGAGAAGACAAGGCCATGCAGGTACTCAAAGACCTGATCCGCACCGAGGGCAGGTACCTCGGTGACGGCATCCTCAAAATTGACGGCATTCTCAATCATCAGATGGACCCCAAGCTGATCAAAGCCATGGGCGAAGAAATCGCGCGGCGCTTTGCACACCTGCACCCCACGCGCGTGCTCACCGCCGAAGTCTCCGGCATCGCCCCGGCGCTGATGGCCGCGCTGGCCCTGGATGTGCCGGTCGTCTACGCACGCAAGCACAAGCCGGTCACCATGTACGGCCCCATCTTCTTAGAAACAGCGCCCAGCCACACCAAGGGGGGCGAGATCAACCTGATGGTGGCGGCGGAGTACCTGCCCCCTGGCGAGCGCGTGCTCATCGTGGACGACTTCCTGGCGTCTGGCAAGACGCTCCTGGCTCTGGCCCGCATGGTGCAGGAAGCGCGCTGTGAACTGGTGGGCATTGTCGCCATTGTGGAGAAGGCCTTCGAGGGCGGGCGCGCCGCGCTCGAAAAGAAATACAGTGTGCCGGTCGAAGCGCTGGTGACGATCACACACATGGACGAACACCGCATCGTCTTCGCCGACGATCCGCCGCGCAGCGTGGAGATTTGATCCCCTATGGCGCTCAAAGACGGCGGCATCGTCATCCTGGACTACGGCTCGCAGACGGCCCAACTCATCGCCCGTCGCGTGCGCGAGCTGGGCGTCTTTGCCGCCCTGATCCCCTACTCCGCCACCCTGGAACAGGCACAGGCTGCCGCCCCACAGTTCCGCGGGATCATCCTATCCGGCGGGCCGGCCAGCGTCTACGAGCCGGACGCGCCCGACTTGCCCGACTGGGTGCTGGACAGCGGCGTGCCGGTGCTGGGCATCTGCTACGGGATGCAGTTGCTGACGCAGCGCCTGGGCGGACGGGTAGCAGGAGCCGCGCAGCGCGAATACGGCATGGCCACCATCTCGGTGCGCGAGGCGGGCGGCCTGTTCGATGGCCTGGAGCGCGCGCAGACCGTGTGGATGAGTCACGGCGACCGCATCGAGCGCCCGCCCGAAGGCTTCGTTGCGCTGGCCGCCACCGACAATGCCCCCTACGCGGCCATGGCCGACCTGCGTCGCCGCCTGTGGGGTGTGCAGTTTCACCCCGAAGTGCAGCACACGGCGCACGGCCAGGCCATGCTACGTAACTTCGTCGTCGGCGTGTGCGGCGCGTCTACCGACTGGACGCCGGAGAACTTCATCGAGGCCACCATCGCCGCCATCCGCGCGCAGGTGGGGACAGGTCGCGTCCTGCTGGGCATGAGCGGCGGCGTGGACTCTTCCGTGGCGGGCGAACTGATTCACCGGGCGGTCGGCGAGCAACTGGTGCCGGTCTTTGTCAATCATGGCATGTTGCGTCAGGGCGAAGCCGAGCAGGTGATCGCGCTGGGACAGCGCCTGGGCTGGAAGAACCTGGTGGCCGTAGACGCCACCGAGGAGTTCCTGGAAGCGCTGGCGGGCGTGACCGAACCGGAGGAGAAGCGGCAGATCATCGGGCGGACGTTCGCCGCTGTCTTCGAGCGCGAAGCAGCCAGAGTGGGGCCGCTCGACTGGCTGGCGCAGGGCACCATCTACCCGGACGTGATCGAGAGCGCGGGCACAGGGCGACCGGGCGCGCGGCGCATCAAGTCGCATCACAACGTCGGTGGATTGCCAGAGCGCCTGCGCGACCGGCTGGTGGAGCCATTGCGCGACCTGTTCAAAGACGAGGTGCGGCAGGTGGGGGCGCGGCTGGGCATCCCCGACGAGATCATCTGGCGGCAGCCCTTCCCTGGGCCGGGCCTGGGCGTGCGTTGCGTGGGCGAAGTGACCTGGGAGAGGCTGGAAATTCTGCGCGCTGCCGATCATATCTTCCTCAGCGAGCTGGCCGCGGCGGGGCTGCTGCGCGAAGGGACGGCGCAGGCATTCGCCGTGCTGTTGCCGGTGCGCAGCGTGGGCGTGATGGGCGACAATCGCACCTACGACGAGGTGATCGTCCTGCGCGCGGTGACCACCAGCGACTTCATGACCGCCGACTGGGCGCGGCTCGACCCCGACCTGCTGGCGCGCGTCAGCAACCGCATCGTCAACGAGGTGAAGGGCGTCAACCGCGTGCTGTACGACATCACCAGCAAGCCGCCCGCGACGATCGAGTGGGAGTGAGTCGAGAGTCAGGAGTCAGGAGTCTTGTGTAGAGAGGTGCGTAGCAACTTTTCTCGCAGCCCAGCTTCCCGATCTCCATACTCATAACTCCGAACTCATGACTCAAGACTCCTGACTCACCACCAATTGGAGATTTCGCATGCCCCCAACGAATCTGGACGTTTTCTTCCGCCCGCACGGCGTAGCCGTCATCGGCGCTTCGCGCGATCCCCAGAAGCTCGGTCATGGCGTGGTGCGCAACCTGGTAGATTACGGCTACACCGGGCCGATCTACCCCATCAACCCGCAGGCGACCGAAATCTACAACCTGCGCGCCTATCCCAGCGTGCTGGAAGCGCCCGACCCGCTCGACCTGGCCATCCTGGTCGTCCCTGCTCCGCTCGTGCCCGCCGAACTGGAACTCTGCGGCAGGCGCGGGATCAAGGCTGCCATCATCATCAGCGGCGGCTTTCGCGAGGTGGGGCCGGAGGGCGCGGCCCGCGAGGCCGAAGTGGTGCGCATTGCCCGGCACTACGGCATCCGCGTGCTGGGGCCGAACGGCATCGGCAGCATAGACACGCATACGCCGCTCAACACCACCTTCGTCAAGGGCACGCCGCCGCCTGGTGACATCGCCTTCCTGTCGCAGTCGGGCGCGGTGTGCGCGGCAGTGATTGACTGGGCGCGCGGCGCGGGCGTGGGCTTCAGCCGCCTGGTGAGCCTGGGCAATCAGGCCGACATCAACGAAGCCGAGATGCTGGTCGCCATCGGGCGCGACGAACAGACGCGCGTCATCACCGCCTACATCGAGGGCGTCTCCAA
>DDBP01000304.1 GCA_002332795.1 Anaerolineales bacterium UBA2029 | reverse complement strand
TCTCCCTCGCGACTGCGTCGCAGGGCGAGGGGATTTGTCTGCTCCGGCACAAGTGCTCCCCTTCTCCCTGTCCTCGTGGGAGTTCAGGGGCGGACAGCTATTGAGCGTCTCTCGAACGGGGGACTGTCCTTGACTTTACCTCACCCCCACTCGGCGCTGGCGCGCCTCGTGCCCCCTCTCTCTTAAGGTTGCCATAAGGTCGCCTTTAGCTGCACATAAGGACAGCCGGCCCACTTTGCCAGATACTTATACTGGTGCATTGGCTGAATCGTTGGCAGGGAAGTGCCCATGATCAAAGTCGAGAATCTGACCAAGTCCTACGGCGCTGTGCAGGCGCTACGGCAGGTGAGTTTCGAGGTCAAGCCCGGCGAAATCGTGGGGCTGCTGGGGCCTAACGGCGCGGGCAAGACCACCACGATCAAGATTCTCACCGGCTATCTCCACCCAGATGGCGGCACCGTTACCATTGACGGGCTGGACATCCTGACGCACACGCAGGAGGTGCAGGCGCAGATCGGCTACCTGCCGGAGAACACGCCGCTCTATGGCGACCTTTCCGTGCAAAGCTACCTGAAGTTGATGGCCGACCTGCGCAACATCCCGCCCGAACGGCAGAATGCGCTCATCTCGGAGGCCATTCACGTCACCGGCCTGACCGAGCACCGCGCCCGGCAGATTGGTCACCTGAGCAAGGGCTTGCGGCAGCGCGTCGGGCTGGCACAGGCGATTCTGCATCAGCCGAAGTTCCTGATCCTGGACGAGCCGACCGTCGGGCTGGACCCGACGCAGATCGTGGAAATTCGCCGCCTGATCCGTCGCCTGGCGAGTCGCAGCACGATTCTGTTTTCGTCGCACATCCTCTCCGAAGTCGAGGCCGTCTGCGACCGGGTCATCATCCTGATCAACGGCGAAGTCAAAGCGGACGCGCAGCTCGACGAACTGGCCGCGACCAACAACGCCATCCTGGTCTTGCAGAAGCAGGCCAACGGGGCCGAGCAGCGATTGGCCCAACTGGAGGGCGTCGAGAAGGTCGAATTCTTCCTCAACGCGGATGGCTGGCCGACCTATCGCATCGTGAGCGGGCAGGACATCTGCCCGGCGGTCTACGACCTGGCCCGGCAGGAAGGCTGGCCGTTGCGCGAACTGCGGCGCGATGTGGTGACGCTGGAAACGGTCTTCAACCGCCTGGCAACGGCGAACTGAGGGTGATGGTGCCATGAAACAGGTGATCGCACTCACACGCAAAGAACTGAACAGCTATTTCAGTTCACCGATGGCGCTGATCTTCGTCGGCGTCTTTCTGGCGGTGACGCTGTTCACCTTCTTCTGGGTAGATGGCTTCTTCGGGCGGGGGATCGCCGACCTGCGGCCCATGTTCCGCTGGATGCCCACCCTGATGATCTTCCTGGCCGCGGCGCTGACCATGCGTCAGTGGAGCGAGGAACAGCAAAGCGGCACCCTGGAAATCCTGTTCACCATGCCCATGAAGCTCTATCAACTGGTGCTGGGCAAATTCCTGGCGGTGATGGTGCTGGTGATCGTCGCCCTGGCGCTGACGCTGTTCCTGCCCATCTCCATCTCCTTCTTCGGCAATCCCGATCGCGGCCCGATCATCGGCGGCTACCTGGCCACTGTGCTGATGGCCTCCGCCTATGTGGCCATTGGCCTGTTCATGTCTTCGCGCACCGGCAATCAGATCGTCTCCCTGTTCCTGACAGTGTTGCTGTGCGGTCTCTTTCAGCTTGTGGGCAGCCGACAGATCACCGAGCTGTTCAGCAGCAGCACCGCCGAGATTCTGCGCGGGATCGGCACGGGCAGCCGCTTCGAGAGCATCGAGCGCGGCGTGATTGACGCCCGTGACCTCATCTACTATCTGTCGCTGACGGTCATTTTCCTGCTGCTCAACGTCTTCTCGCTGGATACCAAGCGCTGGGGCACGGGGCTTTCGACGCGCGTCCGGCGGATCAACAGTCAGGCGACGCTGGCGCTGGTGGCCGCGAACCTGCTGGCCTTCAATGTGCTGATCTTCCCCTTTCACGCCGCGCGCATTGACCTGACACAGAACCACGAATACAGCCTGTCCGACGTCACGCGCGACCTGTTGAGCAACCTGCAGGAGCCGCTGCTGATCCGGGGCTACTTCAGCGAGAAGAATCACCCCTTGCTGTCGCCGCTGATCCCCTACGTCCGCGACATGCTGGAAGAATACCGCATTGCCTCCGGCAACCGGGTGAAGGTCGAGATCATTGACCCGATCGAAGACCCGCAGAAAGAGGCCGAAGCCAATCAGGTCTATGGCATCAACCCGACGCCGGTGCGCACCTCCGACCGCTACGGCGCATCGGTGATCAACATCTACTTCGATATCCTGGTGCGCTACGGTGACCAGAGCGTGGTGCTCAACTTCAGCGACCTGATCGAGGTGGATCAGTACGGCGACGAGGTCGAGGTGCGGCTGCGCAACCTGGAATATGACCTGACGCGCAGCATCAAGAAGGTGGTGTATGGCTTCCAGAGCGTGGACGCGGTGCTGGCCGCGCTGGATCAGCCCGCCCGACTGACGCTCTACGTCACGCCGGACACCCTGCCCGACGCGCTGAAAGAAGCTCCCTCGCTGATCCAGAAAGTCGCCGAGGAAATCGCCAGCACGGCGAACGGCAAGTTCACCTTCCAGAGCGTGGACGTGAACGATCCGGCCAACGGCCTGGATGCGCAGACGCTCTACAACCGCTTCGGGATTCGCCCGATCGCGGTGGGCTTCCTCTCGGCAGATACCTTCTACCTGCATATGGTGCTGGAGGCGGGCGGCAAGACGCAGGTGATCTACCCGCCGAACGAGATCAGCGAAAACCAGATTCGCAGCGACATCGAGGCAGCGCTGCAACGCGCTACACCAGGCTTCCTGAAGGTCGTCGGCGTGTGGACGCCCCCCACGCAACCGCAGCAAGATATGTTCGGGCAGACGCAATACCCGTTGCAGTCGTACAACACCCTGCTCGAAAGCCTGCGGCAAAACTACGACGTGCGCACCGTCTCCCTGACCGACGGCGAAGTGCCCGCCAACATTGACATTCTGCTGGTCATCGCGCCGGAGAACCTGACGGATATTCAGCGCTACGCCATAGACCAGTACCTGATGCGCGGAGGCACGGTCTTCGTCGCGGCAGGTAACTACAAGATCAACGTGGATTACTTCAGCGGCGGGCTGACGTTGCAGCCGATCGAGGGCAACCTGCAGGAAATGCTGGCGCACTACGGCGTCACGGTAGAAAAGTCCGTGGTGCTCGACCCGCAGAACCTGCCCTTCCCGCTGCAGGTGACGCGCACCGTCGGCGGCTTCCAGGTGCAGGAGATCCGGGCGCTGGACTATCCCTTCTTCGTGGACGTGCGTCAGACGGGCATGGAGCGCAACAGCCCGATCATGTCGCAGCTCCCGGCCCTGATGATGACCTGGGCCTCGCCGGTGACGGTCTCTGCGCCCGCGGAAGGCGACGAGGCGGCCAGCAACCGTAAGGTCACCACGCTGTTCACGTCCAGCAACCGTTCGTGGACGACCACCGATACCAACATTCAGCCCAACATGGACATCTACCCCCAGTACGGCTTCCCGGTGGGATCGGAACAGCGGAGCTATCCCCTGGCCGTGGTGGTGGAGGGTACCTTCGAGAGCTTCTTCAAGGGCAAACCATCGCCCTTCGAAGCCACCGCCGAGGGCGAAGAGTCTGCCTCCGATACGACGACCTCGACAGTCACGGCCCCGGCCAGCGGGCTGATCGAGACTTCCGCTGAGACGGCGCGGCTGATCGTGGTGGGCAGCAGCGAGTTCCTCAACGACACGGTGTTCGACATCTCGTCCAGCTTCAGCCGCGACAGCTACCTGAACAACCTGCAGTTCGTGCAGAACGTGGTGGACTGGGCCACTGAGGATACCGACCTGGTGGCGCTGCGCTCGCGCGGCACCATCGCCCGCACCCTCGACCCGCTGACAGACGCACAGCAGACCCGCTGGGAAGTGCTGAACTACGGCGTGGCCCTGCTGGGTGTGGTGGCGATCGGGGCGGTGTGGCAGTGGCGCAAGCGGGCCGAAAAGCCCATGCCTCTGCTCCTGCCCGACTCTGAAGCGCTTGTTCTGACCAAGTCTGAATCCGACGCGAAGGGGTGATGACCGATGAACCGGCTGAACAAAATCCTCGCGTTCATCCTGGCTTTGCAACTCGTGCTGCTGGCGGCGCGCGCCCTGTGGCCGGAATCCGAGTCCAGGGCGTCGGGCGAAGCGCTGCTGACGAACTTCGACACTGCCGCCGTCACGCAACTGCGCATCAGCGATGGGGACGGCAAGCAGGTGGTGCTGAAGAAAGACGGCGACAACTGGGTGCTGCCGGACTATGGCAACTATCAGGCGTTGCCGACGCGCGTGAGCCTGTTGCTGGACAAGATCAAGGGGCTGCGCACCGACCGCCTGATCACCCGCTCGACCACCAGTCACCGTCGCCTGCGTGTCAGCGACGACGAGTTCGAGCGGCTGATCGAGATCGAAAGTGGCGATAGCACGCACAAGCTCTACCTGGGCAAGAGCGGCGGCGGCAACACGCTGCACGTCCGGCTGGACGATCAGCCGCAGGTCTACCTGGTGAGCGGCCTGGCCGTCAGCGATGCCGGAGTGGCCGTCTCAAGCTGGATTAACACGCTGTACTTCTCGGCGTCGTCCGACCAGGTGATCAGCCTGCGCCTGCAGAACGCCAACGGCACCTTCGAGTTCACCAAGAGCGGCGACACCTGGAACATGGCCGGGCTGGCCGAAGGGGAAACGCTCAATCAGCAGGCGCTGACGACCCTGCTGAGTCAGGTCACGTCGCTGTATATGTCCGCCCCCATCGGCAAGGAGGCACAGGCCGACTTCGGCCTGGACGCGCCGCAGGCGACGATCACCCTGCGCGTGCTGGAGCCAGAAGAAGCGCCAGAGCCGACGCCGGACATCGCGCAGTCGCCGCTGGCAACTGCCACGCCCGACCCGCAGGCCACACCGACGGCCACCCCAACGCCGCAATACGTCGAGAAGGAATACACGATCCTGATCGGCGCGAAGCGGGACGACGGCGTGGTGGCCAAGTCGTCTGCGTCGGACTACTACGTCCTGCTGACGGAAGCGGTCGCCGGGCGCTTCACCCAGAAGACGCGCACGGACTTCATCGCGCCGCCGCCCACACCGACGCCCGAACCGACGCTCACGCCTGGCGAGTCTGCGGCGACTCCGGCTCCCACGAGCACGCTGGAAGCCCCCATCACGCCCACCGTGCCGCCGACGCCGGAGCCGACGGTGACGCCAGCGCCAACCGCTACCGCCGAGCCAGAGGCTGGCAACTAACCCGCCAGCGCTCGCGGTGAGTGAGACATAGCCTACCTGACCAGACGCACGCCGCAGGCCCTGAGTCTGCGGCGTGTATTTCGGATTTGATCTCCGATCCGCCAGCGCGGTATTCTGAACATGATGCTGTCTCAGGGAGCGGTTGCCGAGCATGAGCGGTCACATCCTGATCGTGGACGACGATGCGCTGCTGCGTCGCAGCCTGGCCTTTAACCTGGAACAGGCCGGCTACCGGTGCAGCACCGCCGCCACCGCCGAAGATGCCCTCGCCATGGCGCAGCGCGAGCGGCCCGACCTGGTATTGCTGGACATCAGCCTGCCGGGCATGGACGGCCTGGAAGCGCTGCGCCATTTCCAGGACGAAGTCGGCACCGCTGTCATCTTCCTGACCGCGCGCCGCCGCGAACTGGACGAGATTCTCGGCCTGGAACTGGGGGCCGACGACTACATCACCAAGCCCTTCAGCACCGATCTGTTGCTGGCCCGCATCAAGGCTGTCTTGCGGCGCGCGGCTCACGTGGCCCCGCCCGCCCCCAAGGACGACACGCTGCGGGTCGGCGACCTGTGCATTGACCCCCTGGCGCACACGGTCACCCTGGGTGGCCAGCCGATCGAGCTGGCCCCGCGCACATTCGACCTGCTCTATGTGCTGGCGCTCAACGCCGGGCGCGTGCTCCCCGCCGAGGAACTGCTCGCGCGGGTGTGGGGGGCCGAATATGAGGGCGAACCCCAGGTGCTGTACGTACACATCCGTTGGCTGCGCGAAAGACTGGAAGAAGACCCCTCCAACCCGCGCCGGATCGTGACCGTGCGCGGGGTGGGGTACAAGCTGGTACCGGTGGAGGAAGACTGACCATGCGCTCGCTACGCAGTCGTCTGATCCTGAGCCACATCCTGCCCCTGCTGATCGTGATTCCCCTGGTCGGCGTCTCGCTGATCTACGCCATCGAAACACAGGTGCTGCTCAAGAACGTCAGCGAAGAACTGACCCGGCAGGCCGCGCAGGTGGCCGAAGCCGCCCATGGCCGCGAGGGTATCTGGCAGGACGCTGCCGAAGCCCAGGCCTTTCTGGAGAGCCTGAACCTGCCCGGCAGCGTCATGCTGCTGAATCCCAGCGGACAACTGCTGGCCTTCAGTGGCCCGGCGGGCGCTTTCGGGCCGGGGCAGGTCATCGCGGTGGGAGACACAGCCCTCACCCCCGGCAGCGAACACCCCGCCCCGCTGATCTCCAGCCTGACCCTGCGCAACACCACGGAAATCTGGGTGCCGGTGCAGGGGCAGGATCGGCAGATCGTCGGCATTGTGCGCATTCATCAGCAGCTTGCCGACGTCTACCGGCGTTTCGAGCAGCTACGCTATCTGATCGTGGGCATCCTGGGAATCGAACTGTTGCTGGGCCTGCTGATCGGCCTGGCGCTGGCGCTCAAGCTGGAAAAGAGCCTGCAGCAGGTGGCGCAGGCCATCCTGTCCGTCGCCACCGGGCGCGACCTGACCATGCTGCCCGAAAAGGGGCCGGAGGAAATCCTCACGGTATTGCGGGCGTTCAACACCATGACGCGCCGCCTGCAGGAAGCCCAGGACATGCGCAGGCGGCTGCTCGCCAACCTGGTACACGAGCTGGGGCGGCCCCTGGGAGCCGTGCGCTCGGCAGTGGGCGCATTGTTGAACGGGGCCGATCAAGACCCCGCCCTCCGCCAGGAATTGCTGACCGGCATTGACTCTCAACTGCAGCGCCTGGAGCCGCTGCTCGACAACCTGGCACAGCTTCACGATACGCTGCTCGACATCCCCCGCCTCAAACGACGGCCCGTGGCACTCGCCCCCTGGCTGAGCGAAGTCCTCAGCCTGTGGCGAGCGGCTGCGCAGGAGAAAAATCTGCGCTGGAGCGTGAGCATCCCGGACAGCCTGCCAACGCTGGACATTGATCCGGATCGGCTGGCGCAGGCCATCGGCAACCTGGTGAGCAACGCCATCAAGTTCACGCCGCCAGAGGGTGCGGTGAGCATCGCAGTCGCCAGGCAGGACGGGCATCTGCGGATCGCCGTGCAGGATAGCGGGCCGGGGATCGCGCCGGAGGAACAACAGCGTATCTTCGAACCCTTCTACCGGGGCAACAAGCGCTTCGCTCAGGGGATGGGTCTGGGGCTGACCATTGCCCGCGACCTGGTCGCGGCTCATGCGGGCCGGATCGAGGTCAACAGTCAGCCGGGCCAGGGGAGTCAGTTCACCATCTGCCTGCCCTGCGGAGACTGAGCCGCCATCCCTGCCCTGCTCGTCCGGCAACACACCTTCTATCGCCCCGCCTCCCACCAGTGAATGATCCAGTCCTGCTCGAAGGTGGGCGCGCCGAAGTCGTGCAGCAAGCGCAAGACCTGCGCCCGGTGATCAGTGTTGTGATTGAGCACGTGCAGCAGGACTTGCCAGACAGCCACCGTGGCGGTGATGGGCTGAGGCGAGGCAGGTCGCTGAATGTCGAAGGTGAGCGTACGGGTCAGATGCACCTCATTGAGCGTGGCGAGCACTCCGCGCACCAGCGCCTGAGCTTCTTCCCACACGTCCCGCGCGGCGGCTTTGGTCGGGTAATCCTCGTAGCGCAGGCGGTCGGGCAGGGGCAGGCGAGCGACACGACTCAGCCAGCGCTGATCCACACTGGCCAGGTGCACCATGTGATTGCGCACCGAGCCAATGCTATAGGGCACTTCCTGCACGAACTGCTCGTCGCTGAGCTGCTCGATGCTCGCCCACAACCGACGGTGTAGCGCCTCGTTGGTCGCATACAGCCGCCGGATCATCTGCAGATTCATCAGGCTTCCTCGTCGGTTTCGTCCCCTTGATGCTGCAGGAACCAGCCGAAAGGTAGATCGATATTGAAGACGAAACGCGCCCGCTCGCCGCTATCCTGATGCTGCGCGAGGAGCACGTCGAAGTAGTGCCCGTCGTGCTCGACGAATTCCTGCTGCAACAGCATATAGCCCAGCACGCGCAGGATGACGTATTCCTCCAGGGTGTTGATGACGATGAAGGCCGTGTGGAAGTCATTGCCATTGCCCGTGGCCAGCACGGCGTCAATCAAGCCCCTGGCGATGGCGCGATGGAACAGGGCGTTGTCCAGGTCGTCGCTGGAGGTGTAGATATAGTCGGCCACCATGTGGGCCATGATGTCCAGGTAATCGCGATCCAGCAGCTTCTGGGTAGCTACCAGCGCCCCTTGCAGGTCGCCCACGCGCAGGGCTTCGTTCATCACCGTCACCGTCTCGCGGTCGTGGGGGTGAGGCCGATACTCGTCCGAATGCACATAGGCCATGCGCAGAGCGTGATAATCCGCGTCCACCGGATTGGCGCGGACGGCATCCAGCAGTTCTTGATAGGTCATGGGGGGTATCCTTTTCGCTGTGTGGCTGTTGACCTCAGTGTAACAGGTCTTGCGGGGATTGGCCAGCGCCAGGGGTGCGTGCACAATATGTCAGCGCTACGGGCGGCGGGGTGCGCGCATGCGACCGAAAAAACAAGTCCCCTCGCCCCGCGACACAAGTCGCGAGGGAGAGGGGACTCAGGGTGAGGGCAAACTCTCATCCGCCAGCCGAAACGTAGCCGCGCTTCTGAATGGCGTCGGCCACGCGCTGCACGGCCAGCATGTACACTGCCGAGCGCAGATCGACATTGCGCTCCTGAGCCATCGCCCAGGCTTCCTCGAAGCTGCGGCTCATCTTCTTGTAGAGCTGACGGCGGACTTCGTCAATCTCCCAGAAGTAGAACTGCAAGTCCTGCACCCACTCGAAGTAGGACACGATCACGCCACCTGCGTTGGCCAGGATGTCCGGCACGACGTGAATGCCGCGATCGCGCAGGATGAGATCGGCTTCGTAGGTAGTCGGGCCGTTGGCCCCCTCGACGATGATCTGCGCCTGAATCTGACCTGCGTTCTTGCCGGTGATCTGATTCTCGATGGCCGCGGGAATGAGCACGTCGGTATCGAGCGTGAGCAGTTCGGCGTTGGTGATGTGCTCGGCGTTGCCAGTGAAGCCCTTCAGCAGGCGACCGGGGCTGTGCGCCACGTGCTGATTGATGGCGGCCAGGTCCAGCCCCTTGGGGTTATAAAGCGCATCGGACACGTCGCTGACAGCGATCACCTTGCAGCCGTATTCATCGGCCAGGATGTTGGCAGCGTAGTAGCCCACGTTGCCATAGCCCTGCACCGCTACCCGCGCGCCCTGCGGTTCGCGCCCCAGCTTGCGCAGCAGTTCGACGGTGGCAATGGCCACGCCGCGACCGGTCGCCTCGGTGCGCCCTTCGGAGCCGCCCAGGATGACCGGCTTGCCTGTGGTGATCTCTGGCGAATAGTAGCCCTGAATGGACGAAATCTCGTCCATGAACCAGGCCATCGTCTGCTCGTTGGTGTTCATGTCGGGGGCGGGGATGTCGCGCTTGCCACCCAGGATGGGCGCGATCATCTTGGCGAAGCGGCGCGTCAGGCGCTCCAGTTCGTGCATGGAAAGCTCCGCCGGGTTGACGCAGATGCCGCCCTTGGCCCCGCCAAAGGGAATGTTGACGGCGGCGCATTTGAGCGTCATGAGCATGGCCAACGCCCGCACTTCGTCAATATCTACGTCCGGGTGATAGCGTATGCCGCCCTTGCTGGGGCCGCGCGCCGACGAGTGTTGCACGCGATAGCCCTTGAAAGTGAGGATGCGCCCGTCGTCCGCGATGATCGGGATGGTGACGGTCATCTCCACTTCCGTCTGACGCATGATCGAGGCGATCCCCTCGTCCAGTTGCAGGCGCTCGAAGGTCGAGTCGAAGAGGGCAAGGGTGGTCGCCAGCATGCTGTTGGTCGTTTCTAAAGAGGTTTCTTTTGTGGGTGTTGCCATAACCGTGTAGCCTTCTCCTGTTGGTCTCCTGGTGGTGCTGGATGCACCACTTCTACCGTCATCGTAACACCTGGCACTAAAAAAACAATCCCCAACCGTCATCAGTTGGGGATGATTTTTGGTCGGGCGTCAGACCCTACAGCAGACGGTCCATCATGGCGGCGACAGCCCGGTAGACCGGCGAATCGTCGCTCAATTCGATCAGCGGACGCCCGCTGAACTCGAACTCAGCCAGCGTGTCGTCGGCGGGCACGGCCCCCAGCAGCGGGATGTCGAGCCGATCGATCTGCGCCTGCAAGGGCGCAGGGATGGCTGGCGTGGACAGGTTGTTGACGATGAGATACGCCTGCTTGATGTTGATATCCAGCTCGTGGCGGAAGGCGGCGATGCGCTCCGCCGCCACGATCCCGCGCTGCGTGGGGTCGCTGACCACCAGCAGGATGTCCACATCGCGCGTGGTGCGGCGGCTCAGGTGTTCCATGCCAGCCTCGTTGTCAATGACCACATAGCGATAGCCGCGGCTGATGCTGTCCACCACCTCGCGCAGGTTGTGGTTGACGGCGCAGTAGCAGCCCGGCCCTTCCGGGCGGCCCATGGCGATCAGGTCGAAGCGCGATCCTTCGGCCACCGCCGCGCGGACCTCGTAGTCCAGGTACTCGCGCTTGGTCATGCCCCCGCCAATGGCGCCCATGGCCGCGCCGCCCGCCGTCAGCGACTCCTTCACCTTCTCCAGCAGCCCCTCGCGGATATCGCCGATCGTCCATTCCAGTTCCAGCCCCAGCACCATGTTGAGATTGCTGCTGGGGTCGGCATCAATGGCCAGGATCGAGCCGCCTTTGGTCTGCACCAGGTACTTGATGATCATGGCGGCGATGGTGGTCTTGCCGGTGCCGCCTTTGCCTGCAAGGGCGATGGTGGTAGTCATCGTTCGATCTCCGCGCTCAGACGGGCAGCCATCTGCTCGGCAGCCTGACGCAGCGCCGGCACATAGTCGTAGACAGCGATGCCGCGCCGGTCGGCTTCCTGCACGGCCAGATCGGCGGGCAGAGTGCCCAGCACCGGCAGGCCGGGGCTTTCGGCAACCAGGAAGGCCGCTTCGTCGTCGTCGCGCACCTTGTTACCCACCAGCCACAGGCGCGTCAGGCCGATGTCGTGCGCCAGCTTCTTGATCTGCGCGGCGGTGCCCAGGCTGCGCCGCGTCGGCTCGACGACGATGATCATGGCGTCCACGAAGTCTACCGTGGCCCGCCCCAGATGCTCCACGCCCGCGTACATGTCCAGGATCAGGATGTCGTCCTGGCGGAAGAGCAGGTGCGTGAAGAGCGTCTTGAGCATGGCGCTCTCCGGGCAGATACAGCCCGACCCGCCCAGGTCCACCGATCCCATCTCCAGCAGGCGCACGCCGCGGTGCTCCACGCTGAAGCGCTCCGGCAGGTCGTCCACGCGCGGGTTGAGGGTGAAGAAGCCGCCGATGGTGCCCGGCTTGGCTCCGGTGCGCTCCTCGATCAGTTCGTCCATCTCGGCGATGGGCCGCAGACGGGCGCGCAGTTCGGGCGGGAAGCCCAGCGCCCCCGCCAGGCAGGGGGCCGGGTCGGCGTCTACAGCGAAGACCTGCCGTCCTGCGTCGGCGTAGACCTGCGCGAGCAGGGCGGCCAGGGTGGTCTTGCCTACGCCGCCTTTGCCGCTGATAGCCAGTTTCATGGGGAGTCCTCAGTTCTCAGTGATCGGTTCTCAGTGATCAATAATCAGTAAGTATGGGTCACCGCGAAACAGTACGACAAGGCAGGACGGAGATGCTGTCCGCGCTCAGGGATATCAGACTTCCGAAGTCTTTGAAGACTCCAGAAGTCTTCCCCATCTCCTCTGAATACAAGATTGCCCGCCGCTACCCCGCCGCTGCGCCGGCTTCCTCTGGCGCGGGCGCGGGTGGCACGAAGTCCGGCGGCAGCAGACCGGCCTCGGTGACGATGCGCGGGACGATCTCCTCCCAGCCGACGGCCATCAGGTGAATGCCGTGCACGCCCTGCTTGCCTCGGATGGCCTCGATCAGTTCCAGGGTGATGGTGATCGCTTCCTCCTGTACGCCGTCGCCCGCCGCCTCCAGCCGCTTGAGCAGCCGTTCGGGGATGAATACGCCCGGCACCTCGTTATGCATGTACAGCGCCATCTTCAGCGACTTGAGCGGCGTCAGGCCCACCAGGATGTAGACCTTGTCCAGAATATTGCGTTTGGCCAGCTCATTGAGCCAGATCTCGAAGCGATCCGGATCGTAGACCAGGTTAGTCTGCAGGAATTGCGCGCCCGCATTGACCTTCTTGTGCTCGCGGATGGCCTGGAATTCGGGGCGCGAGGCGAACGGCGCAGCCGCCGCGCCCAGGAAGACTTTGGGCGGGAACTTGATGGGACGCCCGTCCAGGTAGTGCCCCTCGTCGCGCATCCGGCGCAGCAACCACAGCATCTGCACCGAATCCATGTCAATCACATCCAGGCGACCCAGCGGCGGCGGCCCCATCCGCCCGCTGTCGCCGGAGAGCACCAGGATGTTGCGCACGCCGAGCGCGCTTGCGCCGATGACTTCCGACTGAATGGTAGCCCGCGTGCGGTCGCGCCCCTGCAACTGCATCACCGGCTCCGCGCCGTGCTGCAACGCCATGATGCTGCAGGCCAGGCTGGACATGCGCGCCGTGGCCGACGGATTGTCGGTGAAGTTGACGGCGGCCACGTAGGGACGCACCAGTTCGATATTCTGGCACAGCTTGCCCGTCGAGGTGCTCAGCGGCGGCGCGACTTCCGCCGTCACCACGAATTCGCCCGCGCGCAGACGGCGCTCCAGCTCGGAGATCGGCTCGGTGTACGCTGGCGGATGGTACTTGTCATCACCCTGCCACCAGTCCGGCTGACGGACAGGGCGGAAGACGGCATCCCAGTTGGCGGCGCGTTTGGCCGGGTCGCGCGAGAGCATCCCGCTGATGAATTTGCCCGTGCCCACCTTGCGAATCTGCTGGACGACATCGCCCCAGGTCTCGGTGCCCACCTTGTCCCAGTCCAGCGGCGGCAACACCTCCAGCAGTTTCTCCTGGCGACCCATCTTGAAGGAGCGCTCGTAAATCTTGTACCACACGCACGGGCGCGTCGGGTCTACGTAGCAATGCTCCTCGGTCGAGCCACCGCACGGCCCGTTGCGCGCCCCTTTGGGGCACTCCATCGGGCAGATGAACGCTGTTTCCTGCAGCAGGCAGTTGCCGCACATGCGGCAACCAAACAGCGGCCCTTTGACCATGCGCTCGACGCGGGCCAGCAGGCGGCGGCGGAAAGGTTCGCGCTTGAAGGGGTAGAACGGCGGTTGCCAGCGGCGGACGGGCGTGAAACCGGGCATAGGTTGACTTCCTTCGCTCCCCAGCGGGAGTCTACATACGAACTTGAGGGCGACACAGCGCCGGACTATGCCACCGCCTGTCATTGTAGACGATAGCACAATCCGGCCTCAGTGCAGAATTTCAGTTATTCATCACGAATATCATCACTTCATGACAGCCGTCTGGCGCTATTGCTGCAGGTAGCCGTCGGCGTAAATCACCTTGTTGAGCAGGATTTGCACCGTCTTCCAGATCGCCACCTGCTCCGGATCGCTCATGTCCACGTCTTCCGGCTGCGGCTCTTCCATGGCCTGGATGCGATCGTGAATCTTCAGGTAGAGCCGCGCCACTGCCGAACTCTCGTCGCGCTGCTCGATGATGCGGATGACCTCTTTGAGCTTCTCGTCCAGCGGATCGGCGATCATCATCTGCAGGCCCGCGCCCATGAGCATGGCGCAGTAGACGCGATTGATCAGCGGGCGGTTCTCGCGCGGGACGGCGTTCGACACGTTGGACAGGCCCACCGACACCATCGGCGACGGGTCCCACACGTAGGGCAGTGTGCGCACCGCCTCGATGCACTCCGGGCAATACTCCTGACAGCCGGAGACGGTCAGCACCAGCGGGTCAATGATCAGGTTCTGGATGGGGAAGTCAATCTCCACCATGCGCGGGATCAGATACTCGACAGCGATATTGACGCGCTCGTCGGCGCTGACGGGAATGCCACTGCTGCCCATGGTCAGGGCGATCAGCTTGGTGTCGTATTGCTTGGCCAGCAGAGGCACTTTCTCCAGACGTTCTGGCTCGGCGGAGGTCGAGTTGATGATCGGTTGCGCCTTGGTCACCTTCCGCAGGCCCGCCTCGATGCCCTGGATGTTGGTGCTGTCGAAGACCAGCGGCACGTCTACTACGGCCTCCAGCGTCTCGACAATCCAGGGGAAGACCTCCTCCCCGTCCTTCTTACGCGGGCCGAGGTTGATGTCAATGGCCTGCGCGCCCGCCTCCACCTGACGTACGGCCAGGTCCATGAAGAACTCGCGGTCTTTGGCGGCCAGGGCCGCTTTCACCTTCTCCGAAATAATGTGAATATTCTCGCCAATGATGTACATAGTGATCTGTCCTTCTCCAGGACCGGCCTGTGCCGGTCAGCACACTAAGACTCGTGATTACGGGCGGCGATGGCTGCCTGCACCGACGGGAAACGCGACAGGTCGGTGTGCGGCAGGAACAACGCCGAGGTGAACGCTTCGTAAAACGTGTTGTCAGCCGATAGCTCGATGTAGGTCATGCGGCTGGCGATGTCGCGGATGCGGGCGCGGGCGTCGCGATCCAGCAACGCCAGGTAGGCCCCGCGCACAGCGGTGTTGCCCAGGAAGTGAAAGCGATCCCAGGGCATATCGGGCAGCAGACCGATTTCCACCGCCTTCTCCACATTGATGTACTTGCCGAACGATCCGCCGACCAGCACCTGCTCGACCGTCTCCAGCGGCACGCCCACGCTCTGCGCCAGCACGGTGAAGCCCGCGTAGATGGCCGCTTTGGTGCGCAACAGGTTGTCTATGTCCACATGGGTGATGACGATGTCGTGCCCTTCGGCGCTGTCGGCGGCCCAGCAGACCACGTACTCCGGCCCGTGCTCGCCCGTGCGCACACGCGGCGTGGGCAGGTTGAGGTTGATGTGCCCGCCCTTGTCCACCAGGCCGGTGAGGAACATCTCGGCCACCAGCGAAATCAGCCCGCTGCCGCAGATGCCGCGCGGTTTGACGTTGCCCACCACGCGGTAGGTCGGCTCGTAGGTCTGACCGTTGATCCACACTTCCTCGATAGCGCCGCGCGTGGCGCGCATCCCGTGCAGCACGCCGCCACCCTCGAAGGCTGGCCCGGCAGAAGCGGCCACTGTCACCAGCCAGTCGCGGTTGCCCAGCACGATCTCACCGTTGGTGCCCACGTCAATGAACAGGGTCACCTTGTCGGTATCGGCCAGGCCGGACGAGAGCACCCCCGCGGTGATGTCCGCCCCAACGTAACTGGCTACGCCGGGCAGGCAATCCACCGTCGCTTCGGGGTGAATGGCCAGGCCCACCTCTTCGCCGCGCAGGGTGGGGATGTGGTTGATGGCCGTGACAAAGGGCGTCAGGCGGATGGAGCTGGCCGGGATGCCCAGCAGCAGGTGCATCATGGTGCTGTTGCCGGCGATGGTGGCCTTGTAGATCGTCAGCGGGTCGGCGGACAGGCGTTTGCACGCCGCTTCGATCAGGGCGTTGATCGTGCCCAGCACCAGCCGCCGCAGTTCTTCGCCGTTGCCGTCCCTGGTCGAGTAGATGATGCGCGAGATGACGTCCTCTCCGCGGGCGATCTGCGCGTTGTACTCGGCGGCCTGCGCCGCGACCTTGCCAGTGCGCAGGTCAACCAGCCACACCGTGACCGTGGTAGTGCCGATGTCAATGGCCACACCCCACAGCGGCGCGTCGTCGGGCACGTGACCGGGCAGCAGATCGATCAGCCGGGCGGGGCAGTTGGGACAGTCCCATGCCTCGGCGTCGAGCACCGCCGTCACCTGCCAGTCGGCCTCGCGCAGCGTGCGGCCAATGCGCCGCATCTGCGCCAGGGAGAGCTTCACGTCGGCCAGTTGTGCGTGTTGCCGCAGCCCGCGCTGAATGCGCGCCCAGTCGTCGGTCTGATCGTCCATGCTGGGCGGCGGCAGGGTGAGCGCCACGCGGTGAATCGTCTGCGCGTGCTGCGGATCGTAGCCCGCGGGGACGGTCACCTCGACGGCAGTACGATCGGTCGTCAGCCGCCGCTCGATCTTCTCCTGCGGCGGCACGACAACGCGCACATCGCCCTCGATCACCGTCTGACAGGCCAGGGCATAGCCCGCGGCCAGGTCTTCGGCGCTCAGGCGCAGCGTGCTGCGTCGCCGCACCTGCCCTTCGAGTACCTGCACGGCGCAGCGCCCGCAGCGCCCCTGCCCGCCGCAGGGCTGCGCCAGCTCGACACCGGCCAGACGGGCGGCCTCGGTGAGCAGAGTCCCCGTCGGCACCCGGATGGGGGACGGGGCCACGTCGAAGATGACAGTATGCTCGGCCATCGCGCGAACGTTACAGAGCCTGCTTCATGAACGCCGGAATGTCCACTGCCTCGCGCGGGCCGACGCGCACTTCCCAGCCAGGCAATTCTTCTTCCAGTTCGCCGGAGAGCACGGCCACGTGGCCGGGCAACACGATGCGCTTGCGGCTGATCTTGTCGTTCAGGCTGAATTCCTTGACCGCTTTGGCAATACGCTCGGCGTCGAACTTGCCCGCGGCCCAGGCCGTCAGCACGCTCATGCCTTCGGCGTCGGTCACCAGCAGGTGCGCGGGCAGGCCAGAGCCTTCGACCTCGTTGGCCACGCTGAAGTAGGTGATGCTGAAGTTGGTGGTGACCAGCACCGGCGATTCGGGCGTCGGGCTGTTGAACTCGTAGACGCCCGGTTGCACCTGAATGGGCTTCTGCGGGTCGGTGTAGAGATTCTCGCGCAGCACCAGCAGGCCATAGACCAGTTCGGGCGCGAAGGTATCGAGCACCACGAAACCAGCGTACTTGGCGATGGCCTGTGCGGCCAGCAACGCTTCGGTGGCCTCGTCGGGTGCGTCGCCAGGGACGGCCAGGATGGGATAGCCCAGCGGGCGGAAGTTCTTCTTGAGCGCCAGGCGGCGAATCTGCGTATAGAAGCCCAGCGACGATCCCAGACGGCGCGTGGCCGGGGCCAGCACCAGGTTTTCCACGCCCTTGTCCTTCAGGCGGCTGCTCAACGCCACCATGCCGTCGAGCGTGTCGGCGATCACGGCCAGGGCCGCGCCCGCGCCTTTGGCGACGTCGGCCATGGCTTCCCAGTTGCCCGCGTCCGCGCCGACAATGAGCGGCACTTCGCCGTCAATGGGCTTCAGCCCGGCGGCGATCACCGCCGGATCGCGCCCCATCAACATCAGCGGGCGTTCGCTGACTTCGCGCACGGCGCTCACGGCGTCGGCGAAGGTCGCCGCGTCACCAGAAGCAGCCTCCACCGCGAAGCCGTCCAGGCCCAGGTCCATGCCCACGTAGTTCACGCGGTAGGCGTCGGCGGCGGCAACGCGCGCCTTGAGCGCGTCGAGCGGTTCGCTATCGCGCACGCGCACGAACAGCCCCGGCTTGTTGAAGAATTTCTTCTCATGACGGAAGAGCACCGTCTCGTTGCCCGCCTTCACCTCGTGATCGTCCGCCTTGAGGGTGATCAGGCGCACGGGCGGTTGGGCGGCAGCGGAGAGCTTCTCCTTGGCTTCGTCGCTGACATAGGGGCAGGCGGCGAGTTCGGCCTGCTTGGCGGCCAGTTTCATGGCGAAGGCCATGCACGTCGGGAAACCGCATTCCTTGCAGTTGGTCTGCGGCAGAAGCTGATAGATTTGAATGCCTGAGAGTGCCATGGTTGTCTCCTGTCGAGCGGTGCGCCAGTGCCCAGGTCAGGGAGTAGCGGGCGGCCTGGAGGTAGGCTGACGCACCACGTTGATGCCCAAATCGTTCAATTCTTCGTCGCTGCGGGCAGCCAGGTGCCGCAGCAGTTGGCGATAGGAAAGCATGGCTGCCGGATAGGTGATGCCGCCCCGCTGCGGCATGACGAACAGCGCCCGCACGCCCAGGTCGCGCATGATCTGCGCGGCGGCGGCCAGCGGTAGATCGGGCCGCACCTGCGGGATGCGTTCGTTCATCACGTCTTCGGCGGTGAGCGTCTCGCGGTCGGGGCGACCGTACCCGGCGATCAGTTCGTCCTGCGACACCATGCCGACCGCGTGCCCGGCCTGGTTGAGGACGATCACCGCTTCCAGGTCGCGGGCCAGCAGCAGACGGGCTACCTCGGCCAGGGGCAGCTCCGGCGCACAGGTCACCGCCGGGCCGATCAGGTCGCGGACCAGCAGCCGGTCGCTCATGGCAACCCTCCCCGGCGCGGTGACACTGCGTCTGTCAGCCCCAGCCGACGGCGACGGGCCATCTCGCGCTTCTGCAGGAACATCTGCATGGGCGACAGGCGGCGGGCGTGAATGCCCAGGTCGGCCAGGTCGGCGTCGGCGCGCGCGGCCAGGTGACGCAGGAAATGCCGGTAGGCGAGCATGGCCGCCGGATAGGTGATCCCCGCCGCGTTGTGCGTCAGGAAGACGACGCGCACGCGCTGATCGCGCATCAGTTGCGCGGCGGCGGTCAGGGGGATGTCGGGCGGCAGCTCCGGCACGTCTTCGCGCATGATCGCTTCGGCGGTCAGAGCGCGCGGATCGTCGTGCTGATAGGCTGCGATCAGTTCGTCCTGCGACACCATCCCTACCGCGTGCCCTTCGTGATCGAGCACGATCACCCCTTCTACGTCTCTTTCCAGCATCAGGCGGGCCAGTTCGCTCACCGGTGTATCCGGTGCGCAGGTGGGGACACCTACGGTCATCAGATCGCGCACCAAACGGCGTTCGTTCATGGCCCGCAACGCTCCGGCAGTTGAGCAGCAGCTCTGGGGCAGCCGCAGCCGCCCCAGAGCGATCTCGTCTATTTGGCGCTCATCAGATCGTCAATGGCCAGCCGCACGCGCCGCACGCTCTCCGGATGCCGCAGCACCACGATGTCGGCGGCGGACTCGATCAGGGCCATGGCGGTGAGCGTCTCCCAGTGAATGGCGCGGGACTCCCAGTCGCCCCAGGCTTCCGGCACGCCCGTGCCCACCTTGGATTCCTTGGCCTTCCAGGCTTCGTAGCCGGGGGTGACGATCATGGGAAGCTGCGTCATGCTGTCGCCCTGCAGGGCGGCCAGGCGCAGGCGCTCCATCACCGAGTAACCGTATTCGATGCCGTAGCCCAGCGCGCCAGTGGTGGGGTCCATCAGCACGCGGTCCAGCGGCAGGCCCATGTCGCTGATCAGGATATTGAGCTGCTTGGCCAGGTTGACGTCCATCGCCGTGCGGGCAATGACTACGTGCTCGTTGGCCAGGGCGGTCGCCACGATGGTGCGATAGTTCTTGTCTTCGCAGATGCCCAGCGCCAGCCGCTCGCCTTTGGTCGCTTCGGCGATGGGCACCAGCAGGGCATTGTCGGCCTCGGCCTGACCCGGCCCCCACACGATCAGCGGCAGGCCGGTTGCCCCCAGCACCGCTTTGGTGATGGCGACGGCGCGCTCCGGCGTGTTGGGCTTGCCGTCGGGGTCGGTGAGGCTGAGCGCCAGCACCAGCGCATCCGCGCCGGCGTTTTCGGCGGCTTTGGCCCACGCTGCCGGATCGTCCACCACACTGCCCCAGGCTTTCAGCAGCAGCGGCGACCAGTCCACCGGGCGTTTGTCCATGATCTCGATGGCAATAGCGGGCCGATGCGGGATTTCGCCCTCGAAGAACATGAAGGGTAGCGCCGTCTGACCGCCCACGGTGAGCGTGCGGGCGCGGGTGCCGCCCTGCTCTTTCGTCGCACCGAGCGTCACTTCGCGCACCCGACCTGTCCACTTCTCCTTGACGATCTCCGTCTTGGTGTCGGCGGTCAGCCAGGGTTTTTCAGGCGGCAACGCCTTCTTGGGCGGCGCGGCAGGTTTGGGCGGGGCCGGTGCTTCGGCCTTGACCGGCTCGGCGGGCGCAGCCGCGGCAACCGGTTCGGTCACCGGTGGCGCTTCGGGCGCAGCAGGC
>DDBP01000217.1 GCA_002332795.1 Anaerolineales bacterium UBA2029 | reverse complement strand
AACTGACAACTGATAACTGACCACATTAGCCCTGTCCGCCCCTGAACCCTGGAGCGGGGTGGTTTGTCAGTGCGGATATTTTGACGCTAAAATATTCGTTGCAACAACACTCCCCACCAATAGTGTCTTTAAGTACCTGTCTCAAGGAGCGCAGAAGTGAAAGCACCGATTCACGTAGCTGTGACCGGCGCTGCCGGTCAAATTGCCTATAGCCTGCTGTTCCGCCTGGCTCACGGGGATGCCTTCGGGCCGGAGCAGCCTGTGGTCCTGCAACTGCTGGACATCCCGCAGGCGCAAAGCGCCCTGGAAGGGGTGGTGATGGAACTGGAGGATTGCGCTTTTCCTCTGTTGCAGGGCGTCACGGTGACCGACGATCCGTGTGTGGCTTTTCAGAACGCCAACTGGGCTATTCTGCTGGGGGGCAAACCGCGCGGCCCTGGCATGGAACGTGTAGACGTGATCCGGGACAATGTGCCGATCTTCGCCGAGCAGGGGCGAGTCATGAACGAATGTGCCAGTCGCGACCTGCGCGTGCTGGTGGTGGCCAATCCCTGCAACACCAACGCCCTGGTCGCCATGCGCAACGCGCCAGACATCCCGCGCGATCGCTGGTTTGCCATGACCCGTCTCGACCAGAACCGCGCCAGAGCGCAACTGGCGAAAAAAGCCGGTGTGCCGGTGACGGCGGTGACACATCTGGCGGTGTGGGGCAACCATAGCCCGACCATGTATCCGGATTTCGAAAATGCGCGGATCAACGGCAGACCGGCGCTGGAAGTCATTCCGGACCGCGCCTGGTTCGAGGAGACCTTCATCCGCACCGTGCAGCAGCGCGGCAAAGTGGTCATTGACGCGCGGGGCAAGAGCAGCGCGGCCAGCGCCGCGAACGCCGTGATCGATCATATGCGCAGCGTGTCGAACGTCACGCGCGAGGGGGAGTGCTATAGCGGGGCCATTCTTTCCGACGGCAACACCTATGGCGTGCCGGAGGGGTTGATGTTCAGCTTCCCCCTGCGTACTTTGCCCGACGGCTCCGTGGTACCCGTCGAAGGCATGACGCTGAGCGAATACGCCCGGCAGAAGTTGCTCATTTCGGCGCAGGAATTGCTCGAAGAGCGCGAGGCAGTAGACGCCCTCTTGAAGTAAGCGGCGCTTGTGGTAGAATACGGGCAGTCAGCAGACGGCGTGAGTGTCTCTCACGCCGTCTGTTCGTGGGAGTGCGCGGAATCTCAAGGCACCTCCCTTATCTCCGCCGGCAACGCAAAGTTGATCGCCCCGCCAGGCCGGTTTATAATGGGATTAGGCGGCCAATTAAGGAGAAACGTCTGCACACATGAGTCGATCACCAGCAACTCATCCGCGCGCGAGGGGCGGTGCGCTGTCCTTCGTCCGGATGTCGTGGGTGTTGCCAGCGTGTGCTCTGTTGCTTCTGGTTGTGCTGGTCTCGCTGCAATTCGCACCCTCGATCATCGAACAGCGCCGCGATAGCGGCATCTTCGCCTACATCGGCCTGACCATCCGCAATGGCGGTCTGCCCTATGTAGACGCCTGGGACAACAAACTGCCAGGGGTGTACTTCATCAATGCCCTGGCCTTTCTGATCTTCGGAGCCAGCCGGTGGGCCTTGTGGCTGGCGGAGAACCTGACTATCTTCGCGGCGGGCATGGCCCTGTTCTGGCTGCTGCGCCAGGTCTATGGCGACCGTAGCGAGGCATGGGTCGGGCCGCTGGTGCTGGTATTGCTCACGCGCCACCCTACGCTGACCTCTGACATCAACTTCACCGAACCGTATGCGTTGCTGCCCCAGGTGCTGGTGCTGGCGGCAGGCTATCAGTTCCTGCGCCGGCCTCGCTCGTGGTGGGGCTTTGCCATCGGGTTTGCGGCGGGCGTCGCTTTCCTGATCAAGCAGACCACCATTGGCGGGGCGCTGATGTTCATCCCCGCCATCCTCATCAGCCGCCATCCAGTGCTGGGCACGCGCCAGCGCTGGCACTGGCTGGGCACCATCGTGCTGGGGGGCGTGTGCAGCCTGGGGATTGTGGCGCTGTACCTGCTGGTACACGGCATCCTGGACGATGCGATTGCGGCTTCCTTTGTGGCAGCCAATACTTTCCACGAGTGGGTGAGCGAAGGGTCGGTCTGGATCGGGCGCACGGTGATCACCACCTGGACGGCCAGCCTGGCCCCCCTGGTGATCCTGCCACTCTCGCCCTTCCTGGTATTGGGGATGCGTCTGGCCTGGCGTGGCCTGCGTCAGCGCCCTTCCGCCGACCGCCGGGCAGCGACCGACATCACGTTGCGGGTGTGGGTGACGCTCACCTTCTTCGCCGATATGGTGCTGGTCAACGTGACCAACCGCGGCTACGCGCACTACTACATCACCATGATCCCGGCCATCGCCCTGCTGACGACCATGAGTCTGCCCGAAGTGGCCCGTTATATCGTCACCTCGACGGGGAGGCGGCGCAAGCTATGGGCCGGGTTGCGCGTCTATCTGGCTGTGCTCCTGTTGGGCGTGCCCGTGCTGACAACGCTGGTGCGGGTGGTGCTGTCGCGGACGAGCCTGTCGGGCCTGGAGCGCCAGCAGGAAGTGGTCAGCTATGTGGAAGAGCGCACCGACGAGAGTGACACGGTGCTGGTGTGGGGCGTCAACACTGTGGTCAACTTCCTGGCCAACCGGCGCAGCCCCACGCAGTTCAACTACGGCTATCCGCTGGTGATGCCGGGCAAGCTCTCCGAAGAATACATCCTGGAGATGGTGCGCGATCTGGAGCGCAACAAGCCCACGATCATTGTGGACAGCACGATGATTGATGGAGATCGCGTGCCGCCGCTCGACCCGGCCCTGCGTGTGGAATGGTGGCGCGAGGGTGGGCGGCGCGATGTCGCCAACCTGCAGCCGATCTTCGACTTCGTGGAGAAGCACTGCTGGCAGGTGGATGTGATAGACGGCGTATATATGTATCGCTGTGCCTACCCGAACACCAGCCGGATGCCGCTTTCGGTCGTCACCGGCCCGCCGGTCAGCGCGCTGTGGAAGACGTTGGAACCTGTGCTGACCAGCAGCTACGAAGCCGTGGCCGCACAGTATCAGCAGCAATTCCCTCCAGAGGAATGACGCGGAACAACGACAGAGCGGCGCGGGCGGATGGTTCGCGCCGCTTTCTTTGCGTCTGGCCGGTGAGAGCACTCAGACCTTTGCGTGCGTCAGTTCCCGCCCCGGAGCTTCGCCTGGAGCGCTTCCAGACC
>DDBP01000176.1 GCA_002332795.1 Anaerolineales bacterium UBA2029 | reverse complement strand
CAACCTTAACGCTTGCTCTAGTCCTGTGCGCCCCTGAAGGCGCTCACAGGATGGCTGCCTCTGGTCTGGCGAGCACCTGCTGCTGGCAGCAACAAAAGCGCCGGGCGTCTGGGCTGAGCCAGAACGCTCCGGCGCGGCTACGTCCGTGACCCGGTGAGCGGAGAGGCGCGGCGTCAGCGCGGGCGCGAGGTCAGGGGCGCGGCGCTAAGACGCATTCCCGTTGAGGTACTTGTGCAGCAGGCCGAGCAATTCGGCGGTGCTGATCGGCTTGGCGAGATAGTCGTCACAGCCAGCGGCCAGGAACCGCTCGCGGTCGCCGCGCATGGCGTTGGCCGTCAGCGCGATGACCGGGATGTTGCCAGTCTCCGGGTACGCCTTCAGGCGGCGCGTGGCCTCGATACCGTCAATGCCCGGCAGGCTGATGTCCATCAGGATCAGGTCGGGCTTCTGATGAAAGGCCAGTTCCAGGCCGGTCAGGCCGTCGTCGGCTTCCAGCACCTCGTAGCCGTGCGCCTGCAGGATTTTGCGCACCAGGCGTTTGTTTTGAAAGTTGTCCTCAATGTACAGAATGCGGTGTGCCATACGCACTCTCCACGCCCCACTGTGTCGGGTCTTGCCAGTAAATCCCCCCGCTGTGTGCAGCCCGGCCTGCGGACGCAGGCTCAGATGCGGCCCAGCGTCCGGTCTACCGAGTCAATGAGCGCCTGTCGATCCAGCGTCGCCTTCTGGAACAGCGAGATGATCTTCTGCAGCAGTCGGTCGCGCTCGTCGCGGCTCAGATCTTTGGCCGTCAGCACGACCACCGGCATGTCGCGCGTGCGCTCGTCGTCGCGCAGCCGTTCCAGCAACTCCTCGCCGCTGATGTCTGGCAGCATCAGGTCGGTGACGACCAGCGCGGGCCGGTGCTCCAGGATCGCCTGCCAGCCGGACTCGCCGTCATAGGCTTCGATCACCTGGTAGCGCCCGGTCGCCTCCAGCAGACGCCGGATCAGGCGGGCATCGCGCCGCTCGTCGTCAATCACCAGGATCGTCTGCAGCGGCGGCGGCTCCGTCGCGATGTCGTCCTTGGACGCTGCGGCGACCTGCCCCTCGCTGACGCGCGTCAGTTCGGGCGCGTCGCCCAGGTTGCCGCCCAGGGTGCTCACCACGTGCTCCACCAGATCGCGCGTGCTGAAGCTGCCTTTCTGCCACAGCGACTCGGCGTAGCGTTCCAGCCGCTGACGGTCGGCGGCGGTCAGCGTCTTGGCCGAGACGACCACCACAGGGATATGAGCCACGGCGGGATCGGCCTTGATCATCTCCAGCAGGGTGAAGCCGTCCAGGTCGGGCATCATCAGGTCGAGCACCACCAGGTCGGGCTTGCGCTGCCGGACGATGTCCAGCCCGTCGCGCGGATCGTTGACCTCGAAGACACGGTAATTCTTGCGCGCCTGCAGCAGGCGGCGGATCATGCGGCTGTCCTGCGGGTTGTCGTCAATGACGACGACAGTCGTCACCTGCTCTTCCAGCCGTTCGAACGCCGCGCCCAGCCCTTCGACGATCTGCGTGTGCGCCGACGTTTCGACCCCCGTCTGCTCGAATTCCAGATCGAGCACGTACTGATCTTCCAGGATGTGCTTTTCCGCCGGGAAGGTGTGCCCGGAGCAATTGACGACGACCGTCTCGTCCGCGCCGATGGCCCCGCTGGCGATCAGGTGTTCCAGGCCGGCGAAGGCCACCGCCGCCGCCGGTTCCATGCTGATCCCTTCCATCCGGGCCAGGCGGCGCATGGCGCGGAAGGCGTCGCCATCCGGCACGGCGATCATCGTGCCGCCGGTCGCCAGGCACGCTTCGCGCAGCAGAGGATAGGCCCGCCCCGGATCGCCCGTCGCCAGCACCGAGATGCGCGTCTGCGGGACGACCGGCGTCGCCGTCGGCTGACCGGCCTGCCAGGCAGTCACCATGGGCGCACAACCTTCGGACTGCACGATGGCCAGGCGCGGCAGGCGGTCAATGAGGCCCATGTGATACAGTTCCTGGAAACCGCGCCAGATGCCCAGCGGCCCGATGCCCCCGCTGACCGCCTGCACGTACCAGTCGGGGGCGCGCCAGGGCGCGCTGCCAGGCAGGGCGCGCGCCAGTTGCTCGGCGATCTCGTAGGCGATGGTCTTGAACGATTCGCGCCCAGGCAGCGAATTGGCCCCTGGGTCATAGTAGAGATTGCGCCGCGCGGCGAAGTCCAGCGCGATCTGCTTGGCCTGATCGTAGGTGCCGGCGATCTTGACCACCTCGGCCCCGTAGAGCGCCAGTTCGCGCAGCTTTTCGCCCGGCACATTGCTGGTGAGGAAAATCCACAGACGGATGCCCGCCCGCGCGCAGAAAGCCGCGTAGGCGGCGGCCTTGTTGCCGGTCGAGGCCAGCACGCATTCGTCAATGCCCCGTTCGACCATGTAGGCCACGGTGAGCGCCGCCTGACGGTCTTTGAAACTGGCCGTCGGCATCCGGCGCTCGTCCTTGATGAACAGGCCGTGATGGTTCAGTTCGCGGCTCAGCGGACCGGCAGGAATGAGCGGCGTCCAGCCCTCGCTCAGCGACAGGCCCGCGCGGGGCGTCACCGGCAACAGTTCGCCATAGCGCCACAGCGAGGTCACCCGCCCGGCCAGGCCATCGCGCCAGGCGACGGCGGCGGCTTCGTAGTCGTAGCGCGCTTCCAGCCAGCCCGACCCGCACTGCGGGCAGGTGAGGGGCAGCGGATCGGGAGCGATCGGCTGCCCGCAGTCCATGCACACAACGCCAGTGATCAACGACGGCATGTGCCTACCTTCTTGCGATACAGCGATGTCTGCCTGTGCGCGACGGAGCGTTTAATCGTCGCCCGGCTGCAGGTCAGACACCGGCAGGGTGAAATAGAACGTCGAACCAACGCCAACCTGCGACTCGACCCACAGTTGGCCGCCGTGCATCTCCACCAGTTCGCGCGTGATGGCCAGCCCCAGGCCGGTTCCACCAACGCGGCGCGTGTACGACTGATCCACCTGACGGAAGCGCTCGAAGATGACTGGCAGCTTGTCCGCCGGGATGCCAATGCCAGTGTCAGCGCAGGCCACCAGCACATAGCGCGGATCGCGCTGATACACCCGCGCCTGCAGCGTGATCGAGCCTTCCTCGGTGAACTTGGCCGCGTTGCCCAGCAGGTTGTTCATGATCTGGCACAGACGCACCGGGTCGGCCTTGACTTCGGGCAGATCGGCGGGAATGTCCACGAACAGCTCGACGGGCTTGTCCTTGATCAGCACGCGGGCCGGAGCCACCACCTCGCGCTCGACCAGCTCGTGCAGGCGCACGCGCTCGCGCCGCAGGTCCATCTGCCCGGCCTCGATCTTGGCCAGATCGAGCACGTCATTGATCAGGTTGAGCAGGTGCCGCCCACTTTCGTAGATGGCCACCACGTCTTCGTGCATCTCGTCGGTCAGTTCGCCGTCAATGCCGTCGAGCAGGATTTCGGCGTACCCGATGATCGAGTTGAGCGGGGTACGCAGTTCATGGCTCATGCTGGCCAGGAACTCGCTCTTCAGGCGGTCTACTTCGCGCAGACGGTCGGCGACGTTCACCTGCTCGGCGTAGAGACGGGCGTTCTGCACGGCCACCGCGACCTGCGAGGCCAGGGTGGTGTGGATCAGCACATCTTCGTCGGTGAAGCGCCCCGGCTGCTCGGACTGCACGTCCAGCACCCCGATCAGCGTGTCGCCGGCGATCATGGGCACTGCCAGCTCGGAGCGCGTTTCGGGCAGCAGCGGGTTGGGCAGGAAGTCGGGCGTGCGCAGCACGTCGTTCTCCACCACACCGGTGCGGGTACGGGCGGCGCGGGCCACCAGACTGCGTTCGGCGTGCAGCGGGATCATGTGTCCGGCGGCGACCATCTGCTCGCCCACTTCGCCTGCGCCTGCCGCCAGCACCAGCGCTTCGTGCACCTCGTCCAGCAGGTAGATATGGGCGTGGTAGAGGTCGAATTGCTCTTTGGTCAGGTTGGCCACGGAGCGCAGCAGCGCATCGGGATCGAGGGTGGTCGAGGCGGCGGTACTCACCGTAGCCACCGTTTCCAGGTCGGCGGCGCGGCGTTCGCTTTCGTCGAAGGCGCGGTACTGTTCGAGCGCGGCGGCCAGGCGGGCAGCGACTTCCTCCACCAACCGGATTTCTTCGGGCGTCCAGGTGCGCGGGCGATCCTCACCCACGACGATGGTGCCGATAACCTGCTCGCCCAGCTTGACCGGCTGTACCAGCGCGTTGTCGCCGTCGCGACCGTTGCCCGGCGAACCAGCGGGCAGAGCACTACCCTGCAACGGGCGCACCCGCTGCAGATCGTACTGGACGCCGGTATGGCCCTGGCTCGACAGACGGCCCAGGTAGCCTTCCCAGGTACGGCTGATCAGGCGGCGGTTGATGGCGTCGGCGCGGGCCATGGCTTCGCGGGTTTCTTCATAGGCGCGCGCGGCGCTCAAGGCCGAAGCAAGCTGACTGGCCATCGCCTCGAACACGGGCAGGTTGTCCTCGCGGAAGGTGTTCGGCTGCACTGCCTGCATGTCCAGCACGCCGAGCACTTCGTCACCGACCACCAGCGGGATGGCGACTTCTGAGCGGGTATCCGGCAGCAGGGGGTTGGGCAGGTGCACATCGCTGGTAGCTGTGTCGGGCACCAGCACCGGACGGCGCGTGCGGGCGGCGCGGGTCACGATGGCCGTCGCGCCCAGGTCCAGGCGATGGCCGCGCTCCAGCAGAGCGCGGCCCACCTCGCCCGTCCCGGCGACCAGCACGGCGTAGCGTTGCGCTTCGTCCAGCAGGTACACCTGCACATAATACAGGTCGAATTGGTCGCGGATGTAGTTCACCACGCTGGGCAACAGTTCTTCCGTCTGCACCAGGTGCGTGGCAAGCTGACCGACCTGCAGCGTCAGGAACAGGTCGCGCGTGCGGGCGGCCACGCGCTGTTCCAGCGACTGCACCAGGTCCTGGAGCTGATCGGCCATGTCGTTGAAGGTGCGGGCCAGGATGCCCAGTTCGTTGCGGGCGCGCAGCGCCACACGCTGCGACAGGTCACCGCCGGCGATACGCACCGCCGCCGAGGCCAGCGCCGTGATGGGGCCGGAGAAGCTAGTAGCCAGCAGCACACCCAGCGCACCAGCGATGACCACCAGCCCGGCCACCAACACCACCAGGAAGCGTTGTGTTTCCTGCAACGCTCCCAGCGCTTCGCTCTGTTCCACTTCGGCCAGCATCGCCGACTGCAGTTCGGGCACCCAGCGATACACGCCGAAGACTGTCTCGCCACGGTAGTTCTCATAGGTAGCGATGCCGTTCTCGCCCGCCAGAGCGCGGTCAATGCCCAGGCTATGGTACGCCTGCACCATGGGGTAGCCGGGGAAACGGCTGGGCGTGAGCATGTAGTTACCTTCGGCGCTGATCAGGTACGTCTCACCACTTTCGCCCAGACCGGTGCGCTCGGTCATCAGGTTACCCAGCGTCTGAATGTTCAAGCGCCCGGCCAGCACGCCCACCGTCTGCCCTTTGTCCACCACCGGCTGCGTCAGCACGATGGTCAGGCGGTTGGTGCCCGGCTCGTAGTACGGCGGCTGGCTGTAGGGCGCTTTGAGGCTGGGTTCAAAGTAGGGTTGACGCGACACGCGCTTGCTGATCTGCCCTGTGTTCGACGAGGCCAGGATCAACCCCGTCTCGTCATAGAAGAAGATTTCGCTAAAGGTCGGGTCTACTTTCACCGCTTCGTAGAATTGCTCGTTGAAGGTGCGGCGCAGCGAGCCAATGCCGCTCTGTTCCAACTGCGCCAGCAGCAGGAAGCGGTTGTAGGTAAGCTCGTCAGCCAGCAGCACGCCCAGGCGGCCTCGGCTATCGCTCAGCCAGCGCGCGATTTCCTGGCTCTTGAGTTCCGCCACGGATTCAAGCTGGCGGATGGCCTGGCTGCGCGCCATGTCGCTCACTTCGTTCGAGATGACCAACCCGATCAGCAACGAGGGGATGGCCACCAGCAACACGAAGAACAGCGCCAGGTTCCAACGGATTTGCCGCCAGAACGGCAGGCGGAAACTCGTCGTTGCGCTGCGGAACCGGATGGTATCTGCCTGTCCAGTCATACTCTATGCCCCTGCTCAGCTACTCTGTCTCTATGGCGGACGGCGCACCAGGCCCCGCCTCGTCCGCCGGAGTTGTGCATGGCTTCGTCAACTCTCATTTGGCTGGCACGGCATCCTGTGCACGCTCCACAGGTTCCTCGGTGTCCTGCGGGGCGGGTGCCAGCTTCAGTTCGATGGCCGTATGCGGTGCGCGCAGCGCCTTGCCCAGCGCCCGCGCTGCCGTAGCGATCACTTCGTCCAGGCTGGTGGCGCGCTGAATCTCCTGGGTAATGGCGTTCAGCGTCTGTTCGTGACGGCTGGCCTGTTCGGTGGCGCGGAACAGACGGGCGTTTTCCAGCGAGACGGCGACCTGACCGGCCAGGGTCATGAACACGTCCAGCAGCTCCGGCCCGAAGCGATCCTCGCGGTCGGACTGCACGTCCAGCACACCCAGCAGACGCCCGCGCGCCACCAGCGGGAAGGCCGCTTCCGAGCGCGTGTTGGGCAGCAGCGGGTTGGCCAGGAAGTTGGGATCGTTGGCCGTATCGGCCACGATGACCGGTTGCTGTTCGCGGGCCGCGCGCGCCACCAGACTGCGCGCGTTCAACGGGATGTTGTGTCCACGCGCCAGCATGGCACGCCCTACGTCGCCCGCGCCTGCGGCCAACACCAGCCTGTCCTGCGTGTCGTTCAGCAGGTAGATGTGCGCATGATAGAGGTCGAAGCTCTGTTTGGTCAGCTCGACGATCTGCGGCAGCAGTTCGTCGGGGTTGAGGATAGCCGCGGCCTGTTGCGCCACGCGAGCGGCCAGGCGCAGGTCGCGGGTACGGGCGTCTACCAGCGCTTCCAGGCTACCAATCATGTTGGCCAGGCGAGCGGCGGTGTCGTTGAGCGCGCGGGCCACCGTGCGGATCTCGCTACCGCCCGTCTCTGGCGCGCGCGCGGACAGGTCGCCCGCGCCGAGCGCCCGCGCCGCGTTGGTCAGCGAGATGAGCGGGCGGCTGAGGCGCGCCACGCTCACCAGACCGACGATCGTGGCCAGGATGGTTGCCGCGACCACCGTCAGGACGGTGGTGGTGAGGGCGTCATAAGCAGCGTGGTAGGCCACTGAGGTAGGCACCTGCGCCACCACTTTGAAGGTTTGCGTGCCCAGCTCGATTGGCTCGTAGGCCAACACCACCCGTTCGCCCCCCAGGCCGGTGTGCTCGCCGAAGCTCTCTGGCACTTCGAAGATCGTGCCGCTGAGCACCACCGAAGGGTTGCGGTGCGCCACCACGCGGTTCTGGCTGTCCACCACGAACACATCCTGGCCCTCGGAGACCAGCACAGCCGCTACGGCGTCCCACACCGGCGCGATCTGCAACGTGGCAATCATCACCCGCGTGACCTGGCCGGAGCGCAGGTCTACATAGGGGATGGCAATGTCAATCAGCGGCTCGCCCGTGCTCTCTTCGAAACGGACCGCACCGTAGTAGGGCTGCTGCTGCGTGGCTGGGATGCGGAAAAGTTCGTCGTCGGCCCGGTTGGTCAGGTCGTTGGGAGAGATCACCCTGCGCCGCGCCTGATGGAAAAGTTCCTGGCCGTTCCCGTCGAGCAGGGCCAGTTCCGACAGGCTGCGGTTCGAGGCGAACGCCTGCATCAGCATCATCTCTTCGGGGTTTTCGGGAGAGACGGTGGGATCCCAGCCCGCGGCGGTGCGCACCGCGTTCTGCAGCGACTGTTCCAGGGTGCGCGTGTTTTCGGTGAGGAACTGCTCCACATCACCGGCCACGCGCCGCGCCACCTCAGCCTGCAGGTCCTGGGCACTCTGGCGCTGCGCCGAGAAACCACGCCAGGTGGCGGCACCACCAGCCAGCAAGGTAGGTAGCACCGCCAGCACAATCATGATCAGGGTCAGTCGTGCACGAAGGCTCTTTAGCATACTTCCTCTCCCTCAACACCTCAGATGCAGGCGAAACGACAGCATCGCAACCCGTAACCTAAGAGGCGGGCGCGCGGATGATGGTATCCGCCTGCATCAGAATGGCGTCGGGCACCGTCACGCCCAACGCCTCGGCGGCTTGCAAGTTCACCATCAGAGCAAATTCGAGCGATTCCACCGGCAGATCGCCGGGTTTGGTGCCGCGCAAGACCTGAACGGCCAGCCGGGCCGCCTGCTCACCCGCCGGGTAGAAGTCCACGCCGTAGCTCAGCAAGACGTTCTCGGTGTGCGGAATAGTCGGCGTCGAGAAGGGGATGCCGCGGGCCATGGTCACCGCCGCAAACTCCGCCGCGAACTCGTTGGTGGTCACGTCGGGCAGCACGATCACCGCGTCCACGTCGTCGGGAATCTCGGCCATCGCCTGCCGCACTTCGTCGGGCGTGTGCACTTCGCGCAGCACCAGTTCGATCCCCAGCTCGTCCACCACCGACTGCACATCCGCCAGCGCCGACTGCACGGCCTGAATGTTCGTATCCAGGGGCAGGTAGACTCGCTTCATAGCGGGCAGCACCTGTTTGAGCAACTGCAGACGCCGCGAGTCCGGGTTGGCATCCGAGACGCCGGTCAGGTTGCCGCCAGGGTGCGCCCAGCTTTCGGCGAAACCGGCCCCCACCGGATCGGTGACCAGGGTGAAGACGATGGGCGTATTCCCCGCCACCTTCTGCGCTGCCAGCGTCGCCGGCGTGGTGATGCTGAAGATCAGATCAACCTTCTGCTCGATCAGCGTGCTGGCATAGGACTGCAGTCCTTCGTCAAAATTGCCGATCGGCCCATCGTACACATAGGTGACGTTCTGGCCTTCGACGTACCCCAGCGCGGCCATGCCCGCTTTGAACCCTTCTACCGACGGATTGAACAATTCGATCGGGTTGAGAATGCCCACCTTGAAAGACTGCTGGACGGCCTTGTTGTCGTCCTCATCGCCGCCACAGGCGGCCACCAACAGCGCCAGCAACGCCAGCGCGAGCGCCACCCTGAAAGCCCAGGGCCGGCCCCTCTGGTTCCCGTTCATGTTCCCCCCTCCAGGCCCCACACTGTCGCTTCAGTCACGCACCCGCCAGGTTTCCTCGCGGGCGATGATGAGGAGAGCAGGAGGAAGAGGCGGGCACGGGCAGGTATTGCCGGGTGCAGCGACAGGTTCAGACGCCCCCACTATGGCATACTATAAAAGTAAAGTCAACAGACATGCAGGCAGGATCGGCAACTTTTCATGAATTTTTGAGATGCCGGATACGGCGGGCTGATGCTCCAAACAAGCCTTGCTCACGGTTCGCTTAACACCTGGGCAAATCGCACAAAAGCCCTGGCCGGTAACCTGCTATAATCATGTTCAAACTGAACGATCCGCTGGCCAAGAGAAGCACAATGCCCAATTCACCCGCTCCCAAACCGGACGATGTCTTTGCGCTCATCCGCGACCAGGATGTGCGCTCTATCGAATTGCTGTTCACCGATGTGGCAGGAATGCACAAAGCCGTCGTGATTGACGCCGACGGTCTGGCGGCGGCGCTGGAGCGGGGCGTCTGGTTCGATGGCTCGGCGATGGAAGGCTTCGCCCGCATCGTCGAGTCCGATATGTACCTGGTGCCCGACCTGGCGACGTTTGCCATTGTGCCCTGGGAAGCTCCGCGCCCCGAAGTCGGGCGCACAGCGCGCGTCTTCTGCGATGTCTACATGCCCAACGGGCAGCCGTCGCCTGGTGATCCGCGCGGGGCGCTGCGGCGCGCCCTGGCGCAGGCCGCCGAACTGGGCGCGCGCTACATGATCGCGCCGGAACTGGAATTCTATCTGTTCCGCGAGTTGCCTTCTGGCGCACAGCCCCTGGCAGACGACGCCAACAGCTACTTCGATACGTCAGACGGGGTGGCGCGCGTGATCCGCAAGCGGGCGAGCGACGCGCTGCGCAGCATGGGCATTCCCGTGGAGTCCAGCCATCATGAGGTGGGCGGTGGACAGCACGAGCTAGACCTGGCCCCCGCCGATGCCCTGCGCATGGCCGATGCCATCGTCACGGCGCGGATGGCCGTGCGCGCCATTGCCGCGCAGGAAGGGCGCACCGCCACCTTCATGCCCAAACCGCTGGCGCACGCCCCCGGCAACGGGATGCACCTGCATCAGTGGTTCGAGGACCTCAAGACCGGCGTCAACCGCTTCACCGATCCCAGCAACGATTACGGCCTGTCGGGGGAGGCGCAGGCGTTCATGGCCGGTCAACTGACCTACGCCCGTGCCATGTGCGCCGTGCTCGCGCCCCTGGTCAACAGTTACAAACGCCTGATGTCGGGCCAGGAAGCGCCGGTCTACGTCACCTGGGCGCAACTGAACCGCGGGGCGTTGCTGCGTGTGCCGCGCCTGGCCGAACCGGCGCGCCGGGGTACGCGCGTGGAGATGCGCTGCCCCGACCCAACCTGCAACCCCTACCTGGCCTTTACGATTCTGCTGCACGCGGGGCTGCGTGGCATCCGCGAAGGGCTGATCCTGCCGCCCGCCGCGGAAGAAGAACTCTACGCCGTGTCGCTGCGTCACCGGCACCTGACGACTCTGCCCGCCTCGCTGAGCGAAGCGCTCGACGAATTCGAGGCCAGCGATCTGGCTCGCGAGGCGCTGGGCCTGCAACTGTTCGAACGTTTCCTGGAAGCCAAACGGCTGGAGTGGAAAGAGTATCTGCCCGTAGTGAGCACCTGGGAACTGGAACGCTACCTGAACGCCTATTGACAGGCCCTGTCGTCACGTCTCCTTGCCAAGTGTGCGTGAGGCTGCTGTGTCTGGTCCGTCTCGTCCGACCATCCGCGATTTGCTCCGCCTGGCGTTGCCGGTCGGCACGACTGTCGTGGCCGGGCAACGGGCGATAGATCGTCCCGTGACCTGGGTGCACGTGCTCAACACGCGCCCGCCCGCCTTCCCCGAACTGAACGGGGGCGAACTGGCGCTGCTGTCGCTGGATGCGCTGCGCCTGCTGAGCGACAAGCTGACGCTGGTGGGGCTGATCCGCGACCTGGCCGAGCTATCGGTCACGGGCGTAGGGGTATTGGGTGAGGTCGGGCAGGCCGCCTGCGAGGCCGCCGACGAACTCAACGTGGCGCTGCTGCGCCTGCCCGATACGGCGCAGTTGCGCAACGTCGAGCGGGATGTGGCGCAGGTGTTGATGGGCACACCCGCATCGCCCGAACAGCGTGGCCACGAGATTCGCGAGCAACTGCTGCAGCTTTCCACCGAAAACCGCGGCCTGGAAGCGCTGATCGAAGTCATCGCGGGCATGGTCAGCAAGACGGTGGTAGTGCAGGACAAACGCCTGCACCCGCTGGCGGCAGCGGGCGCGCTGACGCAGACGGCGCTGTGGCCAGACATCGAAGACGCACTCTACGACACCAACCCCCTGCCAGCCCTTTTCCGTGACCGCGTGGAAGTGGCGCAGGCCAGCCCTGACCCTGTCGCCATCCCCCTGCCCAACCTGGGGCTGCGCCGCCTGGTGGCCCCCATCGTCGCGGGCAAGATGGGGCGCGGGTTCCTGTCGCTGATCTTCGGTCACGACGAACCTTACGACACGCTCGACGTGCTGATCACGCGGCATGGCGCGGCGGTCTGTGCCCTGGAGATGGCCAAAGAGAAGGCCATCCGCGAGGCGCAGAAGCGCGTGCAGGGCAACGTGCTGGAGCAGTTCCTGGGCGGGATGATCAACGAGAGTGAGGCGTTGCTACGCCTGACCCGCCTGGGCTATCAGCCCGATCAGCGCTATACCACGCTCTACCTGAGCGGCGTGCGCGAGAACGTGCCCACCGCCCGGCAGATCGAGGCGCTGTGTAACGAGCAATCCAGCGCGCTGGGCTATGGGGCGCTGGTGCAGCCCTATGGCAGCGCGGTGATCGTCTTCTGCGAGGGCGACGAGAACGCCGCCCGCGACCTGGCCCTGGCCGTGCAGGCGCGCGTCGAGGAGCGCTACGGCGTGCCGATC
>DDBP01000179.1 GCA_002332795.1 Anaerolineales bacterium UBA2029 | reverse complement strand
AGGTAAACCAGGCGAGCCGACACCCGCTCCCTGGCCGTTTCTGTCACCCTGCCGCTGCCCGCTTTTGAGGCGATTACCCTGTTGCACCGATACCCCTGGCCCTCAAAGTCCGGTATACTCGGCAGTTGTCTGACAACTTCAACGGGAATAGCATCGTTGCACAGCAAGGAGAACAGTAGAGCATGTGCCCAGTGAAGCTGGCCCTGATCGGAGCGGGCGATCGGGGATTCGCGTATGGCAAGTATGCGCTCGATCACCCGGACGAAGTATCATTTGTGGCCGTTGCCGATCCGATCGCCGTGCGACGCGGGCAATTCGCTGCTCTGCACGACATCCCCTCGACCCACCGCTTCGTCAGTTGGGAAGACTTGCTGACACGCCCTCCCCTGGCCGACGCCGTGATCGTCGCCACCCCCGATCATCTGCACGTCGCGCCCGCGGTGGCGGCACTGCGAAGGGGCTATCATGTGTTGCTGGAAAAGCCCATGGCGACCAACCTGCCCGACTGCGTGACGCTCGTCCATGAAGCGGAAAGCTCCGGGCATATGCTGCAGGTCTGCCATGTGTTGCGATATTCGGACTTCTTCAACCAGGTGTATCAGATCATACAGGCAGGGCGGCTGGGCGAGATTGTCACTCTGGAACACCGCGAAAATGTGGTGTACTGGCACATGGCGCATAGCTTCGTGCGCGGCAACTGGCGACGCGCCGACGAGTCCAGCCCGATGATCCTGGCCAAATGCTGCCACGATCTCGACCTGATGTACTGGATGATGGGCGAACCGTTCGTCCGCCTGAGTTCGGTGGGGTCGCTGCTGCATTTCCGCCCCGAAGCTGCGCCGCGCCCCGACCTGCCAGAGCGCTGCACCGACGGTTGCCCCATCGAGGCCGAGTGTCCGTTCTCTGCGCCGGCGATCTACCTGGAGCGTCGCCCCTGGCGGTCGCTGGCCGTGGGCGTGACCGACGTGCCCTACTACGATTTTTCGGTCGAGCGGGCATGGCCCGCGTCGGTGCTGGCACACGGTGACCTGCGCCCGGAAGTGCTGCGACGCGCGCTGGAAGAAGGCCCCTATGGGCGCTGCGTCTATCACTGCGACAACGACGTGGTGGATCATCAGGTCGTTGCCATGCAGTCGGCGTCGGGGCGCTCGGCCACGCTGATCATGCACGGGCACAGTCATCTGGAAGGGCGCACGCTGCGCATTGACGGCACGCGCGGCACGCTCGAAGCGCGTTTCACGCATATGCTCAACACCATCGAGGTGCACGATCACCTGACCGGGCGGACTGAAGTCGTGCACCCGCTGGGCGCGCACGTCGTACATGGCGGCGGCGACGCCGGGTTGATGGCCGCCTTCGTGCGGGCCGTGCGCGAGGGGACGCAGCTTCCGTTGACCGATGCCCGTTCGGCTCTGGAAAGCCATCTGCTGGCCTTCGCCGCCGAGCAGGCCCGCCTGGAGGGCATCGTGATCGATCTGCAGGCGTATCGCGCGGCGGCCATGGCCCGCGAGCTTTCCTGATCGTCACCGTCAGCAGTACAGGATGCACCCATGGCTGAAGCGAGACGCGCGAGCACCGGGCCGTTGCTGGAAGAAGTGGTAGGGGCACGCCTGCGCGCGTTGGGACTGACGCTGGCCGTCGCCGAATCGAGCACAGGCGGCCTGATCGCAGCCCGCTTGACCGACATCTCCGGCAGTTCGGCCTACCTGATCGGCGGCATCGTCGCCTATGCGGACGCGGTCAAAGAGCAATGGTTGGGCGTGGGAGCCGAAACGCTGCGCGCCTTCGGCGCGGTGAGCGAACCGGTCGCCCGGCAGATGGCCGAGGGTGTGCGCCTGCGCCTGGGAACCGATCTGGCGTTGAGCGTGACAGGCATCGCCGGGCCGACGGGGGCAACTGCTACCAAACCAGTCGGGCTGCACTATGTCGGGCTGAGCGCCGCCGACGGTACCTGGGTGCGGCGCTTCGTCTTCAGCGGTGACCGGCAGAGCAATCGTCAGGCCGCCGCCGACGAAGCCTTCCGCCTGTTGCTGGACTATCTGGACGGGGCACTATGAGGGACTTTCGCGTCACTGAGGTGGAGGCGACGTTCACTGCCGAGGGCTGGCCGATGCCATATAACCTGCAATGGAATGGCGAAACGCTGCCTGTGGCAGAGCGAGGGCGGCGCTGGCACACCGAGGACGGTCTGCACATGCTGGTGCTGGTAGACGATGGGCGCGTCTTCGAACTGCACACCAACGGCGCAGTGTGGCGCGCTGCGCTGGTCTCGTCGCCTCAGCGCTTCGTCTGAGCGCGATTCTGAGCAGAGATTCGCCCTTCTGCCCCTAACCTGCTGGCCGAAGGCGCTCATGGACCGCCGAGCAAGGCCGCCTCGGCAGCCTGCAGCACCTCGTCTTCGGGCGAAAGCACGCTCTTCCAGGTGCGGGGGACGCGCACATCCGGCACGATGCCTGTCCCTTCGATCAGGGTCTCTCCACTGACCGGGTCCATGGGCCGCCCGGTGGGGATTTGCAGGTTCAGCCCGCCGGGTAGCAGATACTGCCCATCGCCCACTTCTCCTGCGAAGCCGCCGGTCGGCGTCTCGCCGACGACCAGAGCGCGTCCGTCGCGATGCAGCGCGTAGACGAACAGGTCGCCCGCGCTGCCGGTCATCTCGTTGACCAGCACGGCCAACGGCCCATCGTAGCGCGGTTCAGCCGGCAACGTCTCGACAAAGCCCCGGTAGGCGAAATCGCCCGTGCCGTCGGCGTAGTAGAAGTCGAACAGGCGCTCATAGCCCGGCACAAAGTGACCGGCCATGTCCATCGCCAGTTGCACCAGGCCGCCGCTGTTGTCGCGCACGTCCAGGATGATCCCCGGCACACCGGCGTCCAGGAGGGTCTGCAACGCGGCGGCGAAGTAGTCGTCGGCCTGACTGACCTCTTCGGCAAAGCTGCGCACGCGCAGATACCCCAGGCCCGACGGCAGCACCCGCGCCTCGACCAGGTCACCGCTGAGACCGCCGCCGAAGGCTTCCAGCAGCGCGCCGACGTCTGCCGTGCGCGTCAGGGTGGCGCTGCGCTCGGACCCGCCAGACGATCGCCAGGTGAGGGTCACCTGCGAGCCAAGCGGCCCCTGCAACAGCGTGGCCGCCTGCAGGTAGCGTCTGCCGTGCGGGGTGGAGGCGCTGGTGAGCAGGAGCGGCGTCTCGTCCAGCGCCTGCAACGCAGGGACTCCATCCACGGTGAGCAGAATGTCGCCCACCTGCAAACCCGCCTGACTGGCCGCCGAACGCGGGGCTACTTCGACCACCACGACCTGTCCATCGTCGGTCACTGTCAGGCGACGCACCCCCACGCCGCCAAAGAGGAACGTCTGCATGATGGGCACGGACACATAACCGATGTGCGTATCCGGTATGAATTCGCCCAGGCGGGTGATCGCCAGATGAAATTCCAGATCGCTGCTGGCCTGCTGAATGGCGGGCGTGATCTGCTGGTAGATCGTCTCCCAGTCCAGCTTCTTCTCCGCGGTGAAGGGGTAGGTGACGGCGGTGCGTTGATAGAGCGTTTCCCAGGCGTCTACATAACTCATGGCCGAGTAATCGTTGAGGCCGCCGAAGCTCTCCACGATGGGCAGGTCGGCGTGAGTCTCGCGCGAGACGGTGAACGGCTCGCTTTCCAGCGAAACGACACTCCACCCGGCAGGCAGGGCCATCAAGGGATCGTCGGCGGTGAAGGCCGCACCATCCGACCCGAAGCCAGCGGGGAACATCTCGCCCTTGTTGTCCGACCAGACCAGGACGTACCCGCCGATGATGTCGAAGGTCAGCGGTTCCAGGCGGACCGAGAGGGCGAGCGGCGTTTCGCCCCGGTTCATGTACTCGTCGCCGCGAAATTCGATGAAGACGCCAGGCGCGAAGACCTGCACCGCCGCCGGCGAAGCCGGATCACCGTCGAAGTCGAGACGCTGCCCGGCGGGGACAGAGGGCAGCGCGATCGTGTACTGACCGCGGGCGATATCGCCCTGTAACGTGCCCAGGACCTGCGTATCTTCGGTGGGTTGGAAGTCGAAATCGCGCTGAATCTGCCCGGACAGATCGTAGAGCACGATGCCCACTTGTGCGCCAATGGTGGGGTAGATGGGGTTGGTCGTCGTGTAGGTGCCCGTGATCAGGCGCGGGCCAAGCGAAGTTTCCTGCGCGGCAGAGGGCATGGCCGCCGGTACGAGCAGCAAGAGTCCTATCGCGATGCCGACAAGTGCCATGCGTCTCATAGGCCGTTTCTCCTGTCCTGTGTCTGAGAATAGCTTATAACCCAAAGTTGGGCAGACGGCCACATTGGACGAGTGGCGGGTGCGTGCAAGATGTGTCGGGCAGTTGGCCGCGCTCTGTTGCCCCTCACCCCT
>DDBP01000180.1 GCA_002332795.1 Anaerolineales bacterium UBA2029 | reverse complement strand
GAGTGGGGGTGAGGTAAAGCGGAGCGCGGCAAAACTGCCTGACACATTTTGCACGCACCCCGGCGAGTTGCATCTTTGGCCTGGCGCATTATGATTCGGGACGCAACGGATCGGCGAGGAAGGCTCCCCGTGCCACACCAGACACGCAGCACGCTTTGGGCGCTGGCCCTGACTGGCATCGCGCTCTATGCCTGGCAGTCCGTCCTGGCGGAAGCGGACAGCGTGACGGTGCGCTACGCTGTCGCCACGCTGGTCACGGCGGGTGCGGCCTGGTGGGCCGGGCGTGGGACTTCGCCGCGACGCCCCTCCCCTCCCCCAGAACCGACCATCCTGGTGCTGTCGGCTCTGGCCATCCTCAGCCTGTGGGCGGCGATCTGGTGGCTGATGGACGCCACCAACTACCTGTTGCAGCGAGCTGTCGGGCCGCCCGCCTGGCCGCGTTCGATCGCCACGCTGGACGACTCACTGGTAGGCCTGCGCCTGAATCCGCTCACCTACGAACTCAGCGTGTTGTTCGCCGTCGTGCTGCTGCCGCTGGCGCAAGGCTGGCTGCTGTGGGGACGGGTACAGCCGGCGCTGACCGCTCGCCTGGGAGCGCGCCGCGCCCTGCCCGCCGTGACGCTGCTGGGCGGGGCTTTGCTGACGCTCTCCGCCACGCAAGGGGTGACTCCCGCCCTGCCCGGCGGAATGGCCGCTCTGCCCGGTTACGTCCTGCTGGCGCTGATCGCCGCGCTGACGGTGCACCTTTCCGGCTGGGCGGGGACAGGTGTGGTGGCCCATGCGGCTTTCGCCTATGCCTCGTTCGCCTGGCAGGACGACCTGTTCCGGGCTTTTCTCGGCGTGGACTACCTCGATCCACGTTGGCTGACGGTGATTGTGCTGGGCTTGCTGGGGACGGTGTTGTGCCTGCAAATCTTGCGCTTTCGGGGGCAGCGCGCCTCTCCAACACAACTCCCGCCGCTGTCCCTGCGCCGCGCTGACTGGTGGCCAGTGCTGCTGCTGGCGATCGCCACGACCGTGCTGATCGCCCGCGATCTGTCCGCCCGGCACGACGAAGCGCAACACCGCTCCGCCCCGACCGTCTCACAGACGACGCAGCAGTGACACCAACAACCCCATCAGACCTAGCGCCCCCAGCGCCAGGATCGGCACGATGGGAGCTACGCCGGTGTTGGTCGTGGGCGGCGGATTGGTGCGCGGGATAGGGATCGGCGTCACCGTGTAGGGCGGAAAGGTGAAGGTCGGCAGAGGCTGCCCCGGCAGCAGCGTCGGCGCGTCGCCCGGCCCTGGCGTGAAGATGCCCGTCGGCGTGATCTGCGCCTGGGCCGTCAGGGTCGCCGCGGCCCCTGGCGTGGCCGTGATCGCTTCCGCCGTCTGTTGCGCCGCCACGAAGGCCGGATCGAGGGTGGGCACGTCAGCCAGATCGATCTCCGGTATCTGGTTGACGTCGCCGCCCACACGCACCACGCTCTGATGCACCCAGGCCGTGCCCGTCGGCGAATCCGGGAACTCGATCCAGTACCATTCGAAGCGTCGGCCCAGAATGGGATAGGTCGTGCCAGGGAAAATCTGGCCGAGGCGATTCTCGTTGATGTCCGGACCGGCCCGCACGTTGGTATTGTCGGCCAGCGCCTCCACATAGGGACGCCCGGCAGAAGTCGGCGTGCGCGTGGGACTGGCCGTCGGCGGGCCGGGGGTTTCCGTGGCCGTGGGGAATTGCAGTGGCACTGGCGTCGGCGTGATCTGCGCGCGCGCTTCCCGACGGGAGACCGCCTGTGCCGACGCCAGCGAAGCGCCGAGCGCCACCATCACGCCCCCTAGAATCAATGTCAGCCAGGCTCGCCGTGAGATGCTGCGCATCGTCTCTCCCGCGACCATGTTCCTTCAGGCTACGCGCGGCAGAGCATACCGAAAAGCCCCTGCTCCGGCAAGCGCAGAACGCATCAGAGCAAAGATTCACCGCCGAGACTTAGAGGGCAGACACGAAGACTCTGTGCCCCTCCCTGCGTCCTCTGCGATCCCTGGGGTTCAGCGTTGTCCCAACCATGAGCGCCGCCGCGCGTGTGTTCACCAGATGACCTTGTTCTGAGCGAATTCGCGCATCTGATCGGCCTGCCGGTAGCCGTCGTCGCCGGGGCGGGTCAGGTACCCCTGATACTCCTGGTTGGGGAAGCCGTGCACCGTCCACTCGCCCAGCACGAAGGGCGGCACCGTCACGCCTGGAGCGCAGTCCTCGCACTCGACGGGAATCCACTCCCCGTTGTAGCGGCGGGCCAAATGCAGATGGGTGCCATTGCTGAAGCCACCCTGACACGACGGATGGCCGAGCCGGTCGCCTGTTTGCACTACCGTGCCCGCCGGGATGCGCTCGAAATCGTCAATGTGCAGATAGACCAGCGTCCAGCCAGTGTGTTCGTTGCCGTCGCCGTCCAGGTCGAGGATCACATAGCCGTCGCCACTGCGGGCGATGACGCCAGGAGCCGCCGCCGTCACCCAGTTGGGCGAGACATAGCACGCGCCCTGCGCCAGCTTGATCGCTTCGGGCGGGTCGGGCGGAGCGAAGTCAATGGCCGCCCAGGCCGAGCCGCTATTGTAGCCGCCATGCGGCCCGCCAGTGAATACCCACTCCTCACCAGGAGCGAAAGGCAACGTCAGCGTCGGCTGCACGAGATTGGGCGGCACCAGCGGCTCGACCGCCCGCGCGAACGGGTCGCCGAAGAGGCTCAGATACGTCTGGAAGAAGCCCGACGGATGCACGTCGCGCTGCCACTGTTCGGGGCTGTTCGTCAGGCTGAGCATGTATTGCACGGCGACCGTGCCCGCGTTGAGCGTCGGCTCGAAGAGCAGGTGCACGCTGTCGCCCAGGGTCATGGCGATCGTGCCGCGATACTTCCAGCCGTAGTAACCGTAGTTCAGAGCGTCGGCAGCGTCGAGCAGTTGTTTGAGCAGCCCCTCGCGCCCGGCCTTGACGATGCCCAGCGGGTACTGAATCTTATCCTCTGCAGGGTACGGATTGCTCAGCCACTGTCCGCGATATTCCAGCAACGCCAGCAACAGGCGCGGATTGACGCTGTAGTTGCGGGCGACGAAGTCCACGATCTTCACCCCACTCCATGTTTCGTCGCCCACGGTTTCGGAATAGGCCCGCAGAAAGCCCTGGCGGAACTTCACCGCGCCCACGATGCTGAAGTCGCTGGCAGCCGGGCCGTAGACCAGTTCGCTATCGGGAATGATCTTGAAGGCGGGCGTCGTCCCCAGTGTGCCGCCGGGAATCTGGATCAACTGCCCCACTTCCAGGGCGTTGGGATTTTCCAGCGTGTTGATCGCCAGCAACTGATCGACCGTCACCTGATACAGCTCGGCGATGGTGCCGAGCGTTTCGCCGGGGCGTACCGCGTGCACACCCCCCTGCGCCGGCGTGTAGCGCGGGGGATTGGCCGTCGGCTGACGAGGGGTGGGCGTCGGCTCGTCGGGCGTGTACGTCGGCGGCAACACCAGCAATCCGGCTTCGTCATATTCCGGCGTCGCCGTGACGTAGATGACTTTCTGGCCGGAAAGAGTGCAGGCCAGTCCCGCGCCGAGCAACGCGCTCATCGCCAGCAGCAGCGGTAACCAGGGAGAGCGACGCAGGGTCATTGCAGGGCCTCGTAGAGCCGCTCCAGCGAATTGGCGTAGCGATAATCGGTGTGCCGGTGACCGTCCGGATACTCTTCGTAGAGGTGAGGAATGCCCAGCGCTTCGAGTTTGCGGTGCAGCACGCGCGCGCCCACCTGCAGTTGATACTCGTCATAGCTACCTACGTCTATGTAGGCCAGGCGCATCTGCCGCAGCGCGTCGGCGTAGCGCGGCTGATCGAGCTTGCGGATTGGGTCGTGCGCCAGCCAGCGCTGCCACACCTCTTCGTTGAGCGCGCCGGTGTGCGGGTCTATGGGCAGGTCGAAACCACGCGGGTGTTGCGGGTTGTCGCCAAAGGCTGCCGCCCAGCACACTGTCATGATCAGGTCCCAGAACGCGCCGTCCTTGGGGCGAATCTCCGGAATCTGCGCGATGAAGCTGTCCAGGTCGCCGTAGCGAGCCAGGCGCTGATGCATCCGGCTGAGGCCGGGCAGACAGGTGAATTCCCAGTACAGGTCACCGCTATGACAGGCGAATGCGCCGAACACTTCCGGGTGATGCATGGCCTGCGTGATCGCGCCGAAGCCGCCGCTGCTGCGCCCCATTACCGCGCGGTGATCGCGGTGCGCCAGTGTGCGGTAGTTGCGGTCTATGAGAGGGACGATCTCGTGGATCAGGTAGTCCTCATAGCGGCCCATGCCGGTCGAGTTGATGAACTGCGACCCGCCGAAGCGTGTCCACATGTCCGGCATCACCACGATCAGCGGCCCGACGCGCCCGCTGGTAATCAGCGCGTCCAGTTGGTCCTTGATGGATACATCCCAGGGACGCCAGTTGAGCAGGCCAGGGCCGGTGTTGCCGTGACTGCTCAACAGGTAGACGGTAGGATAACGGCGATCGGGCAGATTGTCGTGGCCCGGCGGCAGATAGACCGTCACCCGGCGCACATGCGGGTCGCCCAGGCGGTTGCCGCGCAAGACCTCGCTCTCCAGTTCCGGCTGTTCGATGCGACTGGGACTGAGGATCACGGGGGTCACTCCTCCCTGCTACGCGCCCGATTGTAGCCGGGGCACTGCTACGCGGCAAGCCAGGTGTGGGCACAGGCAGGGCAATCGCATCAAAATCGGGCAGCGGCAGGGTGACAGAAGCAGGTCGGGCACGGGTGTTGGCTCGCTTCAGTTTACCTCACCCCCAGCCTGGCTGCGCTCGGCTCGCCCCCTCTCCGCGTCGGAGTGGGGGTGAGGTAAAGTGAAAGACAGCTTCCTGTTCAATGGCTATCTAACCGTGAAGTGACGGGGGAGAGGCGATGGAGGGGTGAGGCCAGGCCCGGCGAGCGTGTTTGATGCAATCGCCCCGTGGACACAGGTGGTCAGTGAAGCTGGCTTTCGGGAATCAGTATCCACCTCCCTATCGCCTGCATCTCTCTCGTCCTCCTGTAGCCCCAATCCGTCGAGCGGTCTGAGCCTCGTCACGCGCAAGTGATCGTGCGGGAGGGCCGTCATAACTATGGTCGGTCGGGTGAATAGGCCGGACAGGGCGTTCGCGGGCCTGTTCCTCCAGGCTGTGAGC
>DDBP01000178.1 GCA_002332795.1 Anaerolineales bacterium UBA2029 | reverse complement strand
GGGCGGCGCGCGCCGTCGCCACCGAACTGGCGCTGGCGGGCGCGGCGAAGCTCACCGTGGTCAACCGCTCACCGGAACGCGGTGAGGGCATGGTCGCCGACCTGCGCGCCAACACGGGCGTGCCCGTCACCTTCGAGGTGTGGCGCGGCGTCTATCGCGTGCCAGAGGACACCGACATCCTGGTACAGGCGACCTCGATCGGCCTGTATCCGGACGTAGATGGGATGCCGCCGGTTGACCTGAGCGCTGCGCCCACGCACATGCTGGTCAGCGACGTGGTCTTCAATCCGCCGGAGACGCGCCTGCTCGCCGCGGCAAAGGCGCGCGGCTTGCGCACGCTCGACGGACTCTCCATGCTGGTCTATCAGGGCGCGATCGGCTTCGAGATGTGGACGGGGCACCCCGCCCCCGAAGCAGTGATGAAGCAGGCGCTGCGCGAGGCACTGGGCGTGTAGCCCCCAATTGACCGCTACCCCCATCCGACAGGCGGGATGACAACCCGCCTGTCTTTTTTGTGACAAACAGAACATGCGCGATTTATGCAGGTATTCGATAATGCGGATACTTCGATAAGTCGCCATTCATTGATGGAATTGCTCCATGAGCGATCCCCTGCCTGCTGCTGACCCGCCCGCCCAGGAATTCGAGCTATTGCACGAGCGCCTGTGCCGTGCCATCAGCGATCCCCGCCGCCTGATGATCCTCTATGCCTTGCGCAAACGCCCCTGCTACGTGGTCGAGCTGGCTGAGCAGCTCGGCTTCCCGCAGTCTACCGTCTCGCGGCACCTCAACGCGCTGCTGGTCGGTGGCCTGGTGATCAAAGAGCGGCAGGGGCAGACGGTCTACTACGCCCTGCGCGATCCACGCATCATCGAGGCGCTGGAGATCATGCGCGCCATCCTGCACGATCTGGTGCAGGAAGCGGCGCGGGTCGTGGCGGTCAGCGACGCTCAGGCGGGCAGCAAATAGTCTGGTCTGACGCCCCCTGGGGGCGCTTTGCGTTTTTTGAGGAGGAGGTATGCGTCCACACCGGCTCTTCATCCCCACCCTGGCCCTGCTGGGCCTGGCGCTGGTGTTGACCGGTGGACTCTGGTTGCTGACGCCCGCGCCCGCCGCGGCGCAGTGCGGCTCGCAGGCGTCGTCGTGCAAGAACTGTCACGAGGTCAACCAGAAATATCCGGTCAACACATCGGGCGACTGGCATATCGCACACGCTTTCGGCGATTTCTGCCAGTTCTGTCACGGGGGCAATGTGCAGGCCACCGACGCCAGCCTGGCGCACGCCGACATGTTCTACCCGCTGCAAGACCCCGGCTTGAGTTGCGCATCCTGTCACCCCGCCGACTACGCCCAGAAAGCGCAGGTCTATGCCGACGCGCTGGGCGTGACGCTCGGCGGCGGAGCGACGGGCGGTGACACCGCCGCCAACGAAGCGGCTATCTCCGCCGCGGCAACTGCTATCTACGCGCCGCCGCCGTTGGGAGCCGAGGGCGAAGCCGTGGTGCTGCTGGACTACAACCGCCGCTACGAACGCGACGTGCTCGGCAAGCAGGACCCGCCGGACTGGAAAAACGGCCTGCTGGCGGTGATGGCGGTCTTCCTGGGCGGGGCGCTCGCCATTTCGGTCTGGCGGTTCGAGGGGCTGAGCCACACCATCCGCGAACTGCGCGAATCGCCTTTCCTCTTCGGCGATCCCGACGCGCCGCCGCCGGTCGCCCCCGCCGAGATTCCGGGACTGGATCGTCCCGTGGACGAGCGCGATCTGCGCGACCTGTAGGGCGGACATGGACAGAAAGGAGAACTCATCATGCGCGCTGTGATTGCCTATCTGCGCCGCGACCTGTGGTCACCCTATGTAGCCGGGGCGCTGCTGGGGTTGGTGGCGATCTTGACGCTGTGGTCTACCACCAAGCTGGACGACATGCCCGCCCGTATGCCCGGCGCCTCCGGCAGCTTCCAGAATCTGGCGGCCTACCTGGGGCAGGAACTCACCGGCACGCAGAAAGTGGTGGTGGAAGGGGGCGCGCCCATCACCGTGCCGCGCAAGGGCCTGGAAGAACAGTTCGTGTACTTCGCCTTCACCATGCCCAAGGGCATCACCTGGCAGGTGTGGATGATCGTGGGGATATTCCTGGGATCGCTGACCTCGGCGTTGCTGTCGGGCGGCTTTCGGATCAGCGTCATGCCGCACACGACGCAATGGCAGACAGTCTTCGGGCCGCAGCCGTGGAAACGCTGGCTGCTGGTCTTCATCGGGGGGATCATCCTGCAGATCGCGGCGGGCATCGCCGGCGGATGTACCAGCGGACTGGCCATTTCCGGCGGTGTGCAACTGACCCCCGCGGCGTTCCTCTTCATCCCTGGCATGTTCATTTCTGGCATCGTGACGGCGTTGCTGGTTTACCGGCGGAGGTATTAGACCATGGAACCGCTCGATCAGTCTGTATGGGAATTGGGACCGATCGCGATCGCGCTGATCATGGGCTTCCTGTTCGGCTTTGCCCTGGATAAGGGCGGCATGACCCGCTATCACAAGATCGTCAACGTCTTCCGCTTCACCGACCTGGCCGTGCTCAAGTTCATGATGAGCGCCATGGTCACCGGCATGGTTGGCATCTACCTGCTGGTGTGGGCGGGCGAGGTCGAATTGACGGCGATCACGCCCACCGTGCCCATCAAGAATTTCGTGGGTGGACTGCTCTTTGGCGTAGGCATGGCGCTGGTGGGCATGTGCCCCGGCACGATGGTCTCCGGCGCGGCGCGCGGACAGCTCGACTATCTCATCCCCGGCTTCGGCGGCTTCCTGACCGGCGCGCTGCTCTACGGTTTCCTCTACCCGACGATCACCGACCTGTTCGCCGGTTTCAAGGACTATGGCAACGCCAAGCTGCCCGAACTGTGGGGGTTGAGTTCGGTGCTGACGGTGCTGGTCTTCGCCGAGGCCATCATCTTGATGCTCTACCTGATTCAGCGCCTGAACCTGCGCCGCAAAGATCGCCTGATGGCAGAAAGCTAGGGAGAAGCCATGAGCGACCAACCATCGGAAAACGTCCCGCGCCTCAACCGGCGCAAGTTCCTGCAGGCGGCGGGCCTGGCGGGTACCGGCGTGGCCATCGTCGGCTCTGGCATCGGCGACATCCGTCGCGCCGAAGCGGGCGGCAGCGTGGGCCATCTGCCGGGATCGTATGCCGACAAGATCGTCCCTGCCCTGTGCGAAATGTGCGTCTGGCGCTGCGGCGTGCGCGCCAAAGTCATCGATGGGGTGATCGAGAAGCTGGAAGGCAACCCCGATCACCCGCATTCAGAGGGCTATCTGTGCGCGCGCGGGCAGGCCGGGCTGATGATGACCTACGACGAAGATCGCGTGCTCGACCCGCTGATGCGCGTGGGCGAGCGCGGGAGCGGGCGCTTCCGCAAAGTCAGTTGGGACGAGGCGCTCGACTACGTGGCCGACAAGATGCTCAAGATCAAAGAGAACTTCGGCCCGGAGGCGATGATCTTCTCCAGCACGCACAACCTCAGTCAGCCGCTCTTCGAGAACCTGCTCTACGGCTACGGCTCGCCCAACTACGGCACGCAGCGCAGCCTGTGCTTCAACGCCATGGTCACCGCGCACCTGCTGACCTACGGCATCGAAGAACCGGCGCGGCGCTACGACGGCATGAACTACATCATCCTCACCGGGCGCAACCTGTTCGGTGGCATTTCTACCAGCGAGACGCGCGCGCTGATGCAGCGCATCGCCGCGGGCGCGCACGTAGTCTACCTGGACCCGCGCTTCAGCGAGACGGCGGCCAAAGCGGCTGAATGGTTGCCGATCAAGCCGGGGACGGACAGCGCCTTCATCCTGGCGCTGATCCACGTGATGATCCGCGACGAGCTATACGACAAGTGGTTCGTCTCGCAATATACCGTGGGCTTCGACGAGCTGGCCGAGGGCGTGCAGGAATACACCCCCGCCTGGGCGGCGAAGATCACCGAGATTCCAGAGGCGACGATCTATCGCATCGCGCACGAGTTCGCCGAGAATCGCCCCAACGCCTTCGCGCACCCTGGCTGGCGCACCAGCAACTTCATCAACAGTTTTCACACCGAACGGGCCATCGCCATCCTCAACGCGCTGCAGGGGTTGTGCCCGCAGCAGGGCGACTGCATGTTCCTTTCCGAACCGGCCATCCCGCTGGGCAAGCCGCCGCAGCCCGGCTACCCGCCCATCCGCGCGGCGCGATTGGACGGCGTGCCGTGGAAGTACAAGTTCGTGCCGCCCAAGCTGGGCGTCTTCCAGGAACTGCGCGACGCCATCCTCACCGGCGAACCCTATCAGGCGCACGGCTGGTTCATCGCCCGCCAGAACCCCATGATGAGCCTGCCGGAGCGCCAGAAGACGCGCGCCGCCTTCCAGAAGCTGGGCCTGGTGGTGGTGATGGACATCATCATGAACGACAGCGCCTGGTATGCCGACGTGGTATTGCCGGAGGCCACCTACCTGGAGCGCTACGATCCGCTGCACGCAGTGGGGCGGCGCGTCTTCCTGCGTCAGCCGGTGATCGAGCCGCGCGGGCAGTCGCGCAGCGCCCTGTGGATTTACAAGCAACTGGGCGAGCGGCTGGGCCTGGGCGACTACTTCCAGTACGAGGACGAAGAAGATTACCTGCGCCAGCAACTCAAACCCTGGACGGAACAACTGGGCGTCACCCTCGATCAGCTCAAGCAGACGGGCTACTTCGAGGTGCCCGACGGCTACGAAGGCCCGACCTATCGCTGGGACACACCCAGCGGCAAGGTCGAACTGGCCAGCGAGACGCTGCGCAACGCCGGTTACGATGCCATCCCGCGCTGGTACGATCCGCCGGAGCCGGGCGAAAACGAGTTCTACCTGCTCACCGGCAAGGTGGGCCAGCACACGCAGTTCGCCACGCAGAACAACGCCTACCTGCACGAAGTGCGCCCCACCAATCAGTTGTGGATGCACCCGTCCAAAGCGGCGGAACGTGGCATCGCCAACGGTGACCGCGTGCGGGTGACCAGCCCTGCTGGTTCGGTGGAGATCGAGGTCTGGCTGACCGAGGGTATTCGCCCAGACTGCGTCTACCTGACGCCGGGCTTCGGGCACGAGAGCCGCGGCCTGCGCAAGGCGTTCGGGCGCGGCGCATCCGACAGCGACCTGCACCTGACCTTCACCGATCCCATCAGCGGCGGGCAGGCGCTGACGCAGACCTTTGTCACGGTGGAGAAGGTGTGAAGGAGGCGCGCCGATGGCTGACATCAAGAAATACGGCTTTGTGATCGATCCCCGGCGCTGCATAGATTGCCGGGCCTGCCTGGTGGCCTGCCGCGCCGAATGGAACACCCCGCCGGGGCAGACGCGCATCTGGGTACACACCGACGGGCCGCAGGGCACCTTCCCCGCCGTGACGCAGACATGGGTGCCCGTGCAGTGCCATCACTGCGAAGACCCCTGGTGTGTGGATGCCTGCCCCACCGGGGCCACCTTCAAACGCGAAGACGGGCTGGTGCTCATTGACGAAGAAGCGTGCATCGGCTGCGGGCTGTGCGTCAACGCCTGCCCCTATCAGGTGCGCTTCCGCAACGAAGTGACGGGCAAGGCCGACAAGTGCAGCGCCTGCTTCCATCGCGTGGATCGCGGCGAACTGCCCGCCTGCGTGGCGACCTGCATCGGCGGCGCGCGTCTCTTCGGCGACTTCAACGATCCAGAGAGTCCGGTCAGCCGCGCCATCAAGGGGCAGGTGGTCTACCGGCCCATCACGGCGGAGGTGGACACCGGCCCGATGACGTTCTACCTGGCCCCGCCGGATGCCTCGGCGGTGCAGGTCTCGCCGCAGCCGCGCAAAGACCTGCCCGCAGAAGTCTTCTGGCGCAAATGGGCTATCCCGTTCGTCAAGCTGGCGGTGGGCGCGACCTTCCTGGGACAGGCGGGCGCGTTCATCCTGCAACTGCTGCGCGGCGAAAACGAGTATGAAGACGGCGCGGTCTAAGGGGAGGTGCGAGTCATGTCAGACGAAGTGCTCACGCTCGAACAGCGCAAGAAGCTTCAGGAACAGGTGCTGGTCAAGCATCATCTGGCCAACATCCTGACGCACTGGTTCAACGTCGCCATGTGGCTGCTGCTGTTGCCAACCGGCATCGGCATCCTGCTGGAGAGAACCTATCCGGCTTCGTCCACTGCCTGGAACGACCTGATGCGCCAGATTTTCGGCAGCACGGCCTCGCTCATCTACTGGCACGGCGTGTGGGGGCAAATCTGGCTGGCGGTGCTCACCTTCAACATCTTCGTGGGCTTCCGCAAGTACTTCCTCACCTTCGCCTCGACGCGCATGCTGCTGGACAAAGACGACATCCGCTGGCTGATGATCAAGCCCTGGCACATGCTGGGCCTGCGCAAGCACGTTCCCCTGCCGCCGCAGGACGCCTACAACGCCGGGCAGAAGCTTTATAGCTATGTGGTGGTGCTCGGCACCTTCTGGATCGGCTTGACAGGGATGATCATGGTCTACTCGGAGCACATCCCCACGTCCTGGCAATGGGTCATTCAGTGGGCCATGCCGATCCACTTCCTGGCGGTGGGCATCACCTTCGCCGGCGTGATCATTCACGTCTACATGGGCGCGATCTTCCCGGAAGAGCGGCAGGCGTTCTTCAGCATGTTCACTGGCAAGGTGACCGGTCTCTACGCCTACCTGCATCATCGCAAGTGGTATCTGCGCAAGATGGCGGAGAAAGCCGCCTGGGAAGCCGAATATCGCCGCCGTTACCGCGAACCGGCGCAGGCCGAAGCGTCCCAGGCCAGCGCCGCGCGGGGCACTGCCTCCGCCGACGCGCCTGCAGGAGACTGACCATGCGCCGCCTGATGTGGATTCCGCTGTTGATCCTGGTGGGCGTCGCGCTGACTGCCTGTGAGGACGAGCAGCCGCGCACGTCGTCGGACTCGGCCTATCAGGCTCCGGAGCCGACGACGATCCCCGCCGCTGCTCCCGATCCCGACCGTGGCCACACCCTCTACACGACGTGGCGCTGCGCGGGCTGTCATGGCGAACGGGGGCAGGGGCAGGTCGGCGGAGCGCTGGCCGGTACGACGCTGCCCTTCGAGCAGTTCGTGCAGGCGGTGCGACAGACGCGCCCCCCCAAGCCCGCCTTCAGCACCGCCGAACTAAGTGACGACGATGTGCGCGACATCTACGCCTGGGTGACCTCGTTGCCCGCCGCGGCGGAAGTGTCGGCGGCGCTGACTCTGGAGGAAGGCGAAGTGCTGGGCATGAGCGTGTGGACGCAGAGCGGCTGCGACGCCTGTCATGGGGCGTTCGCGCAGGGGTCGGCCTATGCGCCCCCCCTGGTCGAAACCGATCTCTCGCTGAACGATTTCCTGGCCGCGCTGCGCCGCGACGTGACGACCATCCCCGCGCACGGCCCAGACGCCATCACCGACGAGTGGGCGGCACGGCTCTATCGCTGGCTGGTGACGGGAGCGTCCATCACCGGCGGGTGTTGAAAAAAACGCCCCTCGGCACGGCGTGTGCCCAGGGGCGGACAGGCGATGTATCTGACCGGGGCTGGAGGGAATAGCTGCTCTCCAGCCTCATGCTTCTGCCAGCGGCAACTCGACGATGACCTGCGTCCCGCGCCCTACCACCGACTGAATATCCAGCGCGCCGCCGTGCACTTCGATCAGACGGCGGGCCAGCGGCAGGCCCATGCCCATGCCCTGCTGTTCCTGACGCTCGCGGTCAATCTGATAGAACTCGCGCAGCGCGTGAGCCAGTTGTTGCGGCGGGATGCCCGGCCCACGATCGGTGACGGCGATCACCGCCTGCTGACCCGATCGCCACGCCGCCACCACCACTTCCCCGCCGGGGGGCGAGAAGCTCAGCGCGTTGGCGATGATCTCCGCCAGGGCGTGCTTGAGCGCGTTGATGTCGCCCCACACGGTCAGGTCTTCGTCGCGCTCGTCTATGCGCGCGACCGCGTCGGGGCTGCGCGGCGCGAACCGTTTGCCCAGGCTCACCGCCGCGATCAGCAATTCCGAAACGTGCACTGGCATCCCCTGTTCGCGCAGCACGTCTGCCGTGAGCAAGCCCGCTTCCAACTGCGTGATCAGCACCATCTGCTCGACCACATGGTGCAAACGATTGCTGCCGCGACCGATATAGTCCAGCAGCTCCAGCAGTTGATGCGGCTCAAGCTGCCCCACCTGACGGGAGATGATGTCCAGCGCCATCTCGATGGAGACCAGCGGCGTGCGCAGCTCGTGCGCGATCATCTGCACCAGCCGTCGCTTGGCCTCCTCGATGTCCCCGCCAATGGCGCGGGCGGTCACTTCGCGCCGTTCGAGGCGGGCCTCGATGGCCGCCAGCAACTCCGCCGACGAGAAGGGCTTGGTCAGGTAATCGTCTGCGCCCAGTTCCATGCCGTGCCGCATGAAGCTGCGATCGGTGCGCGCCGTGAGGAAGATGAACGGCACCGCCGCCAGAGAAGCCATCTGCCGCACTGCCAGCAGCACCGAATAGCCGTCCATCTCCGGCATCGCGATGTCGCAGACAATCAGGTCCGGCAGGAATTCCTGAGCGGCTTCGACTCCCTCGCGCCCGTTGGCGGCTCCCAGGACCTCGAAGCCTTCGTATCCCAGGATTTCCAGGATATTCTCGCGAACGGACTCTTCGTCCTCAATCACCAGTATCTTGGTCACGGTCTTGCTCCCCCGCTGCTACCCGACCCTGCAATGGAATTCTAATCGTGAATGTCGTCCCCGCGCCAACGGTGCTTTCGCAGACGATCGTCCCGTGGTGCAGGTCAACGGCGCGCTTGGTGATGGCCAGCCCCAACCCCGTGCCCTGGATGGTGCCCACGTTCTCCCCCCGATGGAATGGCTCGAAGAGATGCTCCAGGTCTTTGGGCGGGATGCCGATGCCCTCGTCCTGCACGCGGATCAGCAACTCCTGCCCCCCACACGCCAGGGTGAAACGGACAGTGCCTCCCCCCGGCGAGTACTTGACGGCGTTGGACAGCAGATTGTTGAGGATATGGCGCATGAGTTTCTCGTCGAGCCACAGCCAGGGCTGCGGGCATTCGAACGCCGTCTCGAAGCGGATGCCGGGCGGCGCGCTCAGTTGGACTGTTTCCAGCACTTCCTGAGCCAGCGCCAGGATATCCAATTGTTCGGGACGGAACTGCAACTGATCGGCTTCGGCCCGCCCCAGCAGCAACACTTCGTCGAGCAACTGCGTCATGTGCTGCGAAGCCGCGCGCACGCGCTGAAAGTGCTTGGCCTTCTGCTCTGCCCCCAGCCGGTCGAAGTAGCGCTCCAGAATCTCAGTAGAGGAGACGATGGTCGTCAGCGGCGTGCGGAACTCGTGCGAGGCCATGGAGACGAAGCGCGTCTTCAGGTCGCTCAGTTCGCGCTCTTTTTCCAGCGCCTTGCGCAGTTCTTCTTCGGCGCGTTTGCGCTCGGTGATGTCAATGACGTAGACCAGGATGCGCGCCCAGGTCTGCTCCGAACCCGGCGGCACCGACAGACCGACGACTGCGTGAATGGTGCGCCCCGTCCGCGTGACGAAGGTCTGCTCACTCGCATGGCGGGTCTGCCCTTCGGCCAGGGCGATCACCTGCTCGTGCAGAAGCTGTTGCTGCGGATCATAGGCCAGGTCGGCCAGCGTGGCCCGCAGATCGTCGTAGGAATCGAGTTCGAACAGGTCGAGCGTGGCCTGGTTCACCTGCAGGATACGCGCTTCGGCGGCGCAGGCCCGCATTGCTTCGGGATGCTCGGCGAAGTAGCGCCGGAAGTCGGTCACGCCCTCGGCCCGCAGCGCCTCGATGCGCGCCCGCACGCGCGAGAAGTCTTCTTCCCACAGCGAAACCGGCGCGTGCTCGAACAGGCCGCGATAGCGAATTTCGCTTTCCAGCAGGGCGCTTTCAGCGCGTTTGCGCTCGGTGATGTCGCGCAGATGGCAGACCATGCCGCCGCGCCGTCCGGCGATGGCTGGCACGCGCGACAGCCCCACCTCGGCGTCGAAGGTCGAGCCGTCTTTGCGCTGCGCCACGATCTCCAGTTGCTGGACGACGCCCTCCTGCATCACCCGCTCGATCGCCCGCGCAAAGTGCGCCGCCGACTGCGGGTGCGCTACGCGCGTCAGAGGCTGATCGAACAGTTCGTCCGGCTTGTAGCCGAAGAGCCGGTCGAAGGTGAGATTGGTCTGCGAGATGGTGCCGGTCGGGCGCACCAGCAGGATGGCGTCGCTGCTGTTATTGAGGATGGCTTCCACACGGCTGCGCGTGCGTTCCAGTTCCTGGGTGCGCTCGGCCACCCGGCGCTGCAACTCCTCGGTGTGACGGCGTACCTGCGCGCTGAGCTGCACGTGCGACATGGCCATCGCCAGTTGATCGGCCAGTTGAGTGGCAATCACGCGGTGCGCCACCCCAAACGCGCCGGGCCGTGGCTCGCCCAGGGCCAGCTCGCCCAACACCTGATCGCCCACGACCAGGGGGGCGCTCAGGTAGGCGCGCGCGCCGTAGGCGGCCAGGCGGCGTTGCAACACGCTGGGCGCAGGCAGTGTCTTCACATCGTCCACGATAGCCGGGCGCATCTGCCGGACGTTTTCCGGCACGTTGAATTGCGCCTGCGGCACGTATTCGCCCGCGTTGAAGACGGCTTCGCCCTTCTCGCCCACGATGATCATCAACACATCGTTGCGCGCCGGGTCGAAAAGAGCCAGGCTGGCGCTCCAGCACGGCACCAGGCGGCAGAAGCCCTGCAGCGCCACCAGCGCGATTTCTTGCGCGGGCTGCCCGGCCAGCACGCCTTGCTGCAACGTATGCAACACGTTGAGACGGGCGGCGTAGTGCGCCAGCGTGTTCTCGAATTCTTTGCGCTCGGAGATGTCGCGGGCGATGGCTACCAACCCCTGCACCTCGCCGGCACTGTCGCGCAGGGGGATTTTGGTCATCAGCACGGTGTGTGACGCGCCAGTGTGGTCGGTGACGGTCTGCTCGACGTTGAAAAAGGACCGTCCCTTTTCCAGCACCTGCTGATCCATCGCCTGGAACATTTCGACCTGCTCCGGCGGGAAGAAAGATTCGGGCGTCTTGCCCAGCACTTCCTCTTCTGACGCGACGCCCAGCAACGCCTGCGAAGCATTGTTGAGCAGGCGATAGCGCCCCTGGCGATCCTTGAAGTAGATATAGTCCGGCAGCAGGTCAATGAGCGTGCGCAGCAGGTTGCGCTCTTCGGCCAACGCCTGCTCGGCTTTCTGGCGCTCGCTCATGTCGCGCAGGATGTCCACGAAGACCAGGCCCTGCGTCAGGTACAGCGGCGTGATGGTGATATCTACCGGGAAGGCCGTGCCGTCGCGCCGGATCAGTTCGGTGGAAAAGCGCGTGCCTTCGCATAGCCCTTCCAGCGCGCGCTCATAGATCGGGTTGGGTCTGCGCCCGCGGCGATGCTTTGGCTGCAACTGATAAGTGTACATCGAGCAGAGTTCCCCGCGCGTATAGCCCAGCATCTGGCACGCGGCAGGGTTGGCATCCAGGATGCGCTGATCGCTGTCTTCGATGAGAATGGCGTCGAACGCGCCCTGGAACAACGCCTCGTAGCGCTGCTCAGCCTCGACCAGGGCCTGCTGCAGCCGCCTTACTTCATCGGCTGCTGTCCCCGGCCTTGGGGCCGACGCGCGCGCGTCTTCTCCGTTCTGTCTGCTGGAATTGGGAGTAGAACTGGCCGACGGAGCCATCCGACGAACGTCTCCCCACGCACCGCCCGCTGATCACCTGCGATCATACCGCGAAAGTATTGCTACCGCTTCTAGAGTAACACATTTTGCCTGTATTTATCCTTTATTCATGAATTATTGGGAAGACGTTAGGGAGCGGTTCTGGCATCTGCGTCCCCTGCGCGGGCACAGCGACTTTGTGCCCGCCCTGCCCAAACCGATTACAATCGGGCCTCATGAAAACGGTATTCTGGCTGGTCTGGGCAGGGGTGCTGGCAACGGCGGTGCTGGGAGCGGCGGCGATGCCCGGTCACGCTCCGTCTGCTGCTGCACTGGCGGAGCAAACACCGCAGGGGTTGCCGGGGCGCGTTTCCCTCACCCCGCCGCTCACGGCGACCGGCACGCCTTCCCCGTCGGTCACGCCGGAGCGCGACTGCACGCGCGTGTTCCCCCTGGAAAACGTCGAGGCGGTCGAACTGGGGCGGACGACGCTGCTGCAGCTCCAGGCGGCCTTTGGACGGGCCAGGCGCGAGACAGGGCGGGCCAACTATTTTCGCTTCAGCGCCCAGGGCTGCGAGTTGCGCGCGCTGATCGGGGTAGACGAAGTGCTCGAACTCGAACTGCGCGACTACGGCACGCTCGACCTGTTGCTCGAACGCTATGGCGTCCCGGCGGCAGCAGGTGTCTCGCAGGGCAACCTGACGTTGCTGGAAGTCGGCTACGCGGTGCTGCTCTATCCGGAGCGGGGGGTGATCGCCATATTGCCCGTCGAGCCGGAAGCGCTGACGCCCGACACGCCGCTCGACCGGCTCATCTTCCGCCCGCCTTTCGCCGCGCAAAAGCAGTTGACCCGCCTCAACGTGCGTCCGGTCGCCTGGCCGCTGGCGACACTTACGCCGGGCGCGGAGTCCTGAGTCGTGAGCCGGGAGCGTGGCAGACCCGCGGAATTCGCAAGGTCTTCCTGAGATCAACTGCTGTGCCTAGCCCGCGCCTTTGTTGATCGCCCCTGGTTCACCCCGTACGTCCTGTTTAGAGACCGTTTGAGAGGCCCTGCCCTGCGGCTTTACCTCACCCCCGCTCGGCGCTGGCGCGCCTCGTGGCCCCCTCTCCGCGTCGGAGAGGGGACAAGCCGAGCG
>DDBP01000113.1 GCA_002332795.1 Anaerolineales bacterium UBA2029 | reverse complement strand
GCCGCCAATCCGGTCGCCGCCAATCCGCCGAGGAATCTCCGTCGATCCATCGCACCCGCGCCCTCCAGCGCGTGCAGAAGCTTACCAAGCGGGAACACAATGGGCCATGTCTCCTTCCACGAGCGATCGCATGGCCAAGCTCCGCGAGGAGGTCTGCTGGGCCAACAAGATGCTGCCGGCCTGCGGGCTGGTCACGATGCACTCCGGCAACGCCAGCGGATACGACCCGGAGAGCGGGCGTCTCGTGATCAAGCCGAGCGGCATGGACTACGACGCCCTGACCCCCGAGGCGCTGGTCGAGGTGGACGTGGCGACGGGCGAGGTGATCGGCTCCCGGTACCGACCGAGCGTCGACCTGCCGCACCACCTGTTCCTCTACCGCCGCCTGGAGGGCGTGCGCGGCGTCATCCACACGCACAGCAACTACGCGACGGCATTCGCCGCGGTCGGCAGGCCGATCCCGCTGTGCCTCACGGCGATCGCCGACGAGTTCGGGGCGGAGATTCCCTGCGCGCCCTATGTGGACAACGAGGGCGAGCACATCGGCGAGGCGATCCTCCGGTTCCGCAACCGCGCGCCGGCGATCCTGATGGGCAACCACGGGGTCTTCGCCTGGGGACCCTCACCGAAGGCCGCGCTGAAGGCCGCCGTGATGACGGAGGACGTCGCCAAGACCGTCCACCTAGCGATGCAGATCGGCACGCCGAAGCCCCTGGACCCCGAGGAAGCCGAGAAGTGGTACGACCGGTACCACAACCGGTACGGCCAGCCGGGCTAAGGCTCTCCCAGCTCCCAGGGAGCGTCGCCAACGGGGGCCTCGCGCCCCAGCGAAAGACGGACCGCCTCTGGCCGGACCCGATGCGGCGGGAAGCAGAGCAGTTCGATCACCTCGGCGGACCTCAGCGCCCAGCTCGCCCAGCAGAGAGGGCTGTCACCGTTCGCGTCCTGAGCCTGCCGGTCCGCGCCGGCATCCAACAGCCGCTGGATCGTCCGGGGCGTGGCATAGGCGGCGGCCCGGTGCAAGGGGGTCTCGCCCCGGGTCCGCGCGTCGCGCATCAAGGCGCCCGTCGGTCGGCCGGGAACCGTGCGCGCGTTTGGGTCGGCCCCCGCTCGAAGCAGCACCTCCGCCGCCGCCTCGCCGCTCGCGCGGTTCCGCTTCGTCAGGGCCGAGTGCAGCGGCGTCTCGCCGGTCTCCGGGTCTCGAAAATTGGGGTCGGCCCCTTGCTCCAGAAGGAACTCAACCAGGCGCCAATGACCGTGGAAGGCGGCGCCGTTCAGGCCCAGGTCCTCGCCGAGCGTGGCCAGAGTCTCTCCCCGGTCCAGCAGAAGCCGCACGGCGGTGACGTCGCCATAGTAGGCGCACCACACGATCAGCGGCGAGCCGTCGGGTGCGCTCGCCCGGGGATCTCCGCCCGAGGCCAGCCACTGGACGACCCGATCCGTTCTGCCCCGTTGCAAATCCCCGAGCACCGCCCACTATGGGAACGGCCGGGACGGCCTCCGCGGGACGGTCCCGGCCCGGGGTCCTGGCGCCTCACTCCGGCTGGAGGTCGCACCAGACGAGGCGCCTCTCTCCGGCGACCTTCCAGGCGCAACCCTGGACCCTCACCCTCTTGCCGAGCAGCGACGCGTCCGTCTTGAGGGCGCGCGCCCGGTTCGTCGCCACGATCCGCGCGCCCCCATCCTCCAGAACGTAGGAGTCCGGCTTGACCTCGGCCACCGTCGCCGTGGTCTCCACGAGCGTTCCCTCTTCGAGGCCGGCAACACGGCCCAGCGGGAACCGATGATAGCCGGTCAGCGGACTCACCCGCACGGGCTCGGCCGCGCTCCAGCCGGTCTCGTTGCGTTGCGGCGACAGGTCGCGGATCTTGAACCGGAACGCGTAGACCCCGTCCGCCAAGGGCGGCGTCTGCCACACCGGATCCCGAATCCATCCGCTGGAGTGCCGACCGTCCACGGACTCGAAGAGGTACTCCACCGGCCCGTCCTCGATCTTCGGGCATCCGTCGCGGCCCGCCACGTCCATGGCGCGCATCAGCACGCGGTTGTCCAGCAGCGCGATCGGCCGGGTCCGCCACTCACCCAGGACGTACCGGGCCGGCGGCGTGTCGTCGGCGGGCGTTGCCGGACGGGCGAGCGCTGCCTGTCCTTCTGAGCCGGATGACGGGCGCACGGCAGGGATACCCCGCGGCGGTGTAGGCCGCTGATGGTCAGCGGGCGGTGCCGATAGCGGTGCCGTCTTCGGCAGAGCAGAAGTCACCGGCGGTAAGGGCTGCGGCGGCGTGATCTGCGCGGGCGGCGGGGGTGGGGGCAACGGTTCCGCGCCTTGCACCGCCAGCGCCTCGCGCAGACCGGCGGGTGGTTTCGGCTCGGTGTCCGCCTCATGGTGAGCGGGAAGCGGCGCTTGGGGCGCGGGCACAGGCGGGACCGGTGATGGGGATGCGGCCTGCTCCGGGCTGCCAGCAGCGGGCGGCGCAACCGTCGCCACGCTCTCCGGCGCAGGATGGCGGCGCTGATACTGCGCGCGTTCCGCCGCGTTGAGTCGTCCCTGAATGCCCAGACGGGCGCGGTAGGCGTCGTCCATGCGCAGGCCCATGGCGTTGATCTGCTGACGCAGTTCCCGCAGACTGGCGACCATCAGCGCAGCCAGTTGTTTCTGCCCGCTCAGGCGGTCGCGCAGCCTGCCCAGCAGACCTTTGGGCGCATACTCGACCGTCCACTGCACGCTGGTGCCGTCGGGGCCGGGCTGCAGGCGAAAGCGCCCCCGGAAGGAGCGGTACGGCCCCCCTTCGACGATCGTGTATTCGTAGCCCAGGCCCTCGACCCAGGCGACGATTTGCTCGATCACGTCCTTGCCGCCTGTGACTGCACAGCGGCGACGTACCCCAACGCCCGTCCGCTGCGTGGTGAGCACAGAAATGCTGCTGTAACCGGCGTGCCACTCAACCAGTTTGTCGGGGTCGGCGATATAGTCCCAGATGACCTGAGGCGGTGCGTCAATCAAAATGCGCTGGTCAATCAGCGTCACAGGCTTCCGTCCGTGTTCAGGTTCTTGATACCGATAGATGGGGGCACCGGGTTGTGTGCGCCCCCTCATGTCATGATTGTAGCAATTGTAGCGTACAATCGGCGGGGCTGAAAGAGCGGGCGGCTCTCGTGAGTTGGCTCACTCTGTGCTACACTAAGGCACGTTGGCAGGGCAGGACCTGCCACAGGCTCTCGCGGGATCACACAAGGTGCCATGCCAAGCCCAACTTTCGTGTTCAGCGCCATCGTGGCCACGCTCTACGGGGCTGCGTTTCACCTGGTCAGCGGAGGGGACGCGCGGCGGTTGGCGCTGTTCTTGCTGGCATCGTGGCTGGGGTTTGCGTTGGGACACAGCGTCGGTGAGGTGCTGGGCGTGACGCTGCTGGACATTGGCCCTTTACACATGCTGTCGGCGACGGCGGGAGCCTGGCTGGCGCTGGTGGTAGCGCGCGTGCTCACGCGCTAGACTGTGCGCCAGAGAAGCGGTAGCAGTGCAGGCGAGGAGCGGGCGATCATGCCGGAACAAGCGAACAAGCCTCAGGACGCGGCACAACTCGCCGCGCCGCAGGGGGAAGCGCCAGAGCAGAAGAAGGGGCGTGCCTGGTATTTCTGGCCGCTGGTAGGCGGCGCGGCGATCGTGGCCGTCTTCATCGTCGGGCTGGTGGGGGCGCTGGCGATCGCCGTCATCGCCGATCCCGATGACGCGGCAAGCTGGGTGGGTATCATCCGCGACCTGTTCATCATCGTGCTGGCCATGGAGGGGATGTTGATGGGCATCGCCCTGATCGTGCTCATCCTGCAACTGGCCGCCCTGGTCAACCTGCTGCAAAACGAACTGCAACCGATCGTGGACAACGCCAACGAAACCGTCACGACGGTGCGCGGAACAGCGCAGTTCATGAGCCAGAACCTGGTCGAGCCGGTGATCAAAGCTGGCGCGCTGATGGCGGGCGTCGGCGGAGTGGTGCGCGAGCTGTTGCGGCTGCGCCGGTCGGTGCGGCAGGGGCGCGCTGGTGCTCGCCCGGCCAAGGAGGGCTAGCGCATGGCAGAGCAGGGGCGCTCAGAAGGAACCGTGGAATTCCTGGCCGGGCTGATCGTCGGCCTGGCGATCAGTCTGCCGGCGGTGGCGTGGCTGGCTCCGCGCGGTGCGGACACCCTGCGAGATGTGGTCGTGCAGCGCGGCCTGATCATCCGGCGACGGGTGGGCGAAGCCATCCGCCGTCCGCTGGCGCAGGTCGAGCAGCAGCTTGAGCGCGTGCGGGGCGAGTCGGTGGACGAAGCGCTGGCCGAAGGGCGGGCAATCGCTGCGCGGCGCTGGCGCGCAGCCTGGCAAAGTGCAGAACGCGACGAGTGGGGGCACTGATGACAGCGGCATTGTTCGTAGCCAATCTGGATGAGACGGTCACCGCCGACGACCTGCGGGCGCTCTTTGCGGCGCACGGCGAGGTGGCGGCGGTGGAGATTTCGACAGAGCCACATGTGAACGAGCCGGTCGCTGTGGTGGAGATGGCTACGGAGAAGCAAGCGACGCGCGCGCTGAACGCGCTGAACGGGATGGAACTGGCCGGAAAGCGGCTGTATGTGAGCTACCTGCTGCCCGATCTCGATAAAGATATGACGCCGCGTCAGCGCAAGACTGTGCAGGAGATTGTCACCCTGCTGGGGGAGAGCGAGGCGAAGCCCCTGCGGCAGATCGAAGCGATCGTGTACGTGTGTGGCGGTCGCTTCGCCGAGGTGCTGGCCGAAGAAGCGCTGGCGATCGACGCTCAGGGTGGCATGTTCACAGCGGACGGTACGCGCCGCACCAAAGGCGGGATATTCTTCTACCTGGCGCGCTTCCGCATGTCACCAGAGGCACGCCGCATCGTCTACAACCGCGGAGGCAAGCTCCCTGCCCGGCAGTAGTTGAGATGCAGCGCGACCAGGTACGCACAATCAGGCTCGTTCGACCAGCGCGACTGCCTCTGGCAGCAGTTCCAGCACGTCTCCCGCGGTGACGCTGGCTGTCGTGTCCCATAGCTCCGCGGCGAGTACCCCGGCCAGCCCATGCAGGTAGGCTCCGGCCAACGCGGCGTCGAACGGCTCCAACCCCTGCGCCAGCAACCCGACAATCGCTCCCGCCAGCACATCGCCCGTGCCGGCGCGCGCCAGGGCAGGCGTGGCGAACGGCTCGACTGCCGTCCGCCCATCGGGCGCGGCGATCACAGTGAACGCGCCTTTGAGCACCAGCACGCAGTTCCATTCGGCGGCTTTGGCCTGGGCCAGCGCCAGCCGGTTGGCCCGCACCTCGTCACGTTCCAGGCGAGCCAGCCGCGCAAACTCGCCGGGGTGCGGGGTGAGGATGGTGCCAGGCGGGATCAGGCGCGGCCAGTCGTCCATCTCCGCCAGCAGGTTCAGGCCGTCGGCGTCTATGACCAGGGGCGGGAGGGGATTGGGCGGAGGCGGCGCGTTCAGTTGCGGTTCGGTGGGGACGAAACCGATCGCCCGCGAATGGCGGATTTCTTCCTCCGGGCGCAGCAGTTCGCGCAGGAAGAGGCCGGTCACTTCCTCGCGACCGAAGCCAGGGCCGAGCAGCAGGGCGGTGTAGCCCTCCAGTTCGTCGCGCAGCACCTTGACGGCTGCTTCGTTGATCACGCCCAGGTCGTGTGGCAGCAGCAACCAGGTCGCTTCGGGCAGCATACCCGCCAGCGTCGGCACGATGATCTGCGGCGCGCCGACGGTCACCAGGCCCGCGCCGACCCGGTAGGCCGCCGCTGCCGCCAGGTAGGCCGCGCCCGTGTAGTTCAGGCTGCCCGCCACGACCATCGCCTTGCCGAAAGTGCCCTTGTGACTGTCCAGGGGACGACGAGGCAGGCGCGCCCGCACTTCGGCGGCATCTACCAGGGTCAACGCGATCTCGTCCAGTTCGGGCAGGCGCGGCGGCAGACCAATGTCGGCTACGTACAACGTGCCCACGGCCTCTGCGCCGGGGAAAGTCAGCAGGCCGGGCTTGGCCGCGGCGAAGGTGATCGTCTCGTGGGCGTGCAGAGCATGGGCGTCGAGTTCGCCGGTGTCGCAGTCCAGCCCGCTGGGGCAGTCTACCGCGACGATGACGGGGCCGGCGTCGCGCTGGTCGGCGGGAT
>DDBP01000007.1 GCA_002332795.1 Anaerolineales bacterium UBA2029 | reverse complement strand
CTTCGGCCTGGCCAATTCGTCCACCAACAGCGTCTACTACAACAGCAAAGAGGCCGGAACGAATACCCCCGAACTGGTCATCGAGGTGAACACTGGCGCGCCGCCCACGGCGACGAACACGCCCACCCTCACCTGGACGCCGACTGAGACGGGCACGCCGACCGATACGTTGACGCCGTCCATCACCCCGACGCCATCGGATACGCCCACGCCGTCTGAGACGCCTGTGGCTACGGACACGCCCATTCCGCCTTCGGTGTTGCGTTTTGGGCCGAGCGACGATGCGCGGGTGTACTCGGTCAGCCCGAACAACAACTATGGCACCTCGACCTACCTGCGCACGCGCCTGACGAGCACGGAGGAGTACCGCAGCTACCTGAAGTTCACGGTGGTGGGGGTCTCCGGCACGGTGACGCGGGCGACGCTGCGCCTGTTCGCCTACGACGGCGGGCCGGACGCGGGGCGGGTGTACGCCGTGTCGAACGAGTACGCGACGGGCGGGGCCTGGACGGAGCTGGGCATCACCTGGAACAACGCGCCGCTGCTGAGCGGCACCCCGCTGGCGACGGCGGGCGCGGCAGACAACAATGTCTGGGTGGAGTGGGACGTGACGGCGGCCATCACGGGTGACGGCACGTACAGCTTCGGCCTGGCCAATTCGTCTACCAACAGCGTCTACTACAACAGCAAAGAGGCCGGAACGAATACCCCCGAACTGGTCATCGAGGTGAACACCGGCGCGCCCGCGCCCATGATGCTGCTCAGCGGGCCGACGGCCACGCCCGCCTTCAATTCGTCTGCAGGCCGTTTCGCAGGGCAGAATCTAGGAGTGGTGCCCTCACCGACGCCGCTGGTCGAGCCGACGACAGCGCCGACAGTGGCTCCAACGAGCGAACCCGTGCTGCTGATCAGCACCACCACTATCCTGGCCAGCGACGATCCGGCCTGGCGTGGTGCCGGGGGATGGGCCTTCGACCCAGGGAGCGGGCACTGGACGTTCGACACGGGGCGCGGTCGCGACAGTGCGCTGGAATACGGCGCGTACCTGGCGCTGGGAGTGGACCTGTTGCCGCAGTTGCAGTTCGAGCAGTGGGGCACTTCCGCGCCGGACAGCGCGCTGCTGACCGAGATCAGCCTGGACGGCGGCCTGTCGTGGGTGACGGTGGATCGTCAGGCCGGGGTGAATACGGCGGGCGCACTGCACACGCTCGACCTGGGCGCTTATCGCGGCCAGGTGATCCGGCTGCGCTTCCGCGTCGAGGGCGGGTCGGGAGCACAGATCGCGCTCGGCGGCGTGACCCTGGCTTTGCTCTCATCGGCTGCCGCGCCAACGCCTACGCCCTTGCCGCCCGCTGTGCCGAGCAGCACGGCGACGCTGGCACCTACCGGTCCGCCGTTGTCGCTGCTGCTGGTGGAAGCCGAAGACAGCCGCATACAGCAGACCGGCGCGTGGACGGCTTACGCCAGCGCTGCCGCCAGCGGCGGTGCGTATGTCTTCAGCAGCGGTAGCCCGGACGACGCCCTCACCCTGACCTTCAGCGGGCCGCGCCTGGACGTGATCTACGTCGGGCATCCGGCCCTGGGCGCGCTGGGCATCGAAGTAGATGGGGTGTTGCTGGACACGCGCAACACGGCCACCGCCGAGAGTACCTTTGGGCTGGTCGCTTCGCTGACCGGCCTGGGCGAAGGCGCGCACACGGCCCGTGTCTACGCGGTCACCGGCACAGTAGCCGTAGACGCCTTCGCGGTGACGACACTGACCGAGCCGGTTGCTCCTGCGCTGCCGACGGCGACGCCGACGGAAGCTGCGATCTTCACGCCGGAGGTCAGCGCCACCAGCCTGCCGCCAGAACTGACGCCTACGGCCACGCCGTTGCCGTTGCCCTTGCCCTGGCTGCAATCGTTCGACACGGCGCAGGGCTGGACGGTAGAGGGTGCGTGGCGGTCCGAAATCTCCGGCTGGCAGGGCGTGGCGTGGTTCGCCGACAGTCAGCTTCGCGCGCAGCGCAGCACGCTGACCGCCGAGACGTGGCTCGATTTGCGCTTTGTCACGACACCTGTGCTGACTTTCTGGGAACGCGAGCAGCTCAGCGGCAGCGACCGCGTGGCCGTTGAGCTGGCCGTCCAGGGGGGTGACTGGCTGACCCTGACCGAGCGGGGCGGCAACGCGAGCGACTGGACGCAGCAGACGATCGATCTGTCGGCTTTCCGCGGGCAGATTGTGCGGCTGCGCTTCCGCCTGGAGAGCGGCCCGGCCCTGCCAGAGGGCGAGCAGACGGTCGGCTGGTGGGTAGACGAGCTGCGGGTAGACGATCTGGGGCTGCTCACACCGACGCCCTGGTCAACGGCGACGCCGTCACCCGCGCCGCCCACGGCCACTCCGACCGCTGTTCTGCCGACGGTCACGCCGCCCCCCAGCGCGACGCCCGAACCGCCCACCGTCACGCCGCCCCCCAGCGACACGCCAGAGCCTCCGACGGTGACGCCGCCCGATCCGCTTCCGCCGGCTGACGAGCCGTCGAACGGCGGCTGAGGCAGGAGCGCTCCTTTCATTGCTGAGAGCCAGAGAGCGCAGAGAGGGAGATGGCCTCTTCTTCTCTGCGCTTTTGCCATCTCCTGGCGCTCTCTTCGCTCAGGAAGCCGTTCCTGGAGTCTAGAGCGTGTTATGCACTTTTGGCCCTCATCCCCCGACCCCTTCTCCCGCGCGG
>DDBP01000369.1 GCA_002332795.1 Anaerolineales bacterium UBA2029 | reverse complement strand
GGGGGCGACGAGGCGCGCCAGCGCCGAGCAGGGGTGAGGTCAAGCAGGGCGAGATGCCCCGTCTCTCTCCAGGTGGCTTACGTGAGTTCACTGCTGTGACCCTGCGAACTCCGCGGTGAAATCTGCCCCCAAATCCGAATGCATCCCCTGGGCGCTGAAATTCGCCCGCCGACCCCTGTTGAGCTATAATCTGTCTGCGCAATCGCGGGGTTAGCCGGAGCGCCGCGACCGGGCCGGCGCTGGCCCTGCGTGGACACATGAACAACACCGGGCGACCCGCGCTCACTGGTCGCCCGGCTGATTTTGTGATGCGCTGTTCGCCCGCCATGTGGCTTTACCAGTCAGGAAAACGTCTCCATGGAGTCGATGGATATCGGGACTGTCCGCCAGGTCAAAATCGATCAGGAGATGCGCTCGTCGTACCTCGATTACGCCATGAGCGTGATCGTGGCGCGCGCTTTGCCGGATGCGCGCGACGGCCTGAAACCAGTGCACCGCCGCATCCTCTACGCCATGTACGACATGGGCATCCGCGCCAACTCCGCCTATAAAAAGTCGGCGCGTATCGTCGGTGAAGTGCTGGGCAAGTATCACCCGCACGGCGATCAGGCGGTTTATGACGCCATGGTGCGCATGGCGCAGGACTTCTCCATGCGCTACCCCCTCATTGATGGGCAGGGCAACTTCGGCAGCATTGACGGCGACAGCGCCGCCGCCATGCGCTACACCGAGGCGCGGCTGGCTCCCATCGCCGAGGAGCTGCTCGAAGATATCGGCATGAATACGGTGGACTTCATGCCCAACTTCGACGGATCGCTGCAGGAGCCGCAGGTCTTGCCCGCCAAGCTGCCCAACCTGCTGATCAACGGCACCAGCGGCATTGCCGTCGGCATGGCGACCAACATCCCGCCTCACAATCTGCGCGAAGTCGCCGCGGCGATCGCCTTTATGATTGACCGCATGATCGCCCATGAGGGCGAGCCGGACGATGTGATCTCGCAAATCAGCGTAGACGAGCTGATGCAGTACATCAAAGGGCCAGACTTTCCCACCGGCGCGCTGATTGTGGGCGGCGGCGAGTTGAAAGAAGCCTATGCCACCGGCAAGGGGCGCATCGTCATGCGCGCCCGCGCCGAGATTCAGGAGATGCGCGGCGACCGCTACCGCATCGTCATCACTGAAATTCCCTATCAGGTCAACAAAGCGTCCATCCTGGAGCGCATCGCCGCGCTGGTGCGCGACGGGCGGCTGGAGATGATCAGTGACCTGCGCGACGAATCCGACCGGCGCGGGTTGTCCATCGTCGTCGAACTGAAGAAGCACGCGCAGCCGCGCACTGTGCTCAACCGGCTGTTCAAGTACACGCAACTGCAAACGACGTTCGGTGTGCAGATGCTGGCGCTGGTAGATGGCGAACCGCGTCTGCTGAGCCTGCGCCGCGCCCTGCATCTGTACATTGATCATCGGCGCACGGTCATCCGCCGCCGCAGCGAGTACGAACTGGCCAAGGCGCGCGCCCGCGCGCACATCCTGGAGGGATTGCTGAAGGCGCTGGCGCATATTGACGACATCATTGCCACCATCCGTCAGGCCGACGACAGCGACATCGCCCGCGCGCAGTTGATGGAGCGCTTTGCCCTCACCGAGGCGCAGGCCAGCGCTATCCTGGATATGCAACTGCGCCGTCTGGCTGCGCTGGAGCGCCAGAAGATCGAAGACGAATACCGGCAGATTCGCGACTACATCACCTACCTGGAAGACCTGCTACGTTCGCCGCGCAAGGTGCTGGCGCTCATCCGCGACGATCTCAACGCCCTGGCGGAGAAATACGGCGATGACCGGCGCACCGAACTGGCGCTCGATGTCGTCACCGACTTCGAAGACAGCGATCTCATCCGCGACGAGGAAGTGCTGATCAGCCTGACCGAGCGCGGCTACATCAAGCGTGTGCCGGTGCTGGCCTACCGCTCGCAGCGGCGCGGTGGCAAAGGGGCGACCGGCATGGCCACCCGCGAAGAAGACTCGGTAGAGCACCTCTACGCGGCGGGGTCGCTCGATCACGTGCTGTTCTTCACCGACCAGGGCAAGGTCTACGCGCAGCGCGCCTATATGATCCCGGAGGCGGCGCGCGGGGCCAAGGGCACGCTGATCAACGCTTTTCTGTCTTTGCAGCCAGAAGAATATGTCACGGCGATCACTTCCGTGCCATCCTTCGAAGACCGGGAAGGTTACTTCGTGCTGTGCACCCGGCGCGGGCGCATCAAGCGCGTGCCGGTGAGCGCTTTCGCCGCCGTGCGCAGCAATGGGTTGATCGCCATGAGCCTCGATCCCGACGATTATCTGGGCTGGGTTTGCCGCACGACGGGCCGCCAGGACCTGATCCTGGTCACGCGCAACGGCATGAGCATCCGCTTTAACGAGCAGGACGTGCGCGTGATGGGTCGGCCCGCCGCCGGTGTGAGCGCCATCCGCCTGCGCCCCGACGACGAAGTCGCTGGCATGGATGTGGTGACCGATCCGCGCGGCGATCTGCTGGTGGTGACCGAATACGGCTTCGGCAAGCGCACGCCGTTGCGCGAATATGGGCGGCAGCGCCGCTATGGCTATGGCGTCCGCACCCTCTCCAAAAATCTGCGCAAGACCGGGCGCATCATTGGTGCGCGGGTAGTCTCGCCAGACGACAGCCTGACGCTGATCACGGCGGGGGGCATTGCCCTGCGCACCGAGGTCGAGTCCATCAACGTCTATGGGCGCGTCACCAGCGGAGTCAAGCTGATCGATCTGCCCGACGATGACGTGCTGGTGAGCATGGCGCTGGTGCGCGGCGAGAAGTCACAACGCCCCGCGGCTGCCTCCGGCGATGGCGCGTTGCCCCAAGACGACGAACCCTACGAGCCACTGCCCGACGAAGCGTATGAGCAGGCGGGCGACGAAGACTTCGCCGACGAGCCGGACGATCTGGACGAGCTGGACGATTTCGCCGACGACGAGGACGCCGGGCGCTGAGCGCTGGCCGGGCAGGAGTAATTGAACCGCAGAGACTCAGAGGATGCAGAGAAGAACACAGAGATATTCCCCTCTCTGTGCCCTCTGCGTTCTCTCTGCAGTGAAGTCCGGGCGAAGCTCGCTGGTTTTCTGGTAGATGAGGCAAGCACCAGCCAGGGGGATCATGCATACCGAACGACTTTCGCTGGAGCGCGATGCCGATCTGTCGCTGGCTTTCGTGCCGCGCCCCGATCCGGAACTGATTGCCGCGACCGCCGTCGCGCTGGCCAACACCGACGGCGGGCGGATCGTCCTGGGCCTGGATCAGGCGGGCGAGGCGGGCGCTGCGCCGGACGCGGCCCGCTTTGCGGCAGCCGTGGAGGCCGCGGCAGCGCGCTGCCTTCCCCCTATCGCTTTTGGCGCGCCGGAGATCGTCCCCACCTCGCGCGGGCCGGCGCTGGCCGTGCACGTCCCCCGCAGCCGTCAGGTGCACGCCCTGGACGACGGGCGCGTGCTGGCCCGCACGCTGGCGGGCAATACGGTGCTCAACGGGGAAGAAATCCGCGGCCTGCTCCAGGCACGCACCAACGGAGACTTTGAGGCGGAAGTCGTGCCCGGCGCACGCCCTGCCGATCTCGACCCGG
>DDBP01000367.1 GCA_002332795.1 Anaerolineales bacterium UBA2029 | reverse complement strand
CGGATCAACGCTGCTGCTTCGTCGGCCAGCACCCCCGCCGTCACCGCCACGCGATGATTGAGCTGCGGGTGATTGAGCAGGTCGAGCACACTGCCTGCGGCCCCCGCTTTGGGGTCGGGCGCGGCATAGACCAGACGCGGCAGACGAGCCAGCACCATCGCCCCGGCGCACATGGCGCACGGTTCCAGCGTACAGTAGAGCGTCGCCCCCTCCAGCCGCCAGTGACCGATGAAGGCGGACGCCTCGCGGATGGCAAGCAGTTCGGCGTGCGCCGTCGGATCGCCGTCAATCTCGCGGCGATTGTGCGCCCGCCCGATCACCTGCCCGTCGCAGACCACAATCGCGCCGATGGGCACGTCGTCGTGATCCAGGGCGCGACGCGCTTCGTCGAGCGCCAGGCGCATCCAGGTCTGGTCGTCCATCGCGCAGGCATTATAGCATGGGCCATGCCGCGGGGGAAGAGGCAACCTCCCCCGCCTCTACAGGCCGTTCTCCTTGGCCGCTTCCCACAGGGCGTCCATCTCCTCCAGCGATAGCTCGTCCAGCGGACGCCCCTGCGCGGCAGCCTGCTGCTCGATGTAGCGGAAGCGCCGATAGAAGCGCGCATTGGTCGCCCGCAGCGCGGACTCTGGCTCGACGCCCAGCCAGCGTGCCCAGTTGACCACGGCGAAGAGCAGGTCGCCCACTTCGGCTTCGCGTTCGGCGGGCGTCTGCGCCGCCAGTAACTCGGCGATCTCCTCGTGCACCTTGGCGATCACCGGCTCGATGGTCTCCCAGTCGAACTTGACGCGGGCCGCGCGATCCTGGTAGCTGAACGCCTGCGACAGGGCGGGCAGCGAGCGCGATACACCGTCCAGGCGCGAGGCAGGCGCGCCGTTTTCTGCCTTTTCGGCCTGTTTGAGGCGATCCCAGTTGACCACCACTTCCTGGTCGCTGCTCACGTCTACCGTCCCCCATACGTGCGGGTGACGACGGATGATCTTCTCGTTGACAGCGGCGATCACGTCGGCCATGGAGAACTCACCCGCTTCGACCGCGATCTGACTGTGCAGCACGATCTGCAACAGCAGGTCGCCCAGTTCCTCGCGCAAGGCGGACACGTCGCCATGGTCCAGCGCGTCGAGCACCTCGTAGGTCTCTTCGAGCAGGTACGGGCGCAGCGAGCCATGCGTCTGCTTGCGATCCCAGGGGCAGCCCTCCGGCGCGCGCAGATGCGCGATGGTGTCCTGGAAGCGCTCGAAGCTGCCAGGGCGCGGCAAAGGGGGGACGCCCAGCGCCAGCCAATCGCCCTGTACCTCAGCGAGGGCGCTCAGCGGCACGGACTGCACGGTGACGGCATCCGGCGCGACCAGCGACAGGGCATGGTCAGGCGGGTACTGGTTGCGCAACACTCGCCCCAGCGCCTCCCAGGCGGGCGCGCCGTCGAGGAGTAGCAGGGCGGGCAAATCGGGATTGAGCGGGGGATGGTGCGCGCCGGTCAGCGCCGCCGCCCGCACGAGCTGAACACCGTCGGCGGCAGACCATCCCAGAACCTCGATCACCTCCGCCGCACGAGACCACACTGATGGTGACGACATGGCCGATCCTTCCATCCTCAGGCATGGCCTGCGGGCAATTCCGGCAGAGCGAAAGGCATCACAGAGGACACGGAGACAGCCTCAGGCTCTTCACTTCTCTTGCCCTCTGTACGCTCTGTGTTCCCTGTGCTTCAGGCTCCTGCCAGGAACAAAAACAGACAAAACCCCCGCCAGATCACAGGGGGGATTTTGCCTGTCCGTCCATCGCCGGGGCGATAGAGCTTTAACGCTTGGTGTAGGTCGGGGCCTTGCGAGCACGCTTGAGGCCGGGCTTCTTGCGCTCTTTGACGCGCGGATCGCGCGAGAGATGCTCGCCTTCGCGCAGGATGGAGCGCCACTCCGGCTCGATCTTCAGCAGGGCACGCGCCACACCCAGGCGGATGGCGTCACGCTGACCGGTGATGCCCCCGCCCTGCACTTTGACGGTGACGTTGTAGGCGCGATCCTGCCCCACGACGCGCAGCGGCTCCAGGGCGATATCCAGGTCGCCGAAACGCGGCAGGTATTCTTCGGCGGGTTTGTCATTGATGATGACCGTGCCGTTGCCCCCTGGCCACAGGCGCACGCGCGCCGTCGAGGTCTTGCGTCGCCCGATGCCCTCATAATACTGTGTTGACATAGTCACTCAGTCCTCTTCCTGGCTGCTAGCGGCTCAGTTCGTATGGCTTGGGCTGCTGAGCCTGATGCGGGTGTTTGTCGCCCGCGTAGACCTTCAGCTTGCGGATCATGTGGCGGCCCAGCCGGTTTTTGGGCAACATGCCACGCACGGCCAGCCGGATCACCCGCTCCGGATCGCGGGCCAGTTGCTCGCGCAGGGTGCGGGCGTGCACTCCGCCCGGATACCCGGAATAGCGGTAGTACACCTTCTGGTCGAGCTTCTTGCCCGTGACGCGGATTTTGTCGGCATTGACGATGATGACGAAGTCGCCGGTGTCCATGTGGGGCGTGAAGATCGGCTTGTGCTTGCCGCGCAGCAACGCCGCAACCTGGCTGGCCAGACGCCCCAACGTCTGATCCTTGGCGTCGATCACAAACCACTCGCGCCGGATGTCGTCTTTCTTGGGAGAGTAGGTCTTGATTTTCATCGTTCCACTTCGCTCCAGCGGGCGTCTCCCCGCCTATGGTCATTCATAAGTCACTGCGATCAGGCACAAACCCCGCGCCGGGGCCGCCTGGTTGGGCCAGTCCCCCTGAGCGCCTTCCAGCGCGCGCGTCAGCTCCTCCAGCGACAGCGCCCCGCTGCCCACCCGCACCAGCGCGCCCACAATGCGCCGCACCATGTGATAGAGGAAGCCGTTGGCTTCGATGCGGTAGCGCAGCAATTGCGTCACCGGCGGCGGTGCGGGCAGCGTCTGCACCTGCGAGCAGAACACTTGGCGGACAGTGCTTTCGCCCTGCGTCGGCTGCCCGAAGGCGGCGAAATCGTGCGTCCCCAGCAGCAGGTCTGCCGCGCGCTGCATCATCTGGTTGTTAAGCGCCTGGCTCACCGGCACGTGCCACGCATAGCGGTCTAGCAGGGGGTGGCGGGCCGGAGCCACGTAGAGCGTGTACTCGTACACACGGCTGCGCGCATCATAGCGCGGGTGAAAGTCTGGCGGCGCTTCGGCAAGGGAGTGAACCGCCACATCGTCGGGCAGGTTGGCGTTGAGCGCCCGCCACAGGTCGGCGGGGGTGTGTCGCCACACCACATCGAAAGCGATGACCTGCCCTGTCGCGTGTACTCCCGTGTCTGTGCGCCCCGCTGCTTTCAGCGTCACCCGCTGACCCGTCACCCGTTCGATGGCCGCTTCGAGCACAGCCTGGACGGTGAGGGTCTCCCCTGCCTGGCGCTGAAACCCTTGAAAACGGGTTCCGTCGTAAGCCACCACCGCGCGGTAGCGCGTGGCCGCCGGCAGGGGATCGGCGCGGATCATCGTGCCCGTCAGGACTCCTCGCGATCTACCAGTTCCAGCAACACCATCGGCGCGGCATCGCCCTTGCGCGGCCCCAGCTTATAGACGCGCGTGTATCCGCCGGGGCGCTCCGCATAGCGGGGAGCCAGTTCGTTGAACATCTTGGCGACGTTGTCTTTGTCGCGCAGACGGGCGAACACCAGGCGGCGGGCCGCCACACCGCGAGTACGGTCTTCGGTGGCCAGGGCGCGCTTGGCGATGGTGATCAGTTTCTCGGCTTCGCCGCGGATGGCATCCGCTTTGGCTTCGGTCGTCTGAATGCGCTCATGACGGAACAGGGCATTGAGCAGATTGCGGCGCAACGCCTTGCGATGCCCTTCGTGCCGACTGAGCTTCTTGCCTGCTACTTTGTGTCTCATTTCGGCCAGAATCCTCGTCCGTAGTTAGCTGCCGTTGAAGATGTCGTGCTCCTGCGGCAGGAACCCTTTTTCCTTGAGACGCGAGATCAGCTCGTCCAGCGACTTCTCGCCGAAGTTGCGGATGGCGAGCATGGCGTCGGGGCCGCGATCGAGCATCTCCAGCACCTCGCCCACGTTGGTGATGCCGGTGCGCTTGAGCGAGTTGAAGACGCGCACGCTCAGGTCGAGCGCCTCGATGGGCGTCTCGTAGATTTCCGGCGGCAGGGCGTTGGGGTCGGTCACCACCTCTTCTTCGGCCTGCGGCAGCAGCGATTCCTCGCTGACACCAGCGATGATGATCAGGTGCTTCATCAGAATTTCCGCCGCCTGGCTCATCGCCTCTTCGGGGCGGATGGTGCCATCGGTCCAGATCTCCAGGATGAGCTTGTCGTAGTTGGTCTTCTGACCGACACGCGCCCGCTCCACATCGTAATTGACGCGGCGGATCGGGCTGAAGATGGCGTCCACCGGCAACTCCCCAATGGGCAGCCGCCCGCGCTCCTCTGAGGGCGAAAAGCCCCGCCCCGACTGCACAGTGAACTCCACCTCGAACTGCGCATCCGGCGCGTCCACGGTGAACAGATACAGGTCGGGGTTGACGATCTCCACTTCCGGCGGGCAGATGATGTCCGCTGCGGTGATGGTACCCTCGCCGCGCACTTCCAGGCGCAGCCGCGCCGACTCGGTGTCGAACAGTTTGAGGCGCAACTGCTTGACCTGGAGGATGAACTGCGTCATATCCTCGCGGACATAGGGAATCGCCGAGAACTCGTGGTGAACGCCCGAAACCCGGATCGAGGTCACAGCAGCGCCGGGCAGAGACGAGAGCAGCACGCGCCGCAAGGCATTACCAATGGTGATGCCATAGCCCTGCTCCAGCGGGCTGATGATAAAGCGCCCGTACTTTTGTGACGTAGCGTCCCCTTCGATCTTGGGCAGCACCATGTTGTTCGTAATCACGTCCCCTCCTCTAGATGGGACTGAGGCTCGTCGTGGACTTCCGTCTACCGCTTTAGCGCGAGTAGTATTCCACAATGAGCTGTTCGTTCAGTGGGAGATCGATATCGCGGCGTTCTGGCATCCGCAGCACCGTGCCCTGCATGGCCACCGGGTCTACCTGCAACCATTCAGGAGCGGCGGGGCGGTCTTCCATGTAGGCCTTCAGTTCCTTGAAGTAGGCCCGCTTGCGGCTGCCTTCGCGCACCGAAATGACGTCGCCAGGGACGACCAGATAGGACGGGATATTGGTGCGACGACCGTTGACCAGGAAGTGCCCATGCTGCACCAGCAGGCGGGCGTGATTGCGCGAATCGGCCCAGCCCATGCGATAGATCACGTTGTCCAGCCGGCTTTCGAGAATGGCCAGCAGGTTGGAGCCGGTCAGGCCAGGACGGCGCAAGGCTTCGCGGAAATAGCGGCGGAACTGACGCTCCAACACGCCGTACACGCGGCGCGCCTTCTGCTTCTCGCGCAATTGCAGGGCGTAGTCCGAGCCGCGCCCACGGCGGAACTGCGCATCCTTGCCGTGCTGGCCGGGGGGATAGCTACGGCGCTCGAAAGAGCACTTGGGCGACATGCACCGCGCGCCTTTGAGGAACAGTTTCTCCCCTTCGCGGCGGCAGAACTTGCAGACAGGTCCGGTATAACGTGCCATTGGTCTTTGGCTTCCTCCACACCAGGACAAGTGTGTTTACACCACTCGTCGAAACACAACCGTACAGACTTACCCTCCATCCGCGACGCGCCGCACGCCACACAGCCGCACCGCGCGCGGTCGGATAGACGATGACGGGCTAGACGCGCCGCTTCTTGGGCGGGCGCACGCCGTTATGAGGGACGGGCGTCACGTCGGTGATCGAGCGCACCTTCAGGCCACTGGCCTGGATGGCGCGGATCGCCGCCTCGCGACCGGGGCCAGGCCCCTTGACGAAGACGTCCACTTCCTGCATCCCGTGCTCTTTGGCGTTCTCAGCGGCCTGCTGAGCCACCATACGCGCGGCATAGGGCGTGCTCTTGCGGCTGCCCTTGAAGCCGGCGGTACCGGCGCTGGCCCAGGCGATGACGTTGCCCTGCTGATCGCTCATCGAGACGATGGTGTTGTTGAACGTCGCCTGGATGTGCGCCTGGCCGTACGGGATATTCTTCTTGATCTTGCGCGGCCCACGACGTGGCCCTTTGGTGCTGGTGCTACGAGTGCGTCCCATAGTCTCCCAATTTCTCCTCGACACCACCTGTGCGAACGAACTGCACGCCCCGCCCTGCCTAGCTCTTCCGGCGACCGGCGCACCAACGCGCGCCCCGGTCGCAGGCAAAGCCGCACAGCGCAGAGGCCGTGCACGCCAGGGTGCTGTTACTTCTTCTTGGCTCCACGACGACGACCACGCCCGGCCACCGTCTTGCGCGGGCCACGCCGCGTGCGGGCGTTGGTACGGGTGCGCTGGCCGCGCACCGGCAGGTTGCGGCGGTGACGCAGGCCGCGGTAGCTGCCGATCTCGATCAGGCGCTTGATATTGAGCTGAACTTCGCGCCGCAGATCACCTTCTACGCGGAACTGACTGACGCTATCGCGCAGTTTCTGCACCTCGTCTTCCGACAGGTCCTTGACGCGGACATCGGGGTTGATGCCGGTCTGCGCCAGAATCTGCTTGCTGCGCGACGGGCCAATGCCGTAGATGTAGGTGAGCGCGACTTCGACGCGCTTGTTGCGCGGGAGGTCTACACCCTCGATACGTGCCATATAGCCGTCATCTCCTCATTCCTTGGCGGTCGGCACCCGCCAGACGGAACCTCAATTTTAGCGAAAAGCACCCCCCTTGACCAGGGTTAACTTCGGCGCGCCCCGTGCCCCAGGGTGCCTGGCCTAGGGCAGGGTCAGGATCAGCGGCGGGCCTTGCGGCGTCACCGCCACGGTGTGCTCAAAGTGCGCCGACAGCGAGCCGTCCTGCGTCACCACCGTCCAGTGATCGTCCAGGGTGCGCACCGCCGGGCCGCCCGCGTTGACCATCGGCTCGATGGCGAAGGTATACCCCGGCAGCAGGGTCACGCTGCGAAAGACCAGGTTGCGCCGGCGCGAATTGGGCCACCAGTTGGGCACGTGCAGGTCTTCGTGCATGGCCCGTCCTACCCCGTGCCCGGCGTATTCGCGCACCACGCTATACCCGTGCCGCTCGACGAAGCGCTGAATGGCCAGCGCGATGTCGCGCGTGGTGTTGCCTGCCACTGCCGCGGCGATACCTTCATAGAGCGCCTGCTCGGTCACTTCCAGCAAGCGTTGCGCCTCGGCAGAGATGCGCCCCACGCCTACCGTGATGGCCGAGTCGGCCACGAACCCCTTGTAAACAGTGCCGCAGTCCAGGCTGATGATGTCGCCTTCCTGCAAGATGCGATCGGCCCGCGGGATGCCGTGCACCAGCTCGTGATTGATGGACGCGGTGATGGTAGCCGGGAAGGGGTGCGGGCTGCCTGGCGGATAGCCCAGGAAGGCGGGCCGCGCCCCATGCTCGCGCAACACCTCAGCCGCGATGCGATCCAGTTCTAACGTGCTGATGCCGGGCCGGACGGCCTCGCGCATGGCCTGCAACGCCAGGGCATTGATGCGCCCGGCCTGACGCATGATGGCCACTTCTTCTGGCGTCTTCGGCGTCACAGGCATAGAGCATCTCTCGGCGGGGGGAAGCGCGCCGTTTCCCCCCGCTTCGACCTCAATCCACCCTAGCGCAGGAATCCGTCGTAGTTGCGCATGGTGAGCTGCGCTTCGAGCTGCCGCATGGTGTCAATCACCACGCCGACGACGATGATCAACCCCGCGCTGCTGATCACCAGAGCCGGGTTGCGCGAACTGGCGGCGACCGCCGGATCGAGCACCAGGCGCTGCACCACCTGCATCAGGCCCGGCAGCACAGCCACCACGCCCAGGAACACCGCGCCAACCAGCGTGATCCGGTTGACGATGCGGTTGATGTAGTCCTGCGTGCGCCGTCCGGGGCGAATGCCGGGGATGAAGCCGCCGTTCTTCTGCAGGTTGTCGGCCAGGTTCTGGTTCTGGATCATCACGCTGGTGTAGAAGAAGGTGAAGCCCACCACCAGCCAGAAGTAGATGAACCAGTACAGGAAGCCGCGCTGATTGCCGAAGGTATCCTGGATGCGGGTAGCCACGTCGCCGCTGAAGAAGCCCGCCACGATGGCCGGGAAGGTGACGATGGACTGGGCGAAGATCAGCGGGATCATGCCCGCGGTGTTGACCTTCAGCGGGATGTGCGTCGCGCCACCGCCATACAGACGGCGACCGCGCACGCGCTTGCCATACTGCACCGGGATGCGCCGCGTGCCTTCCTGAATGACCACGATCACCACCACTGTCACCAGGGTGAGCACCACGAAGGCGATCAGGTTGAAGACCGCCGCCTCGCCCTGGAGCAACTGGTAGAGGTTAGCCGGCACTCGCGCCACAATGCCCGCGAAGATGATGATCGAGATGCCGTTGCCGATGCCCTGCTCGGTGATCAGTTCACCGAGCCAGATGGCGAACATCGTCCCCGCGGTCATGGTGACAATGACCGAGATGGTGGTCAGCAGGTTGCTGCCCGCCCCAAAGCCGAACCCTTCGATCAGGTCTACATTGAGGCCGGAGGCATTGATCTGGCTCTGGAAGATGTTGATCTGCCCGATGGACTGCAGGGCAGCCATGGGGATAGCCAGGTAGTAGGTGTACTGGTTGATCTTCTCCTGGCCACCCGGCTCTTTGGCGATGGCTTCCAGGCGGGGGATGATGGGCACCAACAGTTGCAGGATGATCGAGGCGGTGATGTAGGGATACACGCCATTGGCGATCACGCTGAAGTTGGAGACCGCACCCCCCGACAGGAGGTTGAGCACGCTCAAAAAGCCCGATTCATTCTCTCTAAAGAGCTGATCCAAAGTCCCGCGCTGCACCCCCGGCACCGTGACATGCGCGGCAAACTGGTAGATGACCAGGATGAAGAGCGTGTAGAGCATCTTCCGCCGCAGGTCTGGCAGCCGGAAGGCATTCCGTAGCGCCTCGATCATGGTGTCAATCCTTATCCGCTCGTTGATCGTTGCACAGGGCCGGGCGGCCTGGCACAGGCCGGACCGCCCAGCCGCTCGAACGCACTATTCCGCTTGTTGCGCGCGTAGCCGGGCGACCTGCTCTTTGGGCAGCTTCTTGACTGTGGCGCGCGCGCCCTTCAGCAGCAAGGGCAACGTGTGCACCGAGCCACCGGCTGCCTCGATCTTCTGCTGAGCGCTCTTGGAGAAGCGATGCGCCTTGACCGTGAGCCGGACTCCCAGGTCGCCTTCTCCCAGCACCACTACCGGTTCTTCCGCCTTCTTGATCAGCCCTTTGGCGGCCAGCGTTTCCGGCGTCACCGTGTCGCCGTCGTTGAAGCGCTGCGCCAGGTCGGCCACGTTCACTTCCTGATATTCCACGCGGAAGATATTGGTGAAGCCGCGCTTGAAGGGCAGGCGGCGCACCAGCGGGAGCTGACCACCTTCGAAGTATGCGCCTTTGTTGGGGCCGCTACGCGCGCCCTGGCCCTTGGTGCCGCGCCCGGCGGTCTTGCCCTGCCCGGCGCTGATACCCCGGCCTACGCGCTTGCGTCGCTTGGTAGCCCCTTCGTCTGGACGGAGGTCGTGTAGCTTCATTGTTCGATCTCCTCGACCTTGACCAGGTGAATGATCTTGGCGATCATCCCCCGGATGGGCGGCGTGTCGTCGTGTACGACGGACGAATTGAGACGGCCCAGCCCCAGGGAGCGCACCGTTTCTTTCTGGCGCTTGCTATAGCCGATGGGGCTGCGCACCAGCGTGACACGCAGTTTCTTCTCAGCCATTGGAAGCCCTCCTGCGCAGCCAGAAAGGCTTGACGTGCATGGGGTCCTTGCCACGCATCCGGGCCACCTCTTCGAAGTCCTTGAGCTGGGTGAGCGCGTCGAAAGTGGCATGGGCCACGTTCAGGATGTTGGCGCTGCCCTGGCTCTTGCTGAGGATGTCGCGCACACCAGCGGCTTCCAGCACGGCGCGCACGCCACCACCGGCGATCACACCGGTGCCGGGCGACGCGGGCTTCAGGAACACCTTGGCCCCGCCGCAACGGCCCACCACCTCGTGCGGGATGGTGGTGCCCGTCACGGCCACGCGGCGCATATTGCGGCGCGCGCGTTCGGTTGCCTTGCGAATCGAATCGGGCACACCGCGCGCCTTGCCGACGCCGATGCCCACCTGACCTTTGTTGTCGCCGACGACGACCACCGAGCGGAAGGCGAACCGACGACCGCCTTTCACCACCTTGGCGACGCGGCTGATTTCAATGACCCGCTCGTCGAGATCTTCGCGCTCTTCGTCGCGTCTTGGTTCTCGTCTTCCCATGGTTATCTCCCAAAGTCAGCCCGTTGTACCAGGCAGAGCGCAACGCGCCCGCTTTCTGGCTAGAACTCTAACCCAGCTTCACGGGCGGCTTCCGCCAGGGCCTTGACGCGCCCATGATAGCGGTAGCCGCCGCGGTCGAAGACGACGCGCTTGATGCCGATCGCCTGGGCGCGCCGGGCCACCAGCGCTCCCACCATCTTGGCCGCTTCGGTCTTGGATTTGCCTTCCACCTGGCCGCGCAACTCGCGATCAATGGTCGAGGCAGAAGCCAGCGTATGGCCGGCCACGTCGTCAATGACCTGAGCGTAGATATGGCCCAGGCTGCGGAACACGTTCAGGCGCGGACGCTCTGGCGTTCCAGCGATCTTGGCGCGCACGCGGCGATGGCGGCGTTGGCGTGCAACTTGCGATTTCTCACTCATAGCTGTCTCTCTCTACGCCCTACAGCCTAGCCAGCTTTACCTGTCTTGCCGGCCTTCCGACGGATTTTCTCGTCTTCGTAGCGCACACCCTTGCCCTTGTAGGGTTCCGGCGGGCGCAGTTTGCGAATGTCGGCGGCCAGTTGACCCACCACCTGCTTGTCAATGCCGCGGATGCGCACGATGCGCCCGCGCTCTTCCACCTCGAACTGCACGTTCGGCGGCGGCTCGACAGGGATGGAGTGCGAATAGCCCAGATGCATCACCAGCTTGCTGCCGTCCATCTCGGCGCGGTACCCCACGCCCTCGATGACCAGCACGCGCTCGAACCCTTTGCTGACGCCGGTGACCATGTTGGCCAGCAGGGCGCGCGTCAGGCCATGCAGGGCGCGATGCTGACGCTGATCGGTGGGGCGCTCGACGACAAGCTGGCCCGCTTCTTGCTTGATGATCATCGCGGGCGAGAACTTCTGACGCAGTTCCCCCTTCGGTCCCTTGACGGTCACTTCGCTCCCGTCAATCGTCACCTGAACCTTGTCCGGGATCGGAATAGGCTTCTTCCCAATACGTGACACGGTTCCTCATCCTTCCTTAGTCATCTGACGATACGGTGCGCCAGGAGCGTTGGCCGGGGCTGGGCTGCCGCGTAGACCTTCCGGGCGATGAGGGGACGGCTGTCCGCGCCCTCGCCCAGAGCCTCTACTGGCCGCCGCGCGCCCGCCAGGCGTGCCTTTGGCGCTCTGGCGTCTTTACCAGACGTAGCAGAGCACCTCGCCGCCAACGCCCAGGCGATGCGCCTGCTGGCCGGTCATCACACCCTTGGGCGTGGTGAGAATGGCGATGCCCATGCCACTGAGCACCCACGGAATCTCGTCCTTGCCCACATAGACCCGGCGACCAGGCTTGCTCACGCGCTTGAGGTTGGTGATCACCGGGCGGCGCTCGCGGCGCTGACCCCAGTACTTGAGCTTGATCACCATCACAGGAGCGGGCTTGCCTTCCTCAAGCGTCACATCCTCGATGAAGCCCTCATCCTTGAGGATCTGCGCAATGGCCATCTTCATTTTGGAGTGCGGGATCGCCACCGTAGGGTGCCCGGCCATGACGGCATTGCGGATCCGCGTCAACATATCAGCAATAGGATCGCTCAGCATCGTTCGCTCCGCTCACTCACCAGCTCGACTTGACCACACCGGGGATTTTGCCTTCCAGCGCCAGTTGCCGGAGGTGAATGCGGCACAGCCCAAAACGGCGGTAGTAACCGCGCGGGCGTCCGCACACTTTACCCGAATTGGGGTCTACATACTGGCAACGATTGCGCACGCGCACCTTGTACTTGCGCCGTGTCTCACGTGCCACCAACGATTTTCTGGCCATTCAGACCTTCCTTCCCTCACTGCCTGGTTGCCGTCGGCGCTCACTGCGCGCGGAACGGCATCCCCAACAATGCCAGCAAACGACGCGCTTCTTCGTCGGTGCGGGCGGTGGTCACGATGGTGATTTCCATGCCGCGCACCTTGTCGATCTTGTCGTAGGCGATCTCCGGGAAGAGCAACTGCTCGCGCAGGCCCAGCGTATAGTTGCCGCGCCCGTCGAACGCATCGGGGTTGACGCCGCTGAAGTCGCGCGTGCGGGGCAGGGCCACGTTGATCAGGCGGTCGAGCAAGGACCACATGCGCTCGCCACGCACGTCCACCTTCACCCCAATGGCGCGCCCTTCACGCAGTTTGAAGCCAGCGATGCTCCTGCGCGCGCGGGTGATGACCGGCTGCTGACCGGTGATGGAGCGCAGGTCTTCGACCGCGCCATCCAGGGCTTTGGGGTTGTCCAGCGCCTCGCCCACGCCGACGTTGACCACCAGTTTGGTGATGCGCGGCACCTGCATGACGCTGGAATAGCCGAATTCTTCCATCAGGGCCGGAACCACTTCCTTGCGATAGCGTTCCAGCAGACGACTCTTGGCCATAGGACTCCTACCTCACTTGCGAAGACGGCTAGTCAATGTCCGCACCGCACTTGCGGCACACGCGCACTTTCATGCCGTCTTCCGTCACCCGGTAGCCGACGCGCGTCCGCTCGTTGCACTGCGTGCAGACGAGCATGACATTGGAAAGGTGAATGGGCGCTTCGAACTCGATGATGCCCGGCTGAACCTGGCCACGCCCGGCCCGCACCGGCGACTGGTGCTTCTTGACGACGTTGACGCGCTCGACCACCACCCGGTTTTCCTTGGGGATGACGCGCAGCACAGCGCCGCGCACCCCTTTGTCTTTGCCAGCGATCACCTCGACGGTGTCGCCCTTCTTGATCCGTTGCATACCTGCCCAACTCCCAATCTCGTGCCAGCCCAGGGGCGGCTCTAGAGGGTTTCCGGTGCCAGCGAGACGATCTTCATGAACCCTTTTTCGCGCAGTTCGCGCGCCACCGGGCCGAAGATGCGCGTGCCGCGCGGGTCTTTGGTGTCGCCCTGCAGGATGACCGCCGCGTTGTCGTCGAACTTGATGTACGATCCGTCACTACGGCGATATTCCTTGGCCGTGCGCACGATGACCGCCCGCACGATCTCGCTCTTTTTCACCGCGCCCTGCGGCGAGGCGGACTTGACCGTGCCGATGACAATGTCTCCCACCGTACCGGTTTTGCGCTTGGAGCCACCCACGATGTGGATGACCAGGATTTCGCGCGCGCCGGTGTTGTCGGCAATTTTCAGCCGCGATTCTTGCTGGATCATCTCGTCGTTGCCTCACTCAACGTCACGAACGGCCACCGTTTCCTGCTCCGGCAGTTGCAGCACTGCTTCCAGCGCCCAGCGCTTGGTCTTGCTGATAGGGCGGCTTTCGACAATGCGCACCACAGCGCCCACCGGAGTGGCATTGGACTCGTCGTGCACCATGTACTTCTTGCGCGTCCGCACGACTTTCTTGTACAGCGGGTGAGGGTGCATCCGCTCGACCTCGACCACGATGGTCTTGTTCATGGTCCCGCTGCGGATCACACGCCCCACCAGGCGTTTGCGATTGTTAGGCATCGGCATCCTCCTGAACGAGCCTGGCTGCCAGCCGGCGCTCGTGCTGAATGGTGAGCAGGCGCGCGATCTCGCGTTTGAGCTGACGGATGCGCGTGTAGTCTTCGAGCTGGCCCAGCTTCCACTGAATGCGCAGGTTGAACATCTCCTGCTTGGCTTCCTGGATGGCCTGCGCGATTTCTGCGTCGGTCATCTGGCGAATTTCGGCGGCCCTACGCATCGCGCACTACCTCCTCCCCACTGATGGGGTCAATGCGCTTGACGATCTTCGTGGCGATGGGCAGTTTGAAGGCAGCCAGGCGCAGGGCTTCGTTGGCCGTTTCCTGGTCAATGCCAGCCATCTCGAACATGATGCGCCCAGGCCGTACGACAGCCACCCAGTGATCCACCGACCCCTTACCTTTACCCATGCGGCTTTCCGCCGGGCGCTTGGTGACGGGCTTGTCGGGGAAGATGCGAATGTACACGCGCCCACGACGCCGGATATGGCGCATGATGGCACGGCGTGCAGCTTCGATCTGGCGGCTGGTGATCCAGGCCGGTTCCAGCGCCTGCAACCCGTAATCGCCAAACTGGACGGTGTTGCCCCGCGCGGCGGTGCCCTTCATCCGCCCACGAAACTGCTTGCGGTGTTTTACCCGCTTCGGCATTAACATGGTCGTCACTCCTCACAGGTCAGAACCCGGCGCACCCCAGCCTGTTGGCCCGCGGCGCGCCTCCGGCGTCGCCAGGCGACGCGGCGTTCTGCTTATTGGCTCACATAGACATCCGTTGGCTCTTCCTGGCGCTTCGGTTGCTCGCCCAGGGATTCGCCCTTGTAAATCCACACCTTGACCCCGATGCGCCCGTAGGTGGTCAACGCCTCGGCAGTGGCGTAGTCAATGTTCGAGCGCAGGGTCGCGCGCGGCACGCGGCCTTCCATCTGCCATTCGCGGCGGGCCATTTCGGCACCGGCCAGGCGACCGCTGACCTGAATCTTGATGCCCTTGGCTCCCTGGCGCATGGCCTGGCCGACCGCGCGCTTCATGGCGCGGCTGTGGCCGATGCGGCGTTCGAGCTGACTGGCGATGTTCAGCGCCACCAGGCGGGCGTCTAGATCGGGCTTCTCGATCTCCTCGACCTCGACCTTCACCTTCTTGCCGGTGAGTTCTTCCAGGCCCTGGCGCAGCTTCTTGACGCTTTCGCCCTTGCGCCCGATGACAATGCCGGGCTTGGCGGTGAACAGCGTCACCTGCACCTGGTTGGGGTAGCGCTCGATCTCCACGTTCGACACGCCAGCGCGTTCGACTTCCTTTTCCACATACTGACGGATGCGGAAGTCTTCTTGCAGCAACTGACGATAGCGATCGCCTTCGGCATACCAGCGCGCCGACCAGTCGCGGTTGATCTTGAGCCGGAAACCAATCGGGTGTACTTTGCGTCCCATGCTTTTAAGCTTCCTCCTCCTGGCGCTCAGTCAACACGACGACGAGATGAGACATGCGCTTCATACGGGGCTTGTAGCGCCCGCGCGCGCCAGCCTTCATCCGCTTCAGCCGTGGGCCTTCGTTGGCCACCAGGTACGACACATACAGGTCGCGCCGGTTCAGCTCGAAGTTGGTCTCGGCGTTGGCGATAGCCGATTCGATCAACTTCGACACAAAGCGAGCGCCCTTTTGCGGCATAAAGCGCAGCACAGTCAATGCCTGATCCGCATCCATGCCGCGCACCTGGTCGCACACCAGGCGCATTTTGCGCGGCGAGATGGGCAGGTAACGGGCAGTTGCACGAACATCCATAGCCTATTCTCCCGTCTTGACCTACTTCTTCTTCTTTTCGGCCAAGTGACCCCGGAAGGTCCGCGTCGGGGCAAACTCGCCCAGCCGGTGCCCCACCATGTTCTCGGTGATGTAGATCGGCACATGGCGACGCCCGTCGTGGACCGCAATGGTGAAGCCCACCATCTGCGGGAAGATGGTCGAGGCCCGACTCCAGGTGCGGATCACCTTCTTTTCGCCGCGCTCCCGCATTTGTTCGACTTTACGCAGCAGCTTCGGGTCAATATATGGCCCTTTTTTCAGCGAACGCGACATTCTTGCCTCCGCTCCTACTTCCGACGTGACCCACGACGCCGGACGATAAACTTGTCGGTGCGTTTGTTGCGCCGGGTTTTCACGCCCATGGCCGGTTTGCCCCAGGGCGTCTTCGGCCCCGGCATACCGATGGGCGACCGCCCCTCACCGCCACCGTGCGGGTGACTGTTGGGGTCCATCGCGCTACCGCGCACAGTGGGCCGCCAGCCCAACCAGCGCCTGCGGCCAGCCTTGCCCAGCTTGATGTTGCCGTGCTCGGCGTTGCCCACCTGGCCGATGGTCGCCATGCAGTCTTCGTGTACCAGGCGCACCTCGCCGCTGGGCAGGCGGATCTGGGCATAGATGCCCTCCTTGGCCAGCAACTGCGCCGACGTGCCCGCCGCGCGCGCCAACTGCCCGCCGCGTCCCGGCAACAACTCGACGTTGTGCACCAGCGAACCGACCGGAATCTGGCGGATGGGCAGCGCATTGCCCACGCGCACTTCGGCGTTCGGCCCGCTGACCACCGTATCGCCCACGCGCAACCCCAGCGGGGCGATGATGTAGCGGCGCTCGCCATCGGCGTAGAGCAGCAGGGCGATACGCGCCGAGCGGTTGGGATCGTACTCGATAGACTCCACGCGGGCGGGGATGTTGAGCTTGTCGCGCCGGAAGTCAATCAGACGATAGCGACGCTTGTGCCCGCCGCCGCGATGGCGCACCGTGACGCGCCCCAGGTTGTTGCGCCCGCCGCGCTTGCGCAGTTCGCGCACCAGACGGCGCAGCGGTTTTTCGCGCGTGATTTCCTCGAACGTGCTGCCCGTCATGTCCCGGCGACCGGGCGATGTGGGCTTGTACTTCTTAATCGGCATCGGTGTACCTCATTCACTCTGCGGTCAGCGCTCATTAGCCCCGTGAGGTGCGGATATCTGAGCGCCGCCATGCCCTCGACGATTACATCTTGAACAGGCCAATAGACTGGTTGGCAGGCACCGTCACAATGGCCTTCTTCCAGGCTGGCTTGCGCGTGTACATCTTGCGTAGCCGTTGCCCACGCTTGGCGGGCACCACCATCGTGCGCACCTTGATCACGTCCACATCGAACAGGCGCATCACCGCCTCGGCGATCTGGATTTTGTTGGCGCGCATGTCCACCTCGAAGACGTACTGATGGATGTCTTCAGCCATCCCGTGCGACTTCTCGGTGATGATGGGCCGCTTGATGATGTCGTACAGATGCAGTTGCTTGCTCACCGTACTACTCCTCCTGGCCCTCGGCTGCCGTGCCCAGGAAGCCCCGGATCACCTCCAGCGCGTCCTTGGGGATGATGACCTTGTCGTGCGAGAGCAGGTCGCGCACGTTCAGGTACATGGCGCGCAGGTAGCGGGCGTTGGGCAGGTTGCGCACGCTGCGCTCCACCACTTCGTTGCGGTCGGCCAGCAGCAACAGGGCGCTCTGGTCGCCCACCAGCCGGTTCAGCGCTTCGCGCATGACCCTGGTCTTGGGCGAATCGAGCGACAGCGAGTCCACCACCACAATCTGATCATCGGCGGCCAGGGCCGACAGGGCGCAACGCAACGCCTGGCGGCGCATCTTGCGCGGCATGTGCTTGGTGTAGTCGCGGGGCTGCGGGCCATGCGCCACACCACCCCCGACGAAGATAGGGGCAGTGCGCGAGCCATGACGGGCGCGACCGGTGCCCTTCTGGCGATACCACTTGGCTTTGGTGCGGTTCACCTCTCCGCGCGTCTTGGTCTTGTGCGTCCCCAGCCGGGCGTTAGCCATCTGGCGTACATACGCCTGGTGCATCAGGCCCGTGTTGACCTCAACCTCGAAAATGTCGGGGGGCAGCTCGATGGTGCCCACCTGGTCACCGGCCATGTTACGAACTGGTACTTGCATGATTCACGACTCCTTGATGCGGGCCACGCCTAGTGCTGTTTGCGGGATTGCTTGATCAGCAGAATGCCGCCCTTGGCGCCGGGCACCGACCCGCGCACCGCCAGCATGTGCTTTTCCGCATCGACCACGACTACTTCGAGATTTTGAATGGTGACACGCTGCCCACCCATACGGCCAGCCATGCGCGTACCCTTCAGCACGCGGCCCGGCGTGGTAGTCGAGCCGATCGAGCCATGCGCGCGCTCGCGGTCGGACTGACCGTGCGTCTTGGGCTGGCGGTTGAAGCTGTGACGCTTGACCGTACCGGCGAAGCCACGCCCCTTGGACGTGCCCACGATATCCACGCGCTCGCCGGGGGCGAAGACGTCGGCCACGGTCAGCTTCTGCCCTTCCTGCACGTCAATCTGCTTGACGCGGAACTCGCGCAGCACGCGCAGATCGGGCAGGTCCAGGCCGTTGCGCTTCAGATGGCCGCGCTGAGGCTGGTTGAGCCGCGACGAACCGTTGCGCTTGGGCGGCAGTTCCTCGAAGCCAAGCTGAACGGCGGAATAGCCATCTTTTTCTTCGGTGCGAATCTGCGTCACATAGCACGGCCCAGCCTTGATGACTGTCACCGGGATCACTTGCCCGTTGCTATCGAAGATTTGGGTCATGCCCACTTTTCTTCCAATGATGCCCTTCATCACTGCCTCCAAGGGACTGGGGGGCAGGCGTCGCCCACCACGCATCATCCCTGCTTCGTCGCCCCAACTATCTGGTAGGGTTCTGCCGGGTTCCGACCCCGGCGGGCGGGCCGTTGCCGCCTGGCGACCGATGTCTGCTGGCACGGCCCTGGCCTGCAGGTCGCGCACATACCGCGCGCCCCTGACCGGCTGCGCTTAGATTTTGATCTCGATGTCCACGCCAGCCGGCAAGTTCAACCGCATCAGCGTATCAATGGTCTTCGCGTCCGGGTCCAGCACGTCAATCAGACGCTTGTGCGTGCGGATCTCGAAGTGTTCCTGCGAATCCTTGTCAATGAACGGCGAGCGGCGCACAGTGAAGCGCTCGATGCGCGTGGGCAGCGGCACCGGCCCCACCACACGGGCACCCGTGCGTTCTGCTGTCTCGACGATGCGCTGGGCCGACTGATCCAGCACGCGGTGATCATACGCTTTCAGGCGGATGCGGATTTTCTGCTTGGCCATAAGAGTTCCTCAGGTTTCCCTATCCGATCAGATGTCAACTGAGGGAGGCGGCAGATACCACTGCCATCAGGCGACCGCTGCAGTGCAACTTGCCGGCCTCCCATCCTCCCGTCTGTGCCTCAGTCGAGGATTTCGGTGATGACGCCCGCGCCGACGGTCAGACCACCCTCGCGGATGGCGAACTTCGACCCCTTCTCCAGCGCCACCGGCGTGATCAACTCCACTTCCAGGTTCACATTGTCGCCCGGCATCACCATCTCCACCCCTTCGGGCAGCTTGATCGTGCCGGTCACGTCCATCGTGCGAATGTAGAACTGCGGACGATACCCGCTGAAAAACGCCTTGTGCCGCCCGCCTTCGTCCTTGCGCAGCACGTATACCTCGCTCAGGAAGCGCTTGTGCGGAGTGATGCTGCCCGGCTTGGCCAGCACCATGCCGCGCTCCACCTGGTCGCGCGTGATGCCGCGCAGCAAAATGCCCGCGTTGTCGCCCGCCTGCGCCTGATCCAGCTCCTGGTGGAACATCTCGATCCCCGTCACCACCGTCTTCAGGCTCTCGTCGCGCAGCCCGATGATCTCCACTTCCTCGCCCTTCTTCAGCGTGCCGCGCTCCACACGCCCCGTCACCACCGTCCCGCGCCCCTTGATGCTGAACACATCCTCAATCGGCATCAAGAACGGCTTGTCAAACTCGCGCACCGGCGTCGGAATGTAGTTGTCCACCGTGTCCATCAACTTCCAGATGCACTCGTACTCCGGCGCGTTCGGGTCCGTGCTCGTGCTCTCCAACGCCTTCAGCGCGCTCCCACGCACAATCGGCGTGTCCGCCGGAAATCCGTAGCTCTCCAGCAGCTCGCTCAGCTCCAGCTCCACCAGCTCCAGCAGTTCCTCGTCGTCCATCATGTCCACTTTGTTGAGGAACACCACCATCGCCGGCACTTCCACCTGCCGCGCCAGCAGCACGTGCTCCCGCGTCTGCGGCATCGGCCCGTCCGGAGCCGCCACCACCAAAATCGCCCCGTCCATCTGCGCCGCACCCGTGATCATGTTCTTGATGTAGTCACGGTGCCCAGGGCAGTCCACGTGCGCGTAGTGCCGCTTCTCCGTCTCGTATTCCACGTGCGCAATGGCTATCGTGATGCCGCGCGCTTTCTCTTCCGGCGCATTGTCAATCGAGTCGAACGG
>DDBP01000234.1 GCA_002332795.1 Anaerolineales bacterium UBA2029 | reverse complement strand
TGTTCGAGAGGCGCTCAATGGCTGTCCGCCCCTTCTCCGCGCGGCGGGCGAAGGGGCGGGGGATGAGGGCAAAAAGTGCATAACACGCTCTAGCGCTCCTCTACGACTGGCAACCACCCCAGGTCGCCCCCTGGCATCAGTAACTGTGCCGCGATCCACCCCTCGAAACGCGCATTCTGCACGCGCACCCAGGTAGCGTCTTGGTTACGCCCTGTGGCAGCAAAGACCATTCGATTGGGGGCGATGCCTATCTGCCGCCGGTCAGTTCCAGGGCCTTCGCGTATGTTCACGCCATCAGCGGTCACGGTCACCAGCGGCTGCCCCGCCAGGGCGAAATCGAACGGTGCGCGCGAGTCGAGCAGTTGCGGTTCGAGCGGCTGATCGAGACAATCCTTGGAGGCGCGCGCCGCCACACAGAGCCTTCCGATGCGCAGCGCCTGCCCGGCCAGGCGCACCGGCAGACGCACCTCAACCGCGTCCCCCAGGCCCAGGGCCGCATCCGCGACCAGAGTCTCCTCGCCTTCCGGCCCGACTCGGTACACCCCAGAATGCCCGGCAACCAGCACTGTGTTCTCCGCGCCGGTCTCCTCTTCCCCCAGAGACAGTTCCACACGCGCCCCGATGTCGGGCGGTTCCTTCGTGTGGATCAGCACATACAGGTAGTCGTCATCGGCCACTGCCCGCACATGCTCGATGTCCACCGTGGGGTTCTCCACGTCTCCCTTGTCGTCGGCAACCGAACCCTCTGTGTGCTGCGACCAGTCCTGCTCCTGGCCGTCAACAGCCAGCCAGGTGAACCCTGCTGGCAAAGCAGGCCATTGCTCAGGCGGTAGATCGAGCAGCCAGGCGGCCAGCCGTTGGGCCAGAATCCAGTTGCCGGCGTTGCGCGGCGACGAACCCGTTTGCGCCAGCCCCAACCCGTTTCTGAACGATTCCGAATCGCCCACAAGCGCCACGCGCGAACCGGTCTTTGTGTTCCTCGCCAGCACCGCGACATTGAGTCTGCCCAAGGCATCCGCCCCGATATTCAGCTCAAGGCGGTCAACCGGGTTGCCGCCCTCTGTCCGAAAGATGGACGGGGCCGTCTCGCCGAACGCTGAGTCGCTATACAGCAGGGGCACGCCCACGCTACCGACCCCCAACGCCTGAACGCCGAAGTGCCGCGCCCCCCACACCCACACCGGCACCCCATACTGCTTCAGCGGCGCGGTAATGGCATCATCAACGACATCGGGATAAGTCAACATGTACGTCCGGTAGAGGTCGGAGATCGTCCCTGTAGAAAACCACGGCTCGGCCAGGAAGGTATCATAGACCGAGACTCCGTAGTCCCAATCCAGCAGCAGACTCAGGCCGCTGGTAGCAAGGCGCGTCCGGACGTTGCGCGTGCCGTCAAAAGAACCTTCGGGGTCGAAGGCGAACAGGGCATGGTTGCCGCGAGCCAAGTGCAGCCAGAGATAGAGCACCTGCGCAAAGCCAGGGCTGCGATAGGGACCGACGATCACCACCACTTTCGCCTGTTCGGGCAGGGGGGTGGTCAGATCGACGTATTCCACCCTGGCCCCCAGGCTGCGGAATATTTCGGCCAGGGTGCTGACCCCCATACGCCCCGTGTCGGTCATCCGGGCCGTATCGAGCGGCAAGTCCTGGACAAAGACCACCAACGGTGACGTGTGTGTCTGGGCGTGGCTTAAGGCAGTCCCGCCGCACAGCACCAGAGCAATCAGCAAGCATAGGGCCACAGAACGCAGTTGGGACATGGGTGTCATTCTCTCCATCAAGCCAGCATCTCCGCACTGACTGCACGAGATGGTGCGCCTGCTGTCATGGGCTGGGAGTGGGGGTGAGAAGCGGCGTCGGCGTCGGCACAGGAGTAGGAGAAGCCGTCGGGCCTGGTGTCGGGAACGCGATCTGCTCGGTTGGCATGGCGTCCGCTCCCACCAGCCACCCTACCGCTCTCAGCAGGAAGTACGCATTGGCCGGATACAGAAATCCTGCCGTACTGGCTGGCGCGGTTTGCATCCCCCGGCCATTGGTGACGAAGTCGCGGTCGCCGACGACGACCAGCCGCGCCCCCGTCAGCCGGTTCTCCGAGGCCACCGCCAGGGCCAGCGGACCGCGCGGCGTGTCAATGCCAATGTTGAACGCTGCTGTGCCCTCCAGCAGATAGGCCGCGAAACTGGCCTCTCCGTAGTAGTCGTCGCTGGAAAATACCAGGGGCGTGGCACGGTAGGATTGAACAGAAGCATCGTAGGCTATTGACCGCGCGGTGAAGAAAGCCAGCGGCCCGCCCAGGCCCGTCGTGATGGGGTGTGTCGGATCGATATCTGTAGCCAGGAGGTCAGACTGCAGACCGCCTGACCGATCCTCGACCACGACTACGTCGCCGCGCACGCGGATACCGAAATCCTGCCAGGTGAGATCGAAGAACTCGGTGGGGATAGACCGGTTGATGTCGGTCACCAGATTGCCCTCTTCGTCCACTGCGGTCAGCAAGGGGTCTACGAACAGCAGCGCCGCCCCACCGTTGCTGAGGTAGTGCCACAGCCGCGCCAGCTCCGCCACGCCCACATAGCGCACTGGCCCGGCAATGATCACCAGGTCGGCGTCGTCGGGGATGCCCTGTCGCCAGTCCAGGGTCGAGATTTCCGCTCCCAGACTGCTCAGCAAACCAGCGAAGAGCGATGCGCCGTCGTCGGAGCGATCGTAGGGGTTGGCCTCGCGATCGTCCTCAGAGAAGTAGATCGAATAGCCGTCAAGGCGGCGCACTTCCTGCTGACGGGAGACATCGGCAAAGACGGGCACGCCAATGGCGGCGATGATTCCCAGGATAACCAGCGCCGTCAGAAGTTGCCTCTGCCAGAGTACCCTCATTCGTTGCATAGCTGTCTCCTTTGATCTCACACTCCCCCGATCGCTCATGTTCCCGCGGCAGGACTCAGCAGCGCCCCGCAGCCCCGAGGCCACGCGCCCCCTGCCGACCGGACATCTGTGCCGCTCCGCCTTTCACCAGGCGGCGTCCGTGGAAGGTGCCCTGCGCCCTTGAATACGGCCCACAACCTTTCTCAAGAACGCCCGGTTCGATACTCCCCCTGCCATGCGGTGATAGACCCAGCGCCACAGTGGGCAATAGCAATGGTCGTAAGGCCCTGGATAGAGCACCACCTGTCCGCCAAAGCCCAGTTTGTAAGCTGTGGTCGTGTTGTGGTGCGACTTCGGCAGGGGTTTGCCTGCCAGCACCAGACGCGCAATGTCCGGATTGATGCCTTCCAGATCGAAGAACCGATATCCTGCGTCGGCGGCCCACTGGATGACGGCCCAGTCCAGGACTCGGTTCGGCTGATATTCGCCATGTGTGCCCGACCAGCCGATCATCTTGCTAATCACGGTATCGGCGAACGGCACAACTACCTGCGCCGACACATCCTCCCCCTTCACCTGCGCGATGAACAGGCGGATGTAGCCGTGTTCATGCAGCACGCGCCACATTGTTGTGAAATACTCCAGCGGATATGGAACGAACCCCTGTCGCCGGCTGGTTGCCACATGCAGCGCATAGAAGCGGGGAATGTCCTCACCCGCGCCCTGGCGCACTTCCACACCTCTGCGCAACCCCCGCCGGATGCCCTGGCGCGTGCTGGGGTGCATGCTCGCCATGAGGCGCTCCGGGTCTGCGCTCAGGTCAATCACCACACTGGCCATCGGCGCGACGGCCACCCGCCCAGGTCGAAACCCCCAGCGGGGCAGGTGCTCAACCAGCACGGTATCGTGCTTCGGCGGCTGCACGGTCAGCAAAACCAACCGTTTGCGGCGGCTGAAATGCCGCAACTCGGCTATAATTCGTTCCAGATAGGCACTCCCGCTCTCTCTGACCAGTGGCCCGTTGGTGACGTAGCCCACGTGCCAGAAGCGGGCCAGACGCCGATACAACACCTGTGCCCCGCCCACGATCTCTTCTTCCCGTCTCAACGTGATGCGCGCCGCCCGCCAGCCCAGCACGTGCTTGACCTGTGCCCACAGGCTCGTCTGGACGTGATGACCGCCCGGCACGCATGCCACGAAGGTGTCCCACGCCGGGTCTTGTTCTCCCTGGTCGCAGCAAACCACAGGCTCCAGCCGAGTCATGGTTACCACCTCACCGCGCCTGGCCCTATGCGAGCGGTCACGCGCGGCCTTCTCTCTCTGGCTAATTCTTGCGCCATGGCCAGTCCCTGATCCGCTTGACAAAGGGCTGGGGATCGCGCAGGCTGAAGACGGCAGAGACATGTGGCCTGAGATAGGGCCGGAGGTATTGAGACAGGCTGTAGTGCTCCTGCCGAAAACACTTCAGGCTATAGCCCACATCGCGCAACACATCCACCCAGTACACGCCCGTCTGGAAGCCGGACGCCTGAGGCAGTGTCCCGTAGACCAGATGCTGATAATGGAGCCAGGGAAAATTGATCCCGCACTTCACGGCCAATAAGGTAGACAGATTGTGCCTGCCGTTGACTTCCATGAGCTTGTAAACCCCGTCGCGCGGGTCTCTCTTGAACTCGGTGCAGGCATAGCCGTAGAACCCCATCGCCTGCAGAATTTTGCGCCCTGGCTCGATAATCTCCGGAATCACCTTGCTCATCACCACCCTGGGCGAGCCGAAGGTCGGCGGGCCATTGCGAATCTTCTGCGCCGTGAATTCGACCAGAGGCTGACCATCCCAGAAGTAGGCATTGTAGTTGGCTCCGCAATCGTCCCCCCCAGGGATAATCTCCTGGAGCATCACTTCCAGGCCCGCTTCCGCCGCCTCCAGATAGGCTCGCAGCATCTGCTCCTTCGTCTGTACCTGTACCATCTTGCGCTTAAAGACTGCGTAGTAGAGATGGCTCTGGCACGGTTTCACCAGGCAGGGGAACTCGATCTGTTCGGCGAAGTGTTCCGCTTCGTCTGCCGAGTGCGGGACTATCGTCTTCGGAGCGGGCACACCAGCCTGCCCGGCCAGCGCATAGGTGCACTTCTTGTCCAGAAAGAGCTGCGTAATCGCCCATTCCGTAAAGCCCGGCTTGTAGTAGGGCTTGAGGTCGTCTATGTGACGGGAGACGGCAGACAGGGCCGCATCCGAAGTTGGGAACATGGGGCACCCGGCGTACCGGGGACCGTGTTCGAGCAGGGCGGCGATGAACCCCTCCTGATCGCGTTCGGGGTGCGGCACATAGTAGCGCGCCTGAACGTATTTGGAGACATACCCCATATCGCGCTTCTCGTGATAGAAGACGACGCTGGGCACGCCCATCTGCCCCAGGGCACGGATGACCCCCAATCCCATCGTATGGCTGGATAGAACAATCGCCGGCAACATAATCCTGGCCTCTCGTTCAGAGCAAAACCTTGCGCACCCTACCATGCCCACTCGCCAGCCCCTTCTGGAAGCACAGGACTGGCTCTGGTGCCCAGCGCGGAGACAGCAGACGGTACATCCAGATCAACAGGCGGCGATAGAGCAGCGCCCTGGGTCGGGAGCGGGCCAGCAGGTTCTTGAAGTGCGTGCTCCCCTGCGGCACAGGCAAATACACTGCCTGCAGACCAAAGCCAAATGAACTGACATACTCTCGCAAAGTCTTGTAGGTGAAGTAGCGCACGTGCCCGTAGAACTCGTAGCGCGTGCGCTCATTCTTTGAGAGCGGGTTGTGAAACGTCTCCCCCCTCAGCACCAGACGCGGCAGGTAGAGGATGGAAGCGTAGTTGGGGGTGGAGATGTACAGGTAGCCCTCATCGCTCAGGATGCGCCCCACTTCGCGCAGGAAGTGATCGGGATGCAGCAGATGCTCGATGGTCGCCAGCGAGATGGCCGCATCAAAAGCGCCATCCTCGAAGGGATAGCAAGTCTGCTCGTCGTCCAGGTCGAAGGAGACTGTCTGGAGACCCAGCCCGCGCAGAATCCGCAAGGCAGTAGGGGCGATGTCGTTGCAGACGATCTCCGCCGGATAACCGTTCTTGATCCGCTCGCCCACGATGCCCACGCCCGCCGACAGGTCAATGATGCGCCGGTGCGCCCGGTTTTCGAAGATCGCCGGGAAGACCCGATGCCGTTCGTGAAAACTGGGGTATTGCTCGATGCTTTCGATTCCCGCCAGGCGTCTTTCTTCCAGTTCGATCGCGTTGGTCATCGTTTCGTCCGCCTCTCACGATTTCCGAAGGGCACGTTGCCCCTCAAAAGACGATAGTGTGCCCCTGCCTGGTGAATGTTCGCGGCTGACCGTTCAACGTCACCTGCTCTGCAGCGGGGGCGAAGAGCGTCACGTCGCCCGATAGTTCGCCGGATGCCAGCACCGCGCCCCCTGAGAAGATCGCTTCAAAGGGAGCGCTCGCGTCCAGGCCCCCGATCAGCGTCTGCCCGCCGCCTGACGTATCTTCCAGGAAAGTTCCACCGTAGATGAACATCTCTTCGAGCGCGTTGTCTGCGCCCCAGGCGATCACGGCGATCCGTCCGTCGAAGCGGTACGGGCCAATCTCCACGGGCGAGGCAGGCTTGTCGAAGGCCAGCAACACGTCGTACATCCGCCGATCCCCATCACGGGGCTGCAGGCGCAACAGCACGCCCTCAGGCGTTTGGTCTACCAGCGTGAACGTCGGACGCGCGTCCCAGCCCTGGCGGTCGGTCGGATACAGTACGCTGGCGAACAGCACCGAGTCCGCAGGCGATTCGGGACTCACACGCACGTAAGGCAGCTCGTCGTTACCTGTGCTGATGGCGAAAGGGTACGGGGCGGCGAACCCGATGCCCAGCAGGTAGTCCCCCTGGCTACCACCCCTGATCCAGGTGTCCTCGACGATGGGCGGAGCCTCGAAATGGGCAACCCACTCCACCTGATGCGGATCGTCGGCCTCGATGCGGTCGAACATCACCAGGTAGTCGGGGCGGATGAACAGCGCATAGCGGGTGACATCCTTCAGCCTCTTGACTTGCTTGTAGCGTCGCGTCGCGTCCGCAGCCAGGAAGTCGAAATGCGGCGAACTGGCGGTCGCTTCCAGGAAGCCATCGCTCCCGGCAAAGTCCGCGGGATAGCGCCAGCTACGATCCGAGGGCGGCTCATACTGCCCCTGCCCATCTATCAGCAAGGTGTTGTGATAGGCAGTCTCCTGACGCCCCACTTCGGCATTCTCCAGCGCCAGCCACCCCCCTTGATAGACGTAAAAGGTGTTCGTGTCCTCGTGATCGTGCCCGACGTTGAGCTGACAGTGAGTCTCGCGACAGGGTGTCTCCCAGGGAATGCGTTCGCGGACGAAAGTGTCGAAGGCGAACCGGCCCCCATGCGCCCCCGCCTTGAGGCCAAAGATCAGGTCATCCGCCCCCCAGCCAGTTCGCCAGATCACCCCGGACAGATCGGGGAACACACGCGATCCAGGGAGATCAGCGGGGGGCTGTGGCACAACGGTTGGGTCATAGTACAGGTATTCGAACACATACCAGGGCGCGGTGTAGACATTGCTGTCTCGCCCCTGAGCGCTGACTATCTGTCTGGTCAACCACTCGGCAAGCCCGCTGTCGTATTCCTGAGCGATGAAGCGCAACACACCATAAGGCTGACGGTTGTTCACCCAGCCCGCATCCAGATTGCCAAAGGACATCAACACGCCCTCGTCATCGGGCAGCAGGTTGTACAACCACCAGTAGGCGTAGTTGCGCAGGTAGGTATGGGGTATCAGGTCAACATCAGTGAGTTGCCGCAAGGCCGTCCAGAAAGGCAGAGACATGCTCAACAGATACCCTTGATAGTTGAACCCTTCGTGCCAGCTTCCGTCGGCGATGCCCTCCAGGAATGCCTGCCCGACCGTCAGCCGGTCGCGGGCCTGATCGATCCACGCCTGCGGGTTCAGCGAGCCAGCCTGACAGCCTTCCTCCCCGCGGACCACATCCGCACGCACCCATCCGCCGTCGGCCAGATGCCACCACAGATACCCGTCATCGCCCTCCATCTGCCCGACCGCCTCTGCGCGCTGCCCCACCGCCAGCGTCCCGACGACCTCAGAAGTTGTGCTGCTCCAGGCGCGAACGTTGACGACGGTGTTGCCCGCAGGGTAAACCGAACAGGTGCCCAGCAGAAACCCATCATTGATCAGGGCCAGTCCAGCCATGCCCAGGGCGCTGTTGTTCACCCAGTAGTGGTTCTGCAGGTACGACCTGTGCCACCAGTTCCGCCAGCCAAACTCATTGGGCTGCGTGCTCGCCTCGTACATCTGCTGCGCCCGCCTGGCCAGGTTCTGCCGCACAATATCCTGTTCCTCCGGAGTCAGGCGGTCGAATAGCCAATCATAGGCCAGCGCATTGCCAAACAGCATGTGAGCCAGGCTCAAGTCTCGCTGATTGCGTTCGCTCCACTCATCCCAGCCCGCATAGGTGAGCAGATAGGTCTTGGCCAGATCGCAATACCGATCGTCATCGGCGATCACACAGGCAAAAGCCATGGCCATCAGCCCATTGCCAGCATTCCGGAAGTACCGCAGCCCCATCTCACTGCTGGATTCGGTGGGAGGCAGCGTCCCAAGCTGCTTGTCAACAAATGCCCGGATCGGCTGCCAGATGCTCTCGTGCGTGCCGAGCGCCTGCGCCCGCAACCTCGGAATATCTGCGGCGGTGAAGAAGAGACGGGGATGACCGCTGATTGCCGCGTAACTGGAAGAGGCAACGCCAGCCCGACGTTCGCACCCTGCCATCATGCCCAGCACGGCTACAAGCAACACCCCCAACAGGAGCAACGACCGCCAGATCGTGCGGGAGCCAACCAACGCCCTACTCATCAATCGGCCTCCTGTGTCCCTCGCCTGCTACGTCCTCCTGTGCCACAGCGCGCTTTTCCTGCTGCCCGCCCAGCAGAGCGTCCAGCAAGGCACAATAAGTCCGGCGTCCCTCTTGCTGCCGCTGAGCTTCCACAAAAGTCCGATCCATACACTGGACAAGTTCGGCGCGGCGCGCGGGCTGCTCGTAGAGTGTGAGGACATGCTGCGCGAATTCCTCAGCGCACCCTGGCTCGAAGAGCAGCAACGCTTCGGGCGCAAATCCCTTCTCCAGCACTGGCAGGCGGGAGGCGACCACCGGCAACCCCATATACGCATATTCGAGCACCTTGGTAGGCACAGCCACGTCCATATGAGGGTCGGATACGGCGGTGTAGATGCCCACATCCGCCTGCGCCAGGTGCCAGGGCACTGCTTCCAGCGGAATTGCGGGGGTCAGTTCCAGGTGTTGGGCAACCCGGAGCTGTTCGGCGCGCGCCGCCAGATACTGCGAATAGTCGGTTTGCTTGCCGATGATCTGCAGCCGCACGCCGGGGATGCGTTCCACCAGCAGCGGCAGCGCGTTGACGGCCACCTCCAGTCCATAGCGCGGCGCGATCGTCCCGGCATAGACCAACACGAAACGCCCATCTTGCGGGCGAGCCTGACGCTGCGGCGCATAACGTTCGCGATCGAAGATGCGCGCGTTCACCTCGTTGCCGATGACTGTGATCGCATCCGCGGGCAGGCCCCGACCGACCAGCCGCTCCTTAAACACCGGATTCGCCGTGATGATCGCATGGGCCAGCCGCGCCGATAACCGTTCCTGCCAGCGCATGAAACGCACCAGCCCCGAAGTCGCGGGCTTCGAGTACTTGGACATGGTGAATTCGGGCGTCGGATCGTGAATATCCAGGATGAGCCTGGCCCCCAGCAGGCGCGGGATCAGCGCGGCGAAGATCAGGAAATCCGGCATGTTGTGCACATGAATCACCTGGTAGCGGTTGCGAGCGTACAGGGCCAGCAAGCGTATCGTGTAGAAAATGAGCGCCAGCCCGTATTCCAGCAGGTAACTGCCTGGCCCGCGGTAGGCCCGGCTGACCGGGATGGTGAACACGCGCAGTCCCTGGGGCGGGGGAGCGGCGGGGCGCGTCTCGGCCCGCACACACAGCACGTCCACCCTGGCCCCCGCTTCCGCCAGCGCCTCGGCATAGAAACGGACGCGGCCATCGTAGTAATAGTACTGATGGACGATCATGGCCACCTTGAGGTCGGCATAGTCTGTCATGAGGTCAACTCGGTCTATCGCCTGTTCAGCACTTCCTCATAGACGCCGCGAATGCGTTCCGCCACGCTTTCCAGGTCCAGCCCTTTGCGCCTGAGCACTTCGCGCCCATTGGTGCGCCCGTCCCCGGCCAGAGCCATAATCAATGCTTCGGCGAGCGCTTCTGGCGTGCGCGGGCAGATGAAACAGCCCTGCACGCCGTCGAGCAACTGCGCCACATCGCCCGTGTTCACCGTCACCACCGGCAGGTTGCAGGCCATCGCCTCCTTGACCACGTTCGGCGAGCCTTCGATATAGGACGTGAGCAACTCAACATCGCAGGCGTTCATGATCAGCGGCACTTTCTCCGGCGGCGTCGGGTAGAGCGTCAGTAATTCGATCTCCTGGCCGCTGCGCTGCGCCGCCATCTCGACGGCGGCCCTGGCCACCGGAAACGCCTTGCGCGGGTTGAGAGGATCGCCGGGGAACAGCACGTACCGTGTGTGGGGGGCCAGGCCGAGCGCAGCCCTGGCCTCGGCGCGATCCACGGGCCGGAACAGTTCCAGGTCAACGCCATTAGGGATCACATGTGCGCGTACCGGGGCAACGACTCTGGCCATCTCCTCCGTCTTGACGATCACGGCGTCCACCAGACGCGCCAGCCGCTTGTTGGCCTGGACGACCACCTTGCTGAGGAAAGGAATGCGCCCCCCTTCCTTCGGCGTGCCCAGCAGATCGGATCCCATGAAAGACACCACCAGGGGCCGGCGCCACTGCGTGCGCGACAGCCAGCCGCAGTGCCCGAAGTGCGCGTGAATCAGGTCATAGCCGGAGACCGCGCGCCAGAAGCCCGGCGCAGCCAGGACGTATTTCAGCTTGCGCCTGCCCATGATCTGATAAGCGTCTACCTCCAGGCCCAGGGCGCGCAGCGACCGAATCTGATGCATCAGGGGCGTCATCGAATTCGGCCTCTCCGCCGTAGGCAAGGGGTGAGTCACCATCAACACGCGCATCACAGACCTGCCTCGGCACCGCTGCCTGCCACCGCTTGTGCGCCTCTGTGCCCGGCTTGCGCAGGGCCACCCGCCACCGACTGCGGAGCCATGATGCTCAGCAGATGATGCAGGATCATCGCCAGGTAACGCGGATAGGACCGGTCATCCCGCAGGAAGCCGTAATCTCTCCGCGAATGAGGGAAGCCCCCGTCGGGGCGCTGCGCGCGTAATACATAGGCCAGCGCACGGTCTGCCAGCGCCGCGTAGTCGCCCAGACCCATCCGCGTGGCCTGGTCAAAGGCTGCTGCCAGGGCGGAGGTGTGGTAGATCACGGCACGGCGCGGGTGCGAACAATCGTAGTAGGCGTGCCCGTCTTCAGCCAGGCCGCCGCTCAGGTAGCCGAGCACGCCCTCGATGATCGGTAGCGCTGCAGAGTCGGAAGTGCGCTCGTAATAGTGCATGAGGTGCAGCGCCTGGAAGGCGTTGTACTGATAGCACTGGAAATGGAGGCGCTCCCAGCTTTCGAGGCCACTGACCGCGTAGGGAATCTCGCCGGTGGGCATCTGCACCGCACGCATGAACGCGATCAGCCCCGGACAGCGCTCCAGGTAAACGGCATCGCCCGTCGTCTCGGTGAGATCGGCCAGCAAGCGCAACAGCAAAGCGGAATTGTTGGGGACGCGCGCCCGGCGATCCTGGGCGAAGTAGTTGACCGCGAGCTGCTCGCCTTCTTCCAGGTACCCGATCTGATCTTCCAGATAGCGGTGCCACGTCAGCGCCGCATCCAGGTACCTGGCCTCACCTGTCTGCCGGAAGCTCGCCAGCAGACCAATCGCCCCCCAGATGCCTTCGACAGTCGCCGTGCGCCCTTGCCAGGCCCGCACCGGGTAATCCCAGCCCCCGTCGGGGCGTTGCAGTCCAATAACCGCATCAGAGCACGCCCGCGCGATCTCGCGGAAGCGCTCTTCTCCGGTCAGTTCGTACAGATGCCAGTTGTCCAGAATCCAGTAGCCCTGCGCCTGAATGAAGCACACGTCATCTGCCCAGGGCAGGTGGGGCAGGGCGCTCTTCACAAACCGCCATATGCGGTAATTCAGGCGCAGCCCGGGGTCCGGGCCGAGCAACTTCTGATCCCGCCAGTGGGCGGCAACCAGATACTCGTGAAGACGCAGTGGGGCAACGAAGTCGGCTTCAAGGGGCATCTTCACGTCTCCTGGCTGTTGATCTCGTCAAAGTGGGCCGGATAGGCGTCCGCGGGCAGCGGTTTGAGGAAGAACCCCCGCAGCATCCCCGCCGTCATCAGGGCGCGGCGCGTCAACGTATAAAGAGCGCGGTGCACGCTGCGCTTGCGATACAGTGTCAAAGCGATCACAGCGAGCAGCGCCAGCCCCCACAACCCAAACCAGACCCATACCTGAGTCAGCAGGGACAGCAACAAACACACCGCCCCCGCCGCGAGCGCCAGGGCAGGCAGGCAACCAAAACCGCGCTCGCTAAGGTAGGCCCAGAAGACACCGCTGCCCAGGTGATAGCGCAGGATTTGCCCTGGGCCGAGGTAGAGCCTGCGCCTCCAGCGGGCAAACAACGTGGAGAGCGCCTCGTGCGGCTCGGTGTAGTGGCACACCGCCGGATAGTCGGTCTCCACAATGCGATAGCCGCGCCGCCGGATGCGCACGCACAGTTCCGGCTCCTCGTCGGAGTAGAAGTGCGGGTTGAAAGGCCCCACTTCGTCAAGCACCGCGCGGCGATACAGGGCTGCGCCGCCACCATGCCGTACTTCGTGCAGGCGGACACCACCGTCTGCCTGCTTCACGACGCATACCTCGTCGCGCGGAGTGTCCAGGGGGCGGTCAATCACCGCGCCCGTCACCGCTGCAATCTCCGGCTGTTGCCGCAGGATGGCCATGGCTTTGTCCAGCCAGCCTGGACACAGTTCCATATCCCCGTCCAGGAACAGCACCAGGTCGCCGGTCGTCTGTCTGAACCCCACATAGCGACCGGCAGCCGCGCTGAGTTGCTGATCCGCACGCAGGCGCAGCACGCGGATCGGGTAGCGGGCGGCTGTGATAGCCGTCCCGTCCTGCGAAGCCGAGTCCACCAGCACGATCTCGCCCGAAGCGAGACGGCCCGTCTCCCGCAATACGGACTCGACCAGGCGGGGCACGTTCCACGCCTGATTGCGCGTGATCAAGACCACAGACAGCTCAGGCATCGGCAACCCCTAACCGGTGCAGCACCGCTTCGCTCATACGTCGGCCCCATCCTCCCCAACCGCCTCTGAAGCCGCCCAGGCGGCGCCCTGAGGACTCACTCCCCTGGGCGAGCCAGTCCCACTGCGTCGTGTGTCACGCGCTCTGGCCCTGGCGACTGGCCGATAGTCGAAATGAGTGCCACCGTTGGGAGAGTGGTTCAGGACAAGTCCGACCGGCTGAACGCTCAGGTGCGCCAGTTGATCGAGGATGGTCGCCATGGTTTCGCGGCGCACCCGTCCCAGCCGCAAGACCAGCAGCACCCCATCTACCAGCGAAGCGAGAATGGCTCCATCGGCAGCGGCCAGAAAGGTCGGGCTGTCGATCAGGATCACATCGTAGGACTGCGCCAATGTATCGCGCAACTCCACCATGGCCGCCGACCCCAGCAAGGCAAAGAAGTCAGACGTCCAGGGACCACTGGGGATCACATGCAGCCGCGCCTGCTTGGTCTCGAAAATGGCCTCTTCCAGTCCGATCTCGCTGGCCAGCAAGTCACTGAGGCCACCGTCATTCGGCACGCCGAAGAAGTGATGCAGCGCTGGCTTGCGGGCATCCGCATCAATCAGCACAGTCCTGTAACCCAGCCGGGCCGCTGCCAGCCCCAGATTGGCGGTCAGAGTGGATTTGCCATCGCCAGGGGCCGCGCTGGTGACCATGAGCACCTGCCGCACCGAGCGCCGTTCGCGCATGGACTCTGGCGGGAACAGATTCACGCTCAGCCGGTGCACAGCTTCCTGCTCTGCCGAGAGTTCGCGGAACAAACCGGGCTGTCGCCTTCCGGACGCCGCCGGGATTTCGCCCAGGATGGGCAATCCGGTCATAGAGACCAGTTGTGCCCTGGAATAGATGCGGGTATCGAGCGCTTCCAGCAGGAAAGCCAGTCCCAGCCCGCCGACCAGGCCCAGCAAGGCGGCCAGCCCCAGGATCAGCGGTCGCTGGGGCTGCGACGGGGCTTCGGGCGTGCGGGCAGCCTCGACCACGGTGATGGAGGGGGCCTGCAACTCCACCAGAGCGCGCACCCGCTCATACTGCGCCAACAAAGTGGTGTAGCGCCCTTCTCTGAGCGTCAACAGATCGCGCAGCACCTGAATCTGCTCGGCATCCGGAAAGTCGGCGCTGAGGGCGGCCTCGTAATCCTGGCGCGTCTGATCCAGTTCGACCTGGCTTTGGGAGAGTTCCACGCTCAGTGTGTCGAGGCTCACCTTGCGCAATTCCTCATAGCGCGCCTTGGCCTCGGAGATCAGAATCTCGCATAGCTTGTTGGCCGCGTCGCGGGCCAGCGCCGGATCGCGATCTTCCACCGTGACCTGCAACAGTTCCGTATTCGTGACCATGGTGACCGTCGCCTTGGGCGGCTCGGTCAGGTTGAGGGCGCGGGCCAGTTCGTCCAGCACGGGCTGACTGGTGGCCAGGTTGGCGTACGTATTCATCAGGCGCTCGGCATAGCGCACGTCGTATTGCAGGTAGTCGGCAGAACCGCTCACGGCGGTCAACATCCGCAGGGTGGCAGTGGCCCGGTAGACCGCTGGCAACCGGGTGCTGATCAACAAAGCCACCGTCAGCGCCACGGCCAGCGTCACAAGGATCACCAGTCTGCGCCGTTTCAAGACCTGGAAATACGCTGAGAGTTCCACCGCATCTCACCTCACAGAGTGGCTTCATTAGCTGATGCTTGGACGAGGCTGCGCATTTGCTCCTGGGTTCTGCGCCGCCGTCTCGTCTTCTTCGGCCCCAGGTTCTCTTTGAAATCGTAAAGGCCATCCCGGCAGGCCCAACGTCCATCTCCGTTGGGGCAGGTCACTTCGTCCTCTGCCGTCTCCAGGAGTGCGCCGCACTGCGGGCACTTGAACAGCGGACCATCCAGAGCCGCAGGAGGTGTCTCTCCCACTGCGACGTTCAGCGTGTAGACGCTCGGCGAATAGAGCGCTATCCGACCGGTCGGCTGCATCAGCCGATCCAGGGTTACCAGCACCCCCAGGGGCAGCAGGCGCTTGAGCAGATTCAGGCGGAAATACGAGACAGCCAGGCAACGCCGCGTTTCGAAGCCGCATTCCCGCAGGCATTGGGTCATGTAGTCGGGATGGAAGTTGAAATAGAGCGGCCCGAAAGACACCGGCTCGCGGTCGAACGGATTCCAGGTCTGGCGTCTCAGCAGGTAGCGCAACACCGCTTCGCCATGCCGTTTGCTCGCGTATTCGAGCACGAACGGCGCGCTGGGAGCCAGCACCGCGCGGATCCGTCGCAACGCCGCGCACACGTCGGCTATATGATGAATCACGCGCTCCATCACCGCTGCATCGCAGCTTCCGTCGGCCAGGGGCAAATGATAGATGTCAGCCGCCACGTAGACGTAACGACCGTCCCGTCCCAGGCGAGCCTGCGCGTCGCGCAGCATGGTGCGCGAATAGTCCAGGACGACGACCTGATCGTAGCCTTGCAGCTCACTGGTCATCCGTCCAAAGCCCGCACCCAGATGGGCCACGCGCCGTCCCCGCGGCGGCAACAGTCGGCGCAATGCGATACGCTCCGTGCAATCCTCATAGACGCGGCAATCCCCGCCCCAAAAACGATCCCGATAGTCCGACCCTTCGTAGTCGCAGACTGGTGGCGCGTCTCCCATGAGAACCCCCTACAAGCGCTAACCGGGCGCTGATACTGCTCAGGCGAAAAAGCGGTACAGCGCGTCCCCGGCTTGTTCAGTGATACGATCCGGCACGGCGGCGTCAGTGAAGAGGTCAGTGAGGCGGGGTAGGAGTGTGCGTGCCTGTTGTACGTAGGGTGCAACTTCCTTATGGACAGCGTATTCCAGAAAGTGAATGGTCCGTTCCTCGCTGGCGAACTTGCGCTTGTATTGCAACAGCCCGGCCTGATCCCAGTCGCTCAGCCCGAAGTCGAAGCGCTGCAACCCCTGCGCCTTGGCGTGCTGAATGCCCGCCCAAACCAGCAGATCGTTGGGCCGGCAGCTCAGGTTATCAATGGCAGAAGCGTTGAATTTGTAGAACAGCGTGTCGCGCCAGCGCAGGAAGACGATCCCCGCCACGACCTCGCCCTGCTGCAGCGCCAGCAAGACCATCCCCTGCTGACGTTCCATGAAGTGATGCCAGATGCTCTCGAAGAAACGATAGGGCTGTGCCACCAGGTGATACTTGTATTTGCGCACCCGCAGATGCATCTCAAAGAACGCGCGCATCATCGCTTCGTCTTCGGCCACGACGACTTGCAGATGGTGCTGCTCCGCTTTCTTGATGGCGCGTCTCGCTGCCCCGTCCAGGCTCATCCACAGCGTCTCCAGGTCGGGGCGCAGGTCAATGCCATGCCACTTCGCCCGCTTGAATTCCTGCAGCCGGTTGTCGGCCAGGGGGATGAGGTTGTGCAGACAGCGCAGGACGACCGGCACACCTTCGGCCAGCAGCCGATCCAGCAGCAGCCTCCACTGCTCCTCTGTCTGCACCAGCGGGTCGAGGTAGTCGCAGAACGGAAGCGACACGATGCGCTCCCCGCGCAGGTCGGAAATGCGGCAGAATGGCAGGCCCGCCTGTGGCACGCCTCCGGCGTCCACCACGACGTGAGCCTGTATGTCGAACGCATAGGTATCGCTGAGGACTTGCATCCATGCTGGTGAGTGAAAGACGCTGCTGGGGTAGTGCCGGATCAGCGTCTCCCATCGCGCATCGCTACGCGGGTCTATGGTGACGATGGACATACCCACTCCTTTTCGACGGCCCGCTGCCGTCCAGTGCTGAGGCACCTCCACGCTCACCTGTCATGCCGGAAGGTGCCCTCGCCCCCACTTGCATACACCACCGCGTATGGCTCCAAGAGTCAGCCACACACTGCGCCTGTCCCTATCCGGCATGTTTTCCCCCGCACGGGGAAGGAGAGCTATAAGCGCGCTCTTCCCTCCCCATGCCGTGTGGGGGAGATGTCAAAGGTCAGCCTCATCCCATCAGTCCGGCTCCATCTCTGCTGCGCTCGCTCCGATCAGCCGACCGCTTCCAGCCGGGCATAGTCGGCCAGAAATTCTTTGATGGTATGGGCCACATACGCGATCTGTTCCGGCGTCAACTCAGCAAACATGGGCAGCGACAGCAGTTCCCCAGCGCTATGTTCAGTCACCGGGAAGTCGCCCACCTCATAGCCCAGATCGCGGTAGGCGGGCTGCAGGTGAATAGGAATCGGATAGTGAATGCCCGTGCCGATGCGCCGCTCCTTGAGATGAGCCTGCAGTTTGTCGCGCGCTACCGTGCGGATGACGTACAGGTGCCACACTGCCTCGGCATAGTTGGCCTCTACGGGCAGGCGGATGCCATTGCCGCCCAGCAATTGCTGGTAGAGCCGCGCGTGCGTGCGCCGTGCGGCATTCCACTCGTCCAGATACTTGAGCTTGACCCGCAACACGGCGGCCTGCAGCGTGTCCAGGCGACGGTTGTAGCCGAGCAGTTCATGGTGGTACTTGGCGCTCTGACCGTAGTTGCGCAGTTTGCGGATCGTCTCGGCGATGTCCGGGTCGTTGGTGACGACCATGCCCCCGTCGCCGAACGCGCCCAGGTTCTTGGCCGGATAGAAGCTGAACGCCGCAGCATGCCCCAGCGAGCCGACCCGCCGTCCCTTGTACCGTGCGCCGTGCGCCTGACAGGCATCCTCGATGACAATCAGATTGTGTTGCCGCGCCAGCGCCAGGATGGGATCCATATCGGCGGGCTGACCGTAGAGATGCACCGGCATGATCGCCCGTGTGCGCGGCGTGATCGCCTCCTGCACCTGGACAATGTCAACGGTATACGTGCAGGGGTCTATGTCTACCAGCACCGGACGCGCGCCCGTGTAGCTGATGGCGAAGGTAGTCGCCACAAAGGTATTGGCCGCCGTGATCACCTCGTCGCCGGGACCGATGCCGTAGGCACGCAGGATCAGTTCCAGCGCCGAAGTCCCCGAATCCACCCCGACGGCATACGATGCACCGCAGAAGGCGGCAAACTCCTGCTCGAACAGCTCTACTTCCTCGCCGAGGATATAACTGTTCGACCGCATCACTCTGGCCAGCGCCTCTTCAAGCTCGTGCGCGATCGGCAGGCGCTGCGCCGTCAGATCAACGAACGGCACCGACACCGGTTCGGCGCTCATGGCTACCCTCCATGCCCACGCGGGCCAGATTGTCCTGACCCTGATCCCACCCGATTTCGACAGGCGCACCGCGCAACGACACCGAGCGCGCGATCGCCTCCATCACCTGCACGACCTCCAGTCCTTCTCGGCCATCGCTGAGAGGCGGGCACCCCTGTTCCACGCAATCCACGAAATGCTGACATTGCGCCTTGAGTGGCTCGTTGAACTCGATCTTGGGGCTGATGATGTCGCCGTCGCGGATGGAGAACTGATGCTCGCTATAGCTGGCTGGCCCTGTTTCATCAATCGCCGGGGCAATGCCCTTCTCGTAGATGCGTACCCGTTCCAGGGGGTCGAGATCGTTGAAGACGATGCGCTTGTCGCTGCCCACGACGACCACTTCGCGCACTTTGAGCGGGTCGGCCCAACTGACGTGCACGTGCCCCAGGATGTTGTCGGGATAACCGAGCACAATGAAGCCGACATCCTCGCGGCAGTTGTGCAGCACCTGCGTGCCCACAGCGCTCACCCAGGCAGGCCGCGCTCCCAGCAGGTAGTTGAAGATGGATACGTCGTGCGGAGCCAGGTCCCACAGGGCGTTGACATCGCAGCGGATGGGACCGAGATTGGTTCGCCGGGCATAGAGGTAATACAGCTCGCCCAGCGAACGATCTTCGATGTACGACTTGATCTTGCGAACAGCATTATTGTAGAGAAAGATGTGGCCCACCATCAGCGTGACGTGCTTGACTTCGGCCAGGTCAACCAGTTGCTGCGCATCTTTGGACGAGGTAGCCATGGGCTTCTCGACCAGCACGTGTTTGCCAGCTTCCAGGCACTGGCGCGCCACTTCATAGTGCGAAGCGGCATTGGTGCAGACCACCACCGCATCAACGCTGCGCAGCCGTAGCGCCTTCTGCAGATCGGTCGTCAAAGCGGGTTCGGGGAAACGCCGTCGCAGCTCGCGCAGACGCTCGGCGCGCTGGTCGCAGATGGCTACCACGCGCGTGTTGGGCATCTCCATGAAGTTGCGGACGTAGTTCACTCCCCAGTACCCGCAGCCTACGATAAGAAGTCCTAACTGCTCGCTCATAACCCCACCTCATCGTCTGGCAATTACCGAACGGATTCATCCAGCACCTCGACCGGACAACACCGCAGGCAGGGTGCGAAGCAGGATCACGATGTCAAGCCACAGCGATTGATTCCGGACGTAGGTGATGTCTAGCATCATCTGTTCGTCGAACGAGTTCTCGCAGCGCCCGCTCACCTGCCACAAGCCGGTGATCCCCGGCGTGGCAGCCAGGCGCTCTTTGTGCCAGTCCTTGTAGCTGTCGAACTCATACTGGGGCACCGGGCGCGGCCCAACCAGGCTCATTTCGCCGCGCAACACATTGAAAAGCTGTGGTAGTTCGTCCAGGCTGGCGCGGCGCAGGATGCGCCCCACGCGAGTCACCCGCGGATCGTTGACCAGCTTGTAGATCGTCCCGTCCTCTGTTTCTACTGCGCTGGCTTCGCCCGACGTGTAAGCGCGGATGTATTGCTCGTGCAGTTTCGGATCCGCATTGCAGACCATCGAGCGGAACTTGATCATGCGGAACGGTCGAATCTCCCACACCACCTGCCGACCGATCAGGCGTCGGCGGCTCCCTACGCGCTCCTGCACGAAGAAAACCGGGCCGGGGCTGTCCAGTTTGATCAGGATGGCGATCAGGATCAGCAGGGGCGACAGCAGTACCAGCAGCAGGGAGGCCAGGACGACATCCATCAGCCGCTTGCACAGGAAATACAGACGACGATCGGCGTCCACGACCGACGTCACCGTCTGCGTCTGTTCCATTGTCGGTCCCCCTCACCAACTATGACTTGCTCGCTGGCTCCGCCATAGTCGCCTGGGCGTGAGGATGCCCTACACTCTGATGCGACGGCACAGCCTCTCGTCGTCTATGCGATTTCAGGCCAGATAGACAGAAACCAGCTTGTCAGACCGGGTGGTCTACCATGGAGCACAATGTGGGGAAGAAAGTTTAGGCGGCAATGCGTTGTGACATGGTTTCAGAGCGAACACCCGCAAGTACACTACACGCCACCCGCTTAGGGTCGAATTCGGTGTCTCTGTCAATTATGAGATGGACGCGGCAGCGCCAAAGTGCTTCTCAAAACACGCGCTGGCAACGATCCGAATCTCACCTCCTGAGCACTGCAATATCATCTGGCACTGAATGTGTATCATGGAAATATTATCTTATTTGTAGCATAGCACCGATTTTGGGATTTGATAATAGGAGAAAGAATATAGAGAGTCGCGAATCATTGAGAAAAGCCAAAAAATGCAGAGCCTTCAGCCCTGTTTTGCGGGGATTCTGGTGGAATTGCCGCCGTGAAGAATTTTACGGCGTATAGAAAATAGGAACATGGAGTCAGCACGGGGCACTCGCAGGCACCTCTGCCGGGCACTTAGAGACTGTTATGAACTTTCGCGCCGTATCT
>DDBP01000062.1 GCA_002332795.1 Anaerolineales bacterium UBA2029 | reverse complement strand
GGGGTGAGGTAAACCAGGCGAACCAACCTTAACGCTTGCTCTAGCCCTGTTCGCCCCTGAACCCTGCTCAGGAGGTGGCACATGGCATTCACGAACCTGACCGAACAACCGATACGCGAGGTGATCCCTGGCTTTCACGGACAATTCGTGCACGGAGATAACGTCACGCTGGCACACTGGCAGATCGAGGCCGGCGCGACGTTGCCAGAACACGCGCACCCGCACGAGCAAATCACCTGGGTGCTGGAAGGGCAGCTTGCCCTGACCGTGGGCGGCGAAACGCGGGTGGTCGAAGGGGGAGGGGTGGCGATCATCCCCGGCGGTGTGGCCCATAGCGGGCAGGCGCTGACACCCTGCCGCGTCGTGGATGTATTCTATCCGCGCCGCGAGGACTATCGCTGAGCGCCCTGCGGCACATTCACGCTGTCTCAACACTGGCTTTTGTTATTGTTTCGACAAAATGGGGCGAGTCGGGCATTTTGCCGCTGTCCGGCAGCCGGTCTTCAGCTATAATGTGGGATACTGTGCTGCCTCTTTTTGGATATTGAGGGATATTGGCGCCTCCCATGGAACGGCTCGCCTGGCGGTGGTTGTGGATCTGGGTCGGGGTCCTGGTTGCAGGCTGCAGTCAGGTATGGTCGTCCGAAGGGACCTCGTCGGCCACACCGCAACCGGCGTCGCCGCTGCTGGGTTACACGCGCCTTCCCCCGTCGCTCACCCCCACGCTGTGGCCGGTCTATACGGCTACGCCTCTCCTGAGTGCCGACAGCGCCAGCCTGGTAGCTTCACCAGCGGCCCTGCTGAGTGTGAGCAGCCCCACCTGCTACGAGACTGCCGTAGGTAGCCTGATGTGCCTGGGGCAGGTGCACAATCCCATGGAGGAGGCCATCGAAGGGGTCACGGTGGCGGTGGAATTGCTCGCCCGCGACGGGTCGCTGCTGGCCATCGGTGAAACGACGCTCGCCCGCGCGCTGCTCCCCGGTGGCGAAGCTGGCCCCTACCGCGTGCTGTTCGAACGTACGCCGCCCGGCTATGCTGGAGCACGATCCTTCGTCAAGACGGGCGAGATCGCTACCGATGTCGAGCGGCGCTTCGCCTCGTTGGCCATGCAAGAGGTCTCCGGCGCATTCGTGATCGATCAGTATCAGGTCTCGCTGTCCATCGCCAACAAAGGCGCGCAGGCAGTACAGGGCATCGCCGTGACGATGACTCTTTTCGACGAAGAACGGCGCGTGACCGGCTTCCGCCGCGTGTACCTCGACCCCAACCGTCGCCTGGCCCCCGGCGAGTCACTGGCGCTGACGCTGAAGGTCATTCCGCAGGGGCCAAATACCGTTGCCTTCGATGCCTTCGCCGAAGGGTATCTGGTCAACTGACGGCGGCTGACGCGAGAGCGTTGCCTCACGCCGCCCGTGGGAGCGTTTGCGCAACGCGATCTCGCTCACTACAATTTGCGGGTATGAAGAAAGTAGAGACTCGCTCTTCGACCCTGCCTGAGTTTGCGCCGGTCTTGGTGGGCTTTCGCGCCGACGAGTTCCTCGCGCTCACCGAGAGTCTGCTGGCGTTTCCCGTCGAGCAAGATCAGGCATTGCCGGACGCTGCGCCCTTCCGGCTGGAAAAGCCAGAGCCACGGCCCGAAGCCCCGCTGCCGCCATTGCCGCCGCGCTGGTACCCTCGCCCGGCAGCCGCCGTCGTTGAGGCGGCGCGTGGCTGGCTGAAGCCTCCGCCGCGTCCGCGCATCTTCGAAGGGCGTGCGAACGAAGTCGCGCGGGTGCTGCGCCCGCTGCTTTCCGGGCATCCGGTGCAGGTGCGCGGCGAGCCGGGGACCGGCAAGACGGCGCTGCTGGCAACGGTGGCTGTTCACGAGCGCACCCGGCAGCGCTTTCGTCGTATCTGGTGGTTCGACGATCCCGATCGCCTGGATCAGACGCTGGCCCTGGCGCTGAATCTGCCGCATGTGCTCACGGAACCCGATCCGGCTTTGCGCTGGGCCGCGCTGGCCGGTGTGCTCGACGATCACACACTGCTCATCGTGGACAACCTGGCGGAAGCAGACCCGCGCCTGGGGCAGTTGCTGGCGCTGACCGAGCATGTGCTGGTGGCGGTCGAGAGCGCGCCACGCCTGCCTGGTGCAGACGGTCCTGCCGCGGACGAGACGGTGCCCGACGTGGAAGGCGTCGTGACCCTGCGGGCGCTCGACGATGCCGCGGCGATTGACGCGCTGGCCCGGCACGCCGGGCTGGAAGACATTCGGCGGCTGCGCGGGCAACTCCTGCGCCTGGCGCGGGCGCTGGGCAACCATCCCTACGCCTTGATGCTGGCCGGGGCATTGCTGCGCCGCGATGGTTTGAGCCTGGACGAACTGGAGAGCCTGATCGCGGTCACGGTCACGGACGCGGGCGGCGCGCAGTCGGAGGCGGAGATTGTCGCAGCAGGCGACGACGAGGAGGAAGCCGCCGACGAACCCCAAGTGACGGGCCTGGCTCCTGCGCCGGTTGCGGACGCGCCCGACGAGCAGGCGCTGGCCGTCGCCAGCCTCAACCGTGCGCTGGATGTGTCGCTGGCAGCACTGCCCCGCGACTATCAGCGCCTGTTCGCGGCCTTTGGGGCCTTCCCGTTGACTGGCGCGCCGCTCGATGGGTTGTGCTCGGTGGCGGGCATGGCGAATCCGCTGGCCACCCGTCGCGGCGTCAACATGCTGGCCGACTATGGCTTCGTGCAGCGCGATCACCGCGACCCCGATCTGTACGTGATGCATCCGGTGGCTTACGCGCGGGCAGCCGCAGCCGATCGCGCACATCCGGCGCAGAGCAAACTCGCCAAAAAGATGCGCGCCTGGGCGCTGCAGTACGCGCGCGCTCATGCGGGCGATCCGCTGGCGCTTTACCGCGCTCAAGGGGGCTTGCTGCACGCCTATCACACCGCCAATGCCTATGGCCCGACGTATATCAGCGAACCGCTGGCCGAGGCGCTGCATCTCTACCTGCGTGAATATGTACCCGGTGCGCTGGTGGGCGACGAGAGCGTGCCCGAATTGAGCGGCCCCCGCGCCGAGGCCGCCAACCTGACCCGCTACGGGCTGGAGCTGACCGACGCCGGAGCCTATCACGCGGCTGAGGAAGCCTTCAAGCGGGCGCTGACCCTGCGCCAGGAGCACGATAGCCCGCATGCTGTCGCCGAGACGCTGGTCGCTCAGGCGCGACTGCTCGACCTGACGGGGCGCTTTCCAGAGGCCGCCGAACACCTGGTGCGCGCTGCCGAACTGGTGTATCAGCTTGGCGCGGACGATTCGCTGAGCGTCATCCGGCGCGGCCTGGCGCGTGTCTATCGTCACCTGGGGCGGCTGGACGACGCGCTGGAAGTGCTCGACGATTCGCCCGCGGCGCACACGGAACGCGCTGCCATCTTGCGGGCGCGCGGCGATTACACGGCGGCGGTGGCGGAAATTGCGCAGGCGGCGGACAGCACCCCCTACGACCGGGCGGAGATTTATCTGCTGGCCGGGCAGTACGATCAGGCCATGGCGGCGATCGCCGAGGAGCGCGACCCTGAGTCGGCGCACCTGCGCGCGCAGATTCACCATCTACGCGGCGACGTGCAGGCGGCTGTTGACGGTTATCAGGCCGCGCTGCAGGACGGCGGGGAACTCTCGTCACGGATGCGGGCGAAGCTGTTGCGCGGGCTGGGGGCGGCCCTGGCCAGCGCCGGAGAGCTGGAAGCGGCCTGCAACACGCTGGGCGAGGCGCTGGCGCTCTACCGTGCCGAACCAGAACCCGATCCCCTGCAGGTGGGACGCACGCTGCGCCTGCTGGCAGCAGTGCACCTGGCGTCCGGGCAGGACGAGATGGCCATCAGCACGGCGCGGGAAGCGCTGGCCGTGCTCAAGACTGCCAACGCGCCCGCTGATTGTGCCGACGCCTATCGCTCGCTGGGGCGCGCCTTGTGGCGTGCCGGAGATTACGCCGGTGCGCTGGAAGCCTTTCAGGGCGAAGTCGAACAGGCGCAGAACGATCCCGATCGGCAGGATCAGCGCATCGGACGGGCGCTGCACCGGCTGGCCGACGCCTATCGCGCCGTGGGGCAGCTCGACCGCGCCATCGCCAACTATCGGCTGGCGCTCTCACACAAACACCCCTCGCACAGCACCGACTATCTGATCACCCAACTGGCGCTGCACCGGGCGTTGCTGGAAGCAGGACGGCTGCCCGCCGCGCTGGAAGTGTCGCAGGAGATGCTCGATCATCTCATCCGGCAGCCGCGCCCCGACCTGGCGCAACTGGGCTACGTGCAGGCGTTGCGTGCGCGTACGCAACAGGCCATGGAACGCCCGATTCGGGCGCGGCAGTCGGTCAGCGAATGGGCGCATGCCCTGGCCTCGCGCGCCGACGAGGCCGTGTCCGACCCGCGTCCCGCGGTGCGTCTGCTGGCGCTGGGGCTGGCCGCACGTTCCTTGCTGGCGGATGGCCGCCCGGTGCTGGCCCTGGAAGTGGCCGAGCGGGCGCAGGCCGAAGCCGCGGCGCATTTCCCGGCCTCGCCGGTGACGTGGGCGGCGACGCGCGATCTGGCGGAAACTTATCTGGCGCTGGATCGCCCCGAAGAAGCGATCCTGACGGCGGAACCGCTGCTGAGCGAGACTGTGCGCGACGCGCCAGGGCAGGCGGCAACTCATGCCTTCGCACACGCGGTCACTGCGCGGGCCTACTGGCGTATGGGCGAGGCCCAGAACGCGCTGCATCATTTCCAGCAGGCGTTGGCGCACGAACCTGTGCCTCGCGAGCAGGCGTTGCTGTGGGAGCAAATGGCCGCGGTGCAGCTTGAGACGGGGCAGGCAGAAGCGGCAGTCGAGAGTCTACGGGCGGCGCTACCGCTGCTCGACCGTCAGGAGCATGTGGCCGACGCCGCGCGCATCCTGACTACCCTGGCGCACACGTTGGGTGGCCTGAACCGTTACGCAGAGGCCATCGGCGTCTACGAAGAAGCGATCAACGCTCTGCGCGAAGTGCCCGACGTGAGTCCCACGCACACAGCGGACGTGTTGCGTTCGCTGGGGCAGACGCACGAGGCGCAGGGACAGCTCTCCAAAGCGGCGCAGGCGTACCGCCGCGCCCTGAATCTGCTGGAGCGGGCGGATGCCCCGCGGCAATCGCGCGATATCCTGCACCTGCTGGCTCGTGTCACGGCGGCGATGGGCGATCAAAGCGCCGTGCAACTGTATGAGCAGGTGCGCGATCTCACCCGTGAGATCGGCACCGGGCAGGAACTGGGGCAGGTACTGTGCGAGCTGGCGGGTGTGCACCGTGACGCCCGACGCTATCCGCTGGCCTTGCAATATTATCAGGCAGCCCTGGCGCAACAACCCGCGCCTCCCTTCGCCCAGGATCGCATCAATACGCTGCGCAACCTGGGCCGCGCCCTGGCCTTGATGGGACGCTACGAAGAAGCGCGCGCGGCCTGGTCGGAGGCGCTGGAACTGAGCGCCGACCTGCCGGAACAGTCGCCGCTTGAGATTGGCCTGACGCATCACGCCATCGCCGAAGCCTATCGCAGTCAGGGGCAGTACGCCGAGGCCGAGGAGAGTTTCCGGCGGGCGCTGGAGTATCTGCCGGAACGCTCGGTCGCGGCAGCGGCGGCCTGGCGATCGCTGGGGCAGACGTTGCTGGCAGCAGAACGTCCCGCCGACGCCCTGGAGCCGCTGCGCAAGGCGTATGAGATCGAGCGCGGGCAGCCGCAGCAGGCCAACGCCCGCATCGTGCAGACCTTGCAATTGCTGGCGGATGCGCATGAGCACGCCGGCGACCTGAGCGCAGCCATCCTGCGCTATCACGAGGCGTTGGTCTACATGGATCGCCGCCTGCAGCCGGTGGCCTATGCCGATGCGCTGCGTATCCTGGGCGCGCTCTATGCAGAGCAGGGGAGCTATCCAGAGGCGATCCGCTCGCTGGAGGAAGCGCTGGCGATCGAGGGGGAGCACGTGCCGCGCAACGATCAGCGCATCGGGGCGACGCTGCAGGCCATCGCCGATACTTACCGTGCCGCGGGCGATCTGGAGAAAGCGGCGGAGTATTACCAGAGGGTCACGCTCTATGCCAACATGGCCCGCCGCGCCTCCGACGATCTGCGTCGGACGCTGGACGAACTGGAGCGACGACGGGCTACGCTGCAGGCCGCGCAGCAGTCGCTGGCCCTGCTCAAGCGGCGCGAAGACGCGAGCCTCAAAGACCTGGCCTTCATCTACGCGCTGATCGCCTATGCGCACGCGCAACTCAATCAGGCGCAGGAGAGTCAGGAGGCGATGCGCACGCTGCTGGCCGAACTGGAAAGCCGCGGCGATGAACTCAGCGCCGAGGACGAGGACGATGACGTGCGCGCGTTGGCCTGGTTGCTGGCGGCGCAGCAGGCCGAAGCCCGGCAGGAACTTTCGACCGCGCAGTTTGCCCTCGGTTCAGCGCTGGAGGCAGTGCACGATCGCAATCTGCGCTGGGTGATCGAGCAAATGGCCGCTGCGTTGGAAGGGGCAGTGGAAGGTTCCGGGCAGTCAGCGGATGCCCCTTGAATGAGAGATAAGAGAACATGTTGAGCGAATCCCAGGTCATTGGCATTCTCAAAGCATTGGCGGACGAAAACCGGCTGCACATCTTTCGTCTGCTCCTGGCAAGCGACCGCACCAATTCTGAGTTGATGGACGAAACGGGCCTGCGCCAGAACCTGCTCTCGCATCATCTGAGCATTCTAACGGACTGCGGGCTGATCCGCAGTCAGCGCAGCATCGGCGACGCCCGGCGGCACTATTACAGCGTTGATCTGCACATGACGCGGCGGTTCACCCGCTGGTGGCAACAGCATTGTGCCTGCCCTGCCGATGGCCCGGCTTTGCCAGCGTTGCAGCGCCCCCGACGGGTGCTGTTTCTGTGTCGCCGCAACACCTCACGCTCGCTGATGGCCGAAGCGCTGGCCCGCCATATGTTTCCGCAGGCGCTGATCCCCTACAGCGCCGGTATCGAAGAGCCGCAGAGAGCGGGACAGGCATTGCCTGAAGTATCCGCACGGGTGTTGCAGCGACACGGGGTGTCCATCGCTGGACTGGCTGCCAAATCACTGGACGATCTGCGCGGCATTCCCTTCGACCTGGTGATCACCGTCTGCGATATCGTGCACGAAGCGGAAAGCGTCGGCGATGACCTGTTTAAAGGCGTGCGCCTGGCACACTGGTCGTTGCACGATCCGACGGAAGCAGCCTCTACCCCCCAGGAACAGGAAGCGGCGGCGGAGGAACTATTCGCCGAACTGCAACGGCGTCTGCTCAATCTGGTGCACCGGCTGGCAGTCGAGGAAACTGCCGGGGCGTAGCGGCACCGTATGCTGAGCGCCTGTGAGCGGCAAACCCACTTTGGTACAATTGACGATACAGCAATGAGCGCCGGACAGGGGTAACCCCCCAGGCTGGCGTCTGCCTTCTGCCCGCCTGAAGAGTATTGCGGAGGGTGCATCGTGTCTCGTCGTCGTCTGATCATCGCCACATTGTCGTTGCTGAGCCTGCTGGCGCTTGCTCCTGCTGGCCTGGTACGCGCTTCGGGGCCGGAGCACGCCGCCTGCCTGAGTGACCCCTATGGGCCAGGGTGCACTGCCGGTCTGCCTACCGTCGAATACCAGATGTTGCTCGACGAGATGTTGCTGCATCCGCACCCGGACGTGCGCCCGCTGGCTCCCAATATGCAGGAAATCGCCCGCTTCGCCTTTCGGCGCATTGTGGGCGGTGCGGCCACTATTTATGATGCGCCCGGCGGCAATCCCATCGGGCAGATCGCCGAGGGCTTCAACTATGTGACGGTCACCGGCGTGAGCGGGGACTGGGTGCAGGTCAACGAAGGGCAATGGATGCCCGCCAGTCAACTGGCGGTGGTGCGTCCCAGCGAGTTCACCGGCGTCTACCTGGATGGCGAGCTGGAGTACCCGATGGCCTGGGTGCTGATTCCCTCATATCCCAGCCCCTATCCGGGCGCACCCGGCGATCAATCGCGCCCGGTGATCCCCCGCTATACGCGCGTCAACATCTTCGCCACGGCGGAGGTGAACGGCTGGCAGTGGTATCTGATCGGCCCGGAGGCGTGGATCATTCAGACCAGCGTGGCGCGGGTGACGTTCGTCGAGCGTCCGCCGCAGGTGAAGGGGCGCTGGTTTGCCGTTGACCTGTACGAGCAGGTGTTGGTGGCCTATGAAGAAGATACGCCAGTCTTCGCCACGCTCATTTCTTCTGGTCTGGAGGACTGGCCGACCAACGAGGGTATTTTCAAAGTGTGGTCGCGCCAGACCAACGGACACATGAGCGGCGCGGAAGGGCAGACGGACTTCTACTCGCTGGAAAACGTGCCCTGGGTGATGTATTTCGACAACGCCATCTCGCTGCACGGGACATACTGGCACGACGGCTTTGGCTACCGGCACAGTCACGGCTGCGTCAACATGTCCATCACCGACGCGCATTGGGCGTTCACCTGGAGCCTCGACGGTGGCTACGAGACCCCTTACGTGTACGTGTACAGCACCGGCAAGTACAAGTGACGCGCTGACGCCCTGCACAGGGCGTGAGCGCGCGAGCACTGTTTCCGAACGCGCCAGGGCCGAGCCTGGCGCATCGTCTTTTGGCAGCGTCGGGTGAGTCTGGCTGATATTTAAAGTCAGTTGATTGATTCAAAAACCTGTCTTACAATAGAGACACATTACTGACACATAGTAGCGGCAGCCAAGCATTGCCGTCCCTTCCGATGCTGCCGAAGACGATGCTCTTTTTTTTCCTTGAGCAGAGAGTCTTCGGCTGCTTGTTTCTATAGGAGGTGCAGCCCCCTTTTCTCTTCCGTGCAGAGCCTGTCTCCCTGGACGGGTGAGGCACCTGCGCGAGCTTCCTCTCTTCCCCGCTCACTCATGGTCCCTGGGTCCAGACGGGACGCGCCATGGGGATCGTTCACCGGGACGAACGACAACGTCCCTTCTAATCCGATCTCAACAGACACTGGAGGCTACTGTGTTGGCGAAGCATGCAAGCCCTTCGTTGTTGTTCGCTGCGTTGCTGATCTTGGCGTTGTCTGTGACCCCATTGGCAAGTGCGCAGGAGGGAAATACTCCCGTCGTGTGGCCGACTGACGGCTGGACGACTTCAACCCCAGAAGCCCAGGGGATGGATTCGGCAGCGGTGGCGGCATATCTCCTGGCCCTGAGCGAACCCAGCCTGACGGTGGACAGCGTGATGCTGGTGCGGCACGGGCAGGTCGTCGCCGAGGCGTACTATGCTCCCTCGACGGCGGACACCCGCTTTAGCGTGTATTCCGCTACCAAGAGCGTGACCTCCGCGCTGGTGGGCATCGCTCTTGAGCAGGGGTTCATCAAGAGCATAGACGAGCCAGTGCTGAGCTTTTTCCCTGATCGCACCGTGTCGAACCTGGACGCTCAGAAGCAGGCGATGACGCTGAGAGACCTGCTGACCATGGGCAGCGGTTTCGCGTGCAACGTGAATGCGGGCCAGGACCCCGAAAAGGACGTGTGGGCGGCTGACGACTGGCTCCAGGCTACGCTGGAACTGCCCATGGCGGGCGCGCCAGGCGAGCAGTGGCGATACTGCAACCTGAATTTCGCCCTGGTGGCAGCGATCCTGGAGGCGGCGACTGGCCAGAGCGCCATGGAATTTGCCCAGGCCAACCTGTTCGGGCCGCTGGGCATCACTGAGGTCGTCTGGGCCACCAGGCCCGACGGCGGGAACGGCGGCGCGGCGGGGTTGCAATTCTCGCTGCGCGACTGGGCGAAGTTCGGCTATCTCTATCTGCACGGCGGCCAATGGGATGGTGCGCAGATCGTGCCGGCACAGTGGGTCGCCGACTCGTTGACCAATCAATTGTCTACTCCTTTCGGAGTCGGGTACGGCTATGGATGGTGGGTCTTCGAAGGGTTGGGGGTGCTGGCGCTGGGAGGTGGGGGGCAGTATATCTTTGTGCTTCCGGGCCTGGATGTGCTGCTTGTTGCCACCGGCACTGCCACAGAAGCGACCCGTACCATGCATCAGCTTCCTGCCCTGCTCGGCGGCCTGATGAGCATGCCCTATGCGGGTGAGCCGCTACCAGAGAATCCGGAGGGAGAAGCGCAGCTTGCCGCGGCGATCGCGGCGGTTGCCAACCCTGCACCTGCGGCGGTGCCGCCTTTGCCGGAGATGGCCGGGCAGATCGACGGCAAGGTCTATGGCCTGTTCAGCCCCGCTCTGGTGAGCCTCGAACCAGTGGTGGATTCCGTGATCCCAGGCATGGATACCAGTGTCCTGGGCACACAGGCCCTTTCGCTGAGCTTTTCCGGTGACGCGGCTGTGCTGACGCTCTTCTTCACCGATGGGCAGCAGGAGGCGATTCCGGTAGGCCTGGATGGCATCTATCGCGTCTCGACAGGACGCCTGGGGCCAATTGGTGCGAAGGGCGAATGGCTGACTCCCAACACGTTCCGTGTGTACCTCAAGAACATTGGAGGGTCGCTGCAATACCGCCTGGATATGACGTTCAACGGCGCAGTGCTGGAGATCATCGCCTTCGAAGTACACCGAGGCGATGTCAAAGCGGTCTTTGGCGCTACCGGTTAGCGAGTGGGGCGGGCGCTCGCGGCAGACGAACGCCCGCCCTTGAGTGCATTGTCCGTCCGTTCGAACGAACTATGCAAGAGGAGCATACACCATGAGCGCTCGCTTTTTCAAGTATGTCGTCTCGGTATCGCTAATCGCCGTGCTGGTGCTGCCTGCGCTGGCATTCCTCCCGTCCGCAGGGGCGCAGGAGGACCCTCAGGTTCTCATCTGGATGTACTGGGATGGCGCCCCTCCGTATGGGCCATCCGACGGACGCCCGGTTTGGTTTGTGACTGGCTGGGCAGTCTGTCGGGCATCTGGGCTGGTCAACGCCTTTCAGAATGCGTTTGCTGTCGAACTCAAGGTTGATGGACAGGTGCTTCTGGATGGCTCGGTCAAGACCACCAAGCCTTACTGGTTGCCCACTGAGTTGTGGGCCACAGATGCGCCAGTGTGCAACAATCATGCCGACAAGGTCTATGGTGCCTGGTGGCTGTATGACCTGAGCTGGCTTGAGGTCGGCACGCACACTCTGGAGTGGACGGTGACGCAAACCCATCAACTCACTGACCTCTACGACGTAGAGTATCTCTTACCAGATGGCACGCTGACACCCCAGGATGGCAAGCCAGACAAGTACCCGGCGTCTGTCTTTTCTACGTCTGCCACGGTCATCGTGACCGCGGCGCCGTAGCCTGTGCTGCAGCTCAGGCATTGGCAGCGAGGGGCGTTTCTGCTATAGTTGAAGCAGCTTAACAACTTATGCGTAGCCGGGGGAGCCTGGGGCAGCCAGGCTGAGAGGTGCGTCCGCAGTGCGACGCCGACCCTAAGAACCTGATCCGGATAATGCCGGCGGAGGGAGTTGCACGTGATCGCGCCAGATGTCAGCCACTCTTCTCTGCCGGGGGAGTGGCTTTTTTCATGCCTGAAGACGCACATATGGGCAAGCGAGCGCTGGTCTTCGCCAATGGCGATCTGCTGGACGGCCCGGCGGTGCAGGCAGCGCTGCGTCAGGGTGCGGGCGGGCTGATCGTCGCCGCGGACGGCGGCGCGCGGCTGGCGCTGACCTGCGGTCTGCGGCCCGCGCTGGTGGTG
>DDBP01000085.1 GCA_002332795.1 Anaerolineales bacterium UBA2029 | reverse complement strand
CTCTGGCCCTGTCCGCTCCTGAAGTCGCGAGGGAGAGGGGATTGAGGGATGAGTGGCATATGCTGCACGAAAGTTCATAACACGCTCTAGAACTGCTCCAGAAAACGCAGGTCGTTGCCCCAGAAGTAGCGGATGTCCTGGATGCCGTGCTTGAGCATGGTCATGCGTTCTGGCCCCATGCCGAAGGCGAAGCCGCTCCACTCGCGCGGGTCGTAGCCACCATTCTGCAGCACGACCGGGTGCACCATGCCGCAACCGGCGATCTCCAGCCAGCCGCTGTACTTGCACACGGGGCAACCCTTGCCGCCGCACAAGATGCACTCCACGTCCACTTCCAGGCTCGGCTCTGTGAACGGGAAATACGAGCCGCGGAAACGGACGCGCTTGTCTGGCCCGAACATGCGCCGCGCGAATTCGGTGATGGTGCCTTTGAGATCGGTCAGGCGGATGTTGCGCCCGATGGCCAGCCCCTCGACCTGGTTGAACTGAATCTCGCTGCGGGCCGAAATCTGCTCGTAGCGGTAACACATGCCCGGCAGGATGACGCGAATCGGCTGCGTGCCGTTCTCCCCATAGTCGCGCATGGCGCGAATCTGGCCGGGGCTGGTGTGCGTGCGCAGGATCACCCCCGGCGTGGTGGTGTGGAAAGTGTCCCACATGTCGCGGGCGGGATGGTGCGGCGGAATATTGAGCAGGGTGAAGTTGGTCTCGTCGTCTTCCACGTCGCGGCTGCGGTAGACCTGAAAGCCCATCTCCGCCCAGATGGCATAAATCTCGCGCAAGGTCTGTGTGGTGGGGTGCAGCCCACCAGTAGGGATACGACGCCCCGGCAGCGTGACATCCAGCGCGCCCGTCTGCAGCGAACGCGCCAGTTCTTCCTGGCGGACGGCTTCCGCCCGCTCGGCATAGGCGGCGCTCAGCGTGTCGCGCAGCCAGTTGGCCCGCTTGCCGAATTCGGCGCGTTCTTCCTTCGGCAACATGCCCGTCGCCCGCAGCAGCAGGGTGACTTCGCCCTTCCTGCCCAGGTAACGGCGGTACCAGGCGGACAGCGCTTCTCCGTCGGCGCTCGCCTCCAGTTCGGCCAGCGCCTGCTCGTAGAGTGTGTCTATTTTCTCCAGCATACGATCCCTCTTGCCGTGATGAGTGCCGGTGACGCTCCGGCTAATTGTTTCACAACCCAGGCCAAAAACAAAAATTCTCGTCGCCTATCCTGGTCAGGATCAGGGACGAGACAGTGCCCGCGGTACCACCCTGGTTGGGTCTGCCGCCCCCTGCGGCACGACCCCACCTCATTGTCGCCCCCGTCGCGCACAGCGAGAGGGGCTGCCCCGTTAACGCAGGGCCTGCGGAGCGGACTACTGAGCAGGCGCAACGCGCCGCCGTTCACCCGTCGGCTCAGGAGCGAACTTCGGTGCGGGCACGCTCATCCGGGCTTGCAGTCTCCGGCCCGGACTCCCTGGGGGCGGCTAGACGCACCTACTTTTCTCCGTCACAGCCTTTTCGTCTGTGCAATTGATTGCCTCATGGTAGCAAAGGGTCACAGCGCTGTCAACTGCCGATTCTGCCTGGCGCACGCTCGCTCGAACCGCCGAGACACAGAGATCACAGAACTCTGTGCTCTCTGTGCCCCTGTGACGGCCCCCCGCGCCTCATGGCAGTTCTGGCTCTTCCAGTTCGTCGCCGCCCTCGCCGGGGACAACCCTGCGCACCGGCTGCCCCTTGGAAACCACATAGTGATCGAAGTCGCGCACCACGACCGTATTGGGAAAATACTGTTGGGCTTCGCGCAGCACGTCGCGCTCGCGGTACCGACGCGAGATATGCGTCAACAGCAGCGTCTGCACGCCGGCGTCACGGGCAAAACGGGCCGCCTCGCCAGCAGTCGCATGCCCGAACGCTCTGGCCATTTCGGCGTCTGCATCCAGGTAGGTGGCCTCGGTGACCAGCGCGTGCGCGCCCGCGGCTACGTGCTCCAGGCCGCTGAAGGTCGCCACGTCACCGGTGAAGACCACGCGCGCGCCGGGCACGTCCTCGCCCAGCACGTCATCGGGCCGCACCACGCGCCCGTTCGGCAGGGTGATCGTCTCCCCGCGCACCAGCCGCGCCCGCTCCGGCCCGGCGGGGACGCCCAGCGCCTCCGCCTTTTCGACCAGGAAGGGACGGCGCGCCTTTTCCTGGAAGACATAGCCGAAGCAGTCGCGCCCGCGATGCTCCACCGGAAACGCGGAGACGGTATAGTCGGCGTTTTCCATCAGCACGCCGCGCTTCACGTCAATCAGGTGCAAAGGCATGGGCGGCTCGGCTCCGCGCAACACCACCCCATAGATCAAATCCTGGATGCGGTCGAGCGCCCAACGCCCGCCCCAAATCTCCAGTTCCTCGACGCTTTCCCAGCGCATGAAAGTGGACATCAGCCCGGCCAGGCCCAGGATGTGATCCAGGTGTCCATGCGTGATCAGGATGCGGTTGAGTCGCTTGAAGCCAATGCCGCTCTTGAGCAACTGCCGCTGCGTACCTTCGCCGCAGTCAATCAGGTAGCGGTGATTCTTGACGATGACCACCTGCGCCGCCAGCCCACGATGCAACGAAGGCGCGCTGGCCGAGGTACCGAGGAAGACGATCTCGAACATGCTATCCCTGTCAGAGTATGCTCACCAGGCCCGTGCGCTCGTCAACGGACAGCACACGGTCCAGAAAGGCGCGCACCACCGCGATATTGGTCGCCAGGTGCGACGTGACGGTGGGTGTAGTATACCAGCTTGGCCCTTCGGCCAGCGCCAGTGGCACGACGATCTGATCGGCCAGGTGCTCGTCCACCGCCGCCCCGCTGCGATCGAACGCCAGCAGTTCCGTCACGGCCTTTTGCGCCACCACTTCCGACGGCATCCCCTTACGCCCCAGCACGCCGCAGCCGCCGCGCCCGTTGGCATACTCCGCCGCCAGGAAAATCCCCGCGCCCGTGCTGAGGCCAGTCACCCGCTGCGGGCGGATGTCCACCAGCGCATCGCGCCCGGCCAGCAGATTGATGGCGCGGTTGGCCATGCGCTGCGGGATGTGTGCGGGCAGGTTGCAGCCCAGAGCCGTGCCGAAGATGCGCTCCAGCGGGCCGCGCTGCCGCATGTCCACGCCCTGCAGGTGCGCTCCGCCCGCGATCTCGACGGAGACCGCGCCGCCACCTTCCGGCATCCAGCCGAACGCCTCGATGGTCAGCGTCATTTCCGCGCCCAGCCCCCACAGGAAAGGCAGATACACATCGCGCAGGTAGTGCGCCGAGGGGCTGAGCGGCACATGCGTCCCCCCGCGCACGCGCACCCGTGACGGACCAGGGGCCAGCGCCAGCGGCAACAACACCGTCTGCAAGACCAGCGTCACCGCGCCTGCCGTGCCCACTGCCCACTCGTAACGGCCAGGGCGCACCGGCCCGCCCGGCGCAAAGGTGATCGCCTCCGCGCCCACCTCCACGCCTTCGGTATGCGCCGCGCAGATCGTCGCGGCAGCCTGAATGGCTGTCACGTGCTGTGCGCGCAGCCCCGGCGTCTGCCGACCGGCGCGAATGCGCTCGATGCGTACAGGAACGCCCGTGATCGCGCTCAAAGTGAGGGCGGTGCGCACAATCTGCCCGCCGCCCTCGCCCTGACTTCCGTCGAGGTAAAGCACGGATGCTCCCTGCCTTTGTGTCTTTCAACCAGCCAGTGACGCCAATCGGGCAGCCCTACCCGCACGTCATATCGAGCGATCCTGCCGCTGCAGCCCCCTACCCGCCGTCCCCTTCTGGGCGGGGCACGACTGTGATCTGCCCCAGCAACAGGCGATCGCCGCGCGGGGCGTAATTCTGCGTTGCGTCGAGCACCGGCAGGTGATTTTCCAGCACGGCCACTTCGTCGCGATAGGCACCCACAGTGAGCGCGTAAATATCCGGTCGCAGATTCTCGCGCAGCCAGATATACGAGACCTGGATGAAGAAGTCGCGCGGTTCCAGTTCTTCGGGCACCACGTCCAGCGCGTTGGCTTCTGCCCACGGCTCAAGCTGCAAGACGCGCGGTTCGGTCTGCGTGTAGCCCAACAGATGCGCGAAAATGCCCAGGTCAGCGGGCAACGGGCCATCTACCCGCCAGTAGGTCACCAGCACGATAGGATCAGCGCCAGGGATGCGCACCCCGTTGAAGACGCTGGGATCGTAACCGGCGAAAGTCAGGCCGTGCTCGAAGGGCGCGGGCAGCTCGACCTGCACCAACGCTCCGTCACTCCCCGGCATGAAGTAGGCGGGGGCCAGCAGGTCCCAGCGCCCGCCCGCATCACGCAAGCGCTGCGCCACGTCCAGCCGCCAGACCGCGCCTGGCGGCATCCCCGGCGCATCCAGGGGCGTCGCCTCAGAGAGCCAGTCGGCGAGTTCCGGCGGCATGGTTTGTCGATCGGCGGGATCGGCGAACACAAAGCGCATGGGCGCGCCCGCGTCAATCAGCACCATGCCCCCGCGACAGTCCGCGTGACGCACGTCCTGCGCCTCGCGGTGACGCATCAGCCCCAGCATCTGCCGTGGTGACAGGCCCGCGTCGCCCGGCACGTTCAGGCCGGTGACGCATAGCGAAACGGGCAGGTCGTCAGGGGTACGGTCGAGGTAGGCGGCCAGTGCCGCCAGATCGCTATGGTAGGCCGCCCGGACGGCGGGATCGCGCTGCCAGTCGTCGAACAGGCGCGCGCGCACCGTCCACACGTTGGCCAGCACGATCACGGCTACCAGCGCGGTCACCGGCTGCCAGGCCTGTGCCACTTCGCGCCCGCGCAGCCACTGCCACAGGCTCTGCACCCCCACTCCTACCAGCAGGAATACCGCGGGCAGGGCCACCAGGTGCGCCGAGAAGTTGACCTCGCGCCCGATCCAGGCGTCGGTGAGCACGCCGCAGGCCAGCGTCAGCAGCAGCAGAGCATGGCGCGGGTCGCGCCAGCGGCGGATGGCCGTGCCCACGCCCAGGATCAGCAACAGCGCCAGCACAGGGCCGAGCAAGGCGCGCTCCGGCACGTTGGTCGTGACGCGGGCATCACCCTGCCAGACGATGGCCCCGATAGCCCGCAGCAAGCCGTCCAGCCACGCCGTCACGCCGGACGGGCGCTCGCGCCACCAGAGGTAGGCTTCGCTCATCTGCGGGTCGCGCAGGGTGGAGATGAGATAGGGCAGCGCCACGATCGTCGCCAGGACGACGACGAACACCCACATACTCCACACACGACGCGAGAGCGGCTGCCCGGTCAGCCACAGGTGCAGGAAGAACGCAAACCCCAGCGGGCCGAGTAGCAGCGTCGAATAATGCAGATAGCCCGACGCGCCGAACAACACCGCCAGTACGGCGAAGGGCAGCGTATGGGGCACGCGAAAGGTGACCTCGCGCCGCAGGTTGAAAGCGCGCGTCAGCCACCACAGCGTCAGCGCGACGTAGAGCGGGACAAGCGTTTCGGCGGTCACCGTGCGCGCCAGCAAGATCGGGCGCAGCGTCACCGCCGCGACTGCCAGCACGGCCAGCGCCAGCGGCATCCCGAACAGTCGCCGCGCCAGGGCA